>JAQFVI010000317.1:0-7606 GCA_029439495.1 Caballeronia sp. BR6202001590007
AGACACGAGAAGCAGCAAGAAAGGAAAAGACCCAATCGAAGGTCCTAGGCAGCAGCCTGCAAGCCCCGCCCAGAGGCAGAAGCCCCTCGTTCACGAAACGCCTCACCAATCATCAACAAGCTAGGCTGCAAAGGATCGAACCACTCCTGAGCCTCTCCCAAAGCCATAGCAGCAAGCGTAAGCGTGAGCGTTCGTTCCCGTGGCGTGGAACAGGCCTCCACAATAGCCACCGGCGTGGTCCACGCCCGCCCCGCCTCGATCAGCTGCTGTGCAATCTCCAGCGCACTATCACGCCCCATGTAGAACACGAGAGAATCCGCCCGCGCTTGCTCGTGAATCTGATCGCTGTCCGCCGCGCGGGAATGGGTCGCGAGCGCCACGCTGCGGGCCACGCCGCGCAAGGTCAGCGAGCGCTGCAACGACGCCGCGCTCGCCAGCGCGGCCGTAATGCCCGGCACCACCTCGAACGCGATGCCCGCCGCTTCGAGCGCGCGCATTTCCTCATCGGCGCGGCCGAAGAGCATCGGATCGCCACCCTTCAGACGCACCACGAGCCCATGCTCCATCGCAGCATCGACGATCTGCTTGTTGATGAAATGCTGAGCCGTCGATCGCTGGCCGCACCGCTTGCCGACCGCGATCGTCTTCGCGCGAGGCGCGTAATCGAGCATCGCAGGCTCGATCAGTGCATCGTGCAGCACGACGTCGGCCTGTTCGAGCAGGCGCATGCCGCGCATGGTGATGAGATCCACCGCGCCCGGGCCTGCTCCGATCAAATAGACCTTACCCATACCATTCACCCGTCAAAAACGATTAGCCAGCGATGGCCCGAATCATACCCGCCGCGACCGTGTGATGTGTCGCCTCGTTGATCAGCACGAACGCGCCGGTGCCCTGGTGCGTATCGTACTCGTCAGCGACGATCGGCTTCTGCAAGGTCAGCGCGACACGGCCGATATCGTTCATCGCCAGCGTGCTGCGGTCCACCGAATGCGACAGCGTATGCACGTCCAGCACCTCTTTCACCGCACCCACGCGCGCAAACACGGTGTTGGTAGTCTGCTTCAGCAGATACTTGCGCTGCGGCGACAGCGGCTCTTCGTCGAACCAGCAGATGTCGGCTTCGAGCTTCTTGGCCGGATCGACTTGCGATGCCGCCGGCACGAAGGTATCGCCGCGCGACACGTCGACGTCTTCCGCGAGGCGGATCGTCACCGTCTGGCCCGCGAACGCGCGATCGACCGCGCTCACGCCGCCCGGCACCGGCGCGATGATCTCCGCGACCGTCGCCTGACGATTGGCCGGCAACACCGTGATCGAATCGCCGACGCGCACTTCGCCCGATTCCACGCGGCCCATGTAGCCGCGGAAATCGTCCGCCTGCGAGCCGTCCTGACGCGCCACCCACTGCACCGGGAAACGCAGCGCCTGATCGTTCGGCTGCGCCACCGGCAGCGATTCGAGCAGATCGAGCAGCAGCTCGCCCGCGTACCACGGCATGCGTTCGCTCGCCGTCACGATGTTGTCGCCCTTGAGCGCCGACACCGGCACGAAACGCACGTTGCTCAGGCCGAGCTGGCGCGCAAGCGCGACATACGCATCGCGGATCTCGTTGAAACGCGCTTCGCCGTATTCGACTAGATCCATCTTGTTGATCGCGACGATCACATGCTGCAAGCCCAGCAGCTTGACGATCGCGCTGTGCCGCTTGGTCTGCGGCAGCAGTTGCGCTTCGCCGTTTTCGAAGGTCACGCGCGTCGCGTCGACGAGGATGATCGCGGCATGCGCCGTCGATGCGCCCGTCACCATGTTGCGCGTGTACTGCTCGTGGCCCGGCGTATCGGCGATGATGAGCTTGCGCTTGGCCGTCGCGAAGTGGCGATATGCGACGTCGATGGTGATGCCCTGCTCGCGCTCGGCTTCGAGGCCGTCCGTCAGCAGCGACAGATCGATTTCGTCGCCGACCGTGCGCTTGTTCTTCGCGCGCGAGATCGCGGACAACTGATCCGACAGCACGGCCTTGCTGTCGTACAGTAGACGGCCGATCAGCGTGCTCTTGCCGTCGTCGACGGAACCCGCGGTGATGAAGCGCAGCACGCCCAGGTCTTCAGCTTGATAGATGCTCATAATTCTCTCGTTCCTCGGGGCGTGATGCTCAGAAATAACCTTGCTTCTTGCGCTGTTCCATCGCGGCTTCGGAGGCTTGGTCGTCCATGCGCGTCGCACCGCGTTCGGTGATTTCCGTCACGGCCGTTTCCGCGATGATCTTCTCGACGTTGTCGGCATCGCTCGCCACCGGGCAGGTGCAGCTGATGTCGCCGACCGTGCGGAAGCGCACCTGCGCGACTTCGGAGGTTTCGCCCTCGCGCACCGGCGTGAGCGGCGTGACCGGCACGAGCAGACCGTTGCGGCGCACGATCTCGCGGTCGTGCACGTAGTAGATCGGCGGCAGTTCGAGCTTCTCCCGCGCGATGTACTGCCATACGTCGAGTTCGGTCCAGTTGGAGATCGGGAATACGCGCAGATGCTCGCTGTTGTGCAGGCGCGCGTTATAGAGACTCCACAGTTCCGGACGCTGCGCCTTCGGATCCCATTGGCCGAATTCGTCGCGGAACGAGAAGATGCGCTCTTTCGCGCGGGCCTTCTCTTCGTCGCGGCGCGCGCCGCCGATCATCGCCGTATAATCGTATTGCTCGATGGTTTCGAGCAGCGTCACCGCCTGCGCGGCGTTGCGCGAATCCGTCTCGCGGCGCAGGCGCACGGTGCCGCGCTTGATCGAATCCTCGACGTGGCCGACCACCAGTTCCGCGCCGATCTCCGCCGCGCGGGCATCGCGGAAGTCGATCACTTCCTGGAAGTTGTGGCCAGTGTCGATATGCACCATCGGGAACGGCAGCGTCGTCTTGCGGCCGCCGCCGAGGCTGAAGGCCTTGAGCGCGAGCGCCAGCACGACCACCGAGTCCTTGCCGCCCGAAAACAGGAGCGCGGGCTTGCTGCATTCCGCGACCAGTTCGCGAATGATGTGGATCGACTCGGCTTCGAGCCAATCCAGGTGATCCATGCGCGTCGCCTTGTTGACGATTGGTGCGGTGACGTTTGAGTCGAGCGTCGTGCTCATGTTCGTCGATCCTTTTTTATGCAACGTCATGAGGTTTTCGCTTCAACGGTACGTTCAATGACAGGGTGTGATGCGTGGCGTCTCGTGCGCCGCTATCGGTCAGAAGCGAAGCGCGGAACTGAGCGCTTCCTCGACGACCTTGATGTTCGTGATGTGCAAGCCGCATTCCTTGGTATCGCGCGATTCCCACCACCAGCGGCCGGCGCGGCTGTCCTCGCCCGGACGGATCGCGCGCGTGCAGGGCTCGCAGCCGATGCTCGGATAGCCGCGCGCATGCAGCGGATTGACCGGCACCTCGAAGGCCTTCAGGTAGTCCCACACGTCGGTCTCGGTCCAGTCGGCGAGCGGATTGAACTTGGCGATATTGCGCGGTTCGTCGCGCTCTTCCTCGTGCAATTCCGCGCGCGTCACCAATTGCTCGCGACGCTGGCCCGTGACCCACGCCGACACGTCGGACAGCGCACGATTGAGCGGCTCGACCTTGCGGATATGACAGCATTCCTTGCGCAGATCGATGCTCTCGTAGAACACGTTGAGGCCGTGATCGCGCACGTAGGCATCAACCACATCCTGCCGCGGATGAAACTGCTCGATGTCGTAGCCGTAGCGCGCCTTCACGGCGTCGATCATGCCGAGGGTCTCGGCATGCAGTCGGCCTGTGTTCAGCGAGAAGGTGCCGATTTTGACGCCGCGCGACAGGATGGCATGCGTGAGCACCATGTCTTCGGCGGCGAGGCTGCTGGCTAGCTTGACGTTCTGGTGGCGCGCCGCGATCGAATCGAGCAGCGCGTCCAGACGTTCAACCCTGGCTTGCAATTGGGCATTCATGACTTACGCTCCGCGTGCCGCCAGAAGCACCGCACGGCGGCGGAACAGCGGTTCGGGATTGTTGGTCGCGCCTTGATAAAGCTCGGTGAACTCGGTGAAGGCGTTCAGCGCATCCTGGATGTCCTTGTCCGCACGCACCGCGAAGGCGTCAAAGCCGCAGCGCGCATGGAACGCGACCTGATCGCGCAGCACGTCGCCGATCGCACGCAGTTCGCCCGTCCAGTCATAGCGCTCGCGCAGCAGCCGGCCGATCGAGAAACCGCGTCCGTCGCGAAACACCGGGAAATCGACCGCGATCACCGACAGCCTGCCGAAGTCGGCGACCAGGTCCGCCGGCTCGTCGTCCGGCGCGAGCCACACGCCGAGATCGTCCTTCGCGCGCGATGCGGCGATCGCGTCCTTGTGGTCCTTCCAAAGCGCGAACGGCACGATGATCTTGCCGGCCGGCAGTGCATCGACGGCGGGCAGCGCGCCGTTTTCGGCTGCGCGAATCACGACGAAGCTGTCTTCGACGACAGCACGATTCTTGATAATCAACGTCATCTGAAATTCCTTAAGCGTGAGCCTGGCACGATGCGTACACACGCTCCTTGAAGGGCGCGATGCCGATGCGGCCGAACGTCTCGATGAAGCGCTCGCCTTCGATGCGGTTGTCGACGAAGGTGTCGATCACCTGCGAAATCACGTCGGGCATTTCCTCGGCCGAGAACGACGGGCCGATGACCTTGCCCAGATGCGCGCCGGTCGCGCCCGAGCTTTGCTCGCCGCCGAGCGTCACCTGATACCACTCCGAGCCGTCCTTATCGACGCCCAGAATGCCGATGTTGCCGACGTGATGGTGACCGCACGCGTTGATACAGCCCGAGATGTTGAGCGACAGGTCGCCCAGGTCGTACACGTAGTCCAGATCGTTGAAGCGTTCCTGGATCGCAAGCGCAATCGGGATCGACTTCGCATTCGCGAGCGAGCAAAAGTCACCGCCCGGGCACGCGATGATGTCGGTCAGAAGGCCGATGTTCGAGGTCGCGAAACCGAGCGCCTTCGCCCGTTCCCATACGGTGTGGAGATCGTGCTTCTTCACGTTCGCGAGGATCAGGTTCTGCTCGTGCGACACGCGGACTTCGCCGAACGAGAACTCGTCGGCCAGCGCGGCGACGTCGTCCATCTCCTTGTCGGTGACATCGCCCGGCGCGATATGCCGCGGCTTGAGCGACAGCGTCACCGATGTATAGCCCGGCACCTTGTGCGGACGCACGTTGCGCTCGACCCAGCGCGCGAACGCTTTGTCGTCGATCAGATGCTTTTCATAGGACGGGTCAGTATCCGCGAACTTCTCGTAAGCGGGCGGCGCGAAGAACTTCGACACGCGATCGACTTCTTCCTGCGTGAGCGTCGACGGGCCGTCCTTCAGGTGCTGCCATTCTTCCTCGACCTGCTGCGAGAACTTCTCGGGCGACAGCGCCTTCACCAGAATCTTGATGCGCGCCTTGTACATGTTGTCGCGACGGCCGTAGCGGTTATAGACACGCAGCACGGCTTCGCAATAGGTGATCAGATGCTGCCACGGCAGATCGCGTTTGATGATCGCGCCGATGATCGGCGTGCGGCCGAGACCGCCGCCCGCGAGGATGTCCATCACGACTTCGCCCTGCGCGTTCTTCTTCAGATACACGCCCATGTCGTGGGTCTGCACGGCCGCGCGATCTTCCGCCGAGCCGTTCACCGCGATCTTGAACTTGCGCGGCAGCCACGCGAATTCCGGATGGAAGGTCGACCACTGGCGCAGGATTTCCGCCCACGGACGCGGATCGACTTCCTCGTCGAGCGCGACGCCCGCGAACTGATCGGCGGTGATGTTGCGGATGCAGTTGCCCGAGGTCTGGATGGCGTGCATTTGCACCGAGGCGAGCTTTCGCAGGATTTCCGGCGTGTCTTCCAGTTCGACCCAGTTGAACTGGATGTTCGTACGCGTCGAGAAATGGCCGTAGCCGCGATCGTGCTCGCGCGCGATGGTCGCCAGCATGCGGAGCTGGTCGCTGCGCAGATTGCCGTAAGGAATCGCGATGCGGTGCATGTACGCGTGGCGCTGGTAATACAGGCCATTCTGCAGACGCAGCGGACGGAATTCTTCTTCGCTCAATTCGCCCGACAGGCGGCGGCGGACTTGGTCAGCGTACTGCTCGACTCGTTCGTCGACGATTTGTTGGTCGATCTGATCGTACTGGTACATGTTGGGGCCCACGTTTTGTTGGAACATCGCGTCCTAGCCACGCGATGCGTCTTGTCCATCGATTTCATCCATCGAATATCCGTAGATGTCCAGCCGTCGCCGTCGTTCAGACGGATGCCTCATTTGCTTATGACAGATGGAGATATGGATATTGGAAAAGGTGGACTGATAGTAACGAACCTGCTATATACTGCAAACGACTGAAAAATTACTTTGATATGCGGCTGGATTATATATGAATCTGCATCAGTTCCGCTTCGTGCGCGAGGCCGTTCGACAGAATTTCAACCTCACGGAAGCGGCCAAGGTGCTGTATACGTCGCAGCCGGGCGTGTCGAAGGCCATCATCGAGCTCGAAGACGAACTCGGCGTGGAAATCTTCACGCGGCATGGCAAGCGCGTGCGGTCGCTGACCGAGCCCGGGCGCATCATTCTCGCGTCGGTCGAGAAAATCTTGCAGGAAGTCGAAAGCCTGAAGCGCGTCGGTAAGGATTACGCGGCGCAGGATCAGGGCAATCTCGTCATCGCGGCGACGCACACGCAGGCGCGCTATTCGCTGCCTTCAGCCATCGCCGAGTTCAAGAAGCGTTTTCCGAAGGTTCATCTGTCGATTCTGCAGGGCAGCCCGACGCAGGTCGCGGAAATGGTCATCCACGATCAGGCGGATATCGCCATCGCGACCGAAGCCATCTCCGGCTACAAGGAACTCGTGTCGCTGCCCTGCTTCCAGTGGCAGCATCTGGCCGTCATGCCGCCGGATCATCCGCTGCTGGAGCGCAAGCTTCTCACGCTCGACGATCTGATGCAGTACCCGCTCATTACGTATGAGGCGTCGTTTGCCGGACGCACGAAGATCAACCAGGCGTTCCAGTTGCGCAATCTGAACCCGGACATTGTGCTCGAAGCCATCGACGCGGACGTCATCAAAACCTATGTGGAACTGGGACTGGGCGTGGGCATCATGGCGGACATCGCGTTCAATCCCGAGCGCGACAAGCATCTGCGCGCGATGCCGGTCGGTCATCTCTTCGGCACCAACGTCACGCGGCTCGCGCTGAAACAAGGGGCATATCTGCGCAGCTATGTGTACACGCTCGTCGAATTGCTGTCGCCGTCGCTCAATCGCAAGCTGATCGAGCAGGCGTTGTCCGGCGAGCACGAAAGCTACGAACTGTGATCGAGCGATAAACGGCGGCGCACCGCCTGAGCACTATTCCTTCCTCTGGAGACCATTCCGATGATGTTGTCGAAGTTCACGCGCCGGTTCGCCGCCGACGCCGTACTGTCCCTGATCGCGGCGGCCGCGCACGCTCAATTGAAGGTCGGCGTCGATCTGTCGAGCACCGGGACCGGCATCACGAGCAAGAACGCGATGCTGATGTGGCCGAAGACCATCGCGGGGCAGGACGCGGAGTGCATCATCCTCGACG
>JAQFVI010000317.1:7652-12221 GCA_029439495.1 Caballeronia sp. BR6202001590007
AGGTATGGGCCTTCAAGATGGCGCAGACCGACCGGGCAATGGCCGACATGATGACGCGCTACATGGCCAATCACGGCGTGAAGACGGGGGGTTTCATCGGCTTCGCAGACAGCTACGGCGATAGCTGGCTCAACGAGTTCGGCAAGTTCGCGGAGTTGCGGCATATCAAGGTGGTCGCGAGCGAGCGCTTCAACCGCACCGATGCGAGCGTCACCGGTCAGATCCTCAAGCTGATGGCCGCGCATCCGGATGCCGTGCTGATCGCGGGCGCGGGCACGCCGACCGTGCTGCCGCAGCGCACGCTGATCGAGCGCGGCTACAAGGGCGCGATCTACCAGACGCACGGCATCGCGACGCCGGAGTTCATCAGGCTCGGCGGCAAGGATATCGAGGGCACGCTGTTTCCGACGCAGCCGGTGGTCGGCGCGCGCACCTTGCCGGCGGATCATCCGTCGAAGAAGGCCGCGCTCGCGTTCGTGAGCGCCTACGACGAGGACAAGTACGGCAAGGGCACGGTGACGCAGTTCACCGGCGATGCGGCGGGTGTATATCCGCGCCTGCAGGACGCCGTCGCGCGCGGAACTGGAGCGCGCGCATGAGCTGGTTGTGCCCAACGGCGTGGTCAATACGAACGCGACGGACCACGTCGGACTGGATCAGTGCGCGAGCATAATGAGCATCGTGAAGAACGGCGCGTTCACGTATCTAAGCCAGTGGCGGGCGTCCCCGCTTGCCGCGGTCGGGGTTTTGCGCCATAATCACAGACTCGATTGCCCAGGTGGTGATCGATTGCCCAGGTGGTGAAATTGGTAGACGCAGGGGACTCAAAATCCCCCGCCGTAAGGCGTGCCGGTTCGATTCCGGCCCTGGGCACCAGGGATTGTGGTTTGGTAGATGTTGAAAAGTTGAAAAAGCCGCTCGTGTGAGCGGCTTTTTGTGTTTTTGGGCTTCGCTTATCGCGCGCGGCGCCGGGTTTCAACGCTTGTCTTCAACCACTTCGTCGATGTCGGCGCGCCGCTCCAGCCAGCGATCGATCCAACGAACAGATACGGCGAGCCAAACTGCGCGCACGCACACGCCACGGCAACCAGCCAGAACTCTTTCACGAATAAGATCACGTAGTTCAACATCTCACCATCCGGGCTTTGTATTCTGCCAACGCGCAGGAAATCAGGTAGTAGGTCAAAGCATCTGTCAGCGGATGCCAGGGCAACAGCGCTCTGACCTCCACGCTGAAAGACGCGATGAGCAAGTATATCCAGAGAAGCGCGCCGCCCAGCGACACGAAAACTCCCAATTCTGCGATGCGTTCGCCTGCGTATCGTTACGGGTCGACAACCCGAGCCACCTGACAAAGCCGACGACACGTTCAGGCCGATGCCCGATGCCACGAGCGAAGCCGGAAAGAATTTGTCACTGCCCGCCTGCATGAACGCAATGCGCACGATGAACTCCACCGCGCCCAGAACGATGGGCACCCAGCCAAAAACCGCCGACGCGCACGAGCCGTCTTCGCTCGCGATCGCGCACAGTATCGCGGCCGTGCAGCAGTCGCTCGCGATCCGCGATTTGTCCTCGGCGCGCCGGCACATGCGGTCGCTGCGCGCGAGCGAGCAGCGCAGCCTGGAAATCCAGCAGCTCGCCGCCGAACTGTCGCAGCGCGAACGCTCGCGCGATGCGGCGCTCGCCAACGCGCGCACCTGCACGATGAACAAGGAACCGTCGTGCGCGATCCGCAATGCGCGCCGCGCGGTGGCGCTTGATTCACGCAACCCGCAGGCGCAAGGCGCGCTGCGTCAGGCGCTCGCGGTGCAGATCGAAGCGAACACGGAATACTTCCGCCAGGCCAGCGCGCTGCTCGTCCCTGCGACGCCCGCGATGACCTTCGACGGCCGCTGGAGCGTGAGCCACAAGCACGCATCGCCGGACGCCGATCGGAACGACCGCTCGAACTTCACGCTGTTCGGCCCTAGGTGTGCCGACCGTCTCGAAAGGTCGCGGCGACGCGCACTGAACGCGCTGATCCTCGCCGCCGGTCCATATGCCGAAGTCAACGGCGCGCGCGGACGCATCGACCTGCCGTGACCGCGCCCGGCGGATGAGCGACAAGGCGCGCTTGCTAGAATGCGCGCTTCAACCTTGCTCATCCGATGGACCTCGAAACCCTCCTCTTCTCTCAAGGCTTCGGGTCGCGCCGCCATTACTGCGGCATCGTCGCCGAAGGCCGCGTGCGGATCGGCGGCATCGTCCGCGACGATCTCCGCGACGACGTTTCCATCGAGTCGACGCCCGATTTCGAAGTCGACGGCCAACGCTGGACTTACTGCGAAAAAGCCTACCTCGTGCTGAACAAGCCGCCAGGCTACGAATGCTCGCGCGGCTGCGCGACGGCGTGCTGCTGCACGGCGAAACGAAGCCGAGCGCCGCGCTCGCCGCCGCACGGCGCGACGATTATCTGCTCGAATTGACCGTGCTCGAAGGCAAATACCATCAGGTCAAGCGCATGGTCGCCGCATCGGGCAACCGGGTGGAGAAACTGCATCGTGCGCGGGTGGGCGGTTATGCTCTGCCTGACTCGCTCGCGGAAGGCGCGTGGCGCTGGCTCGACGAAGCCGACCTCGCCGCGCTGCGCTCGACGGACACGCCCGCGCCCTGAGCTGGCACGTCCGTTGCATCGTCGGCGTCCGGCTTCCGCGCCCGTCCCACTCCAACGACGGCGACAGCATGCACATTCCGGCAAGACAGCGCTTCATCCAGGCGGGACTCGTCGCGTGCGCAACGGGCTTTCGCGTCCTTCGCGTACGGGCTCAGGAAGGCGACGCGCAGGACGACGGCATCGCCTACGGTGGCAATCCGCGCCAGCGGCTCGACGTCTATGCCCCGGAGACGCGCTCGGGCGCGGCGCGCGCGGTCGTCGTGTATCGTCGTGTATTTCTACGGCGGAAGCTGGCATGCGGGACAACGAGCGGATTCGCTTGTCGTCGCGGAAGCGCTCGCGGCGAGAGGCTTCGTGACCGTCGCGCCGGATTATCGCGTGTGGCCCGAAACCGCCTTCCCCGGCTTTCTCGACGCCGCCGCCGTGCGCTGGGCCCGCGATCACGCGACGGAACATGGCGGCGACCCGAACGTCGTGATGGAGCATTCGGCGGGCGCGCATATCGCGGCAATGCTCGCGACCGATCCGCGCTATCTGCAGGCCAAGGAATTCGCGAAATCCGTGCTGGCCGGGATGATCAGCCTCGCCGGTCCGTACACCGCGATTCCGCCCGAACCCCACATGTCGGATGTCTTTCCCGCCGCCTTGCGCGCGCGACGACACGGTCGAACTCAAGCATTATCCGGGCTTCGGGCACGGCCGGATCGTCACGACGTTTCGGCGTCGCAGCGCGCGGACTCGCCTGTCTACGCGGACGTCCTCGCGTTTCTCGACGCCCGCTGAACGACAGTCGAGCGCCTACACGGTGTAAGTCCTTAACACAGGGCGCTGCGACGCAGCATGCCTTTTGCTTTCCGCACTCATATACTGAGCTGACGGATATCAAAAATGACTATCAAAGCAGGAGGGCATCATGGTCTCCCACATGAATGTCGCGCTGGTCGCTTTCGTGGCACTGAGTGCCATGCTCATCGGGGTTTTGGCGGTCACGATGCATGTCCGCCACAAGTATTCGCCGAACCTTATCGGCGCACTGATCGGCGCACTGATGTGCTTCGTCCTGCTGGAAGCGATTCCGGCGCTCATCTAGCGGCAGCCGGATTGCCTTCTTCTCGCGCGGCGTCGTCGGCACGCGCATGCTCGCGCAGAAACCCGTCCACGTCCGGATGACGCAACGCGTAGCGCAGTTCGCGCTTCAGGCGTGCGTTATCGAGTCTGCGCGATTCGCGCATGAACGACAGCGTCATCGGTTCGAGCCGCGTCTGCGCTTCGTCGCGCGCGATGCGCGGCACGCGCGGCAGGCCGTAGGCATCCGCGACGCGGTCGAAATAATCGCCCATGCGCAAGTCCGTGTCGTCGGACGCGTTGAAGATGCGCTGAGGCCGCCCGCGCGCGAGCGCCCGCAGCAGGATGGCGGCGAGATCGTCGGCGTGTATGTGATTAGTATAGACGTCGTCATGCGCGACGAGTGCGGGCATCGCCTTCTCGATGCGCGCGATTGGCAACCGATTCGCCGCGTAGATGCCGGGAATTCGCACGATCGACACGCGCACGCCGCCGCCCTTGCCGAGCCGATGCCCCGCCGCGCGCAATTGCGCTTCCGCCGACACGCGCCGCACCGCGCGATCGTTTTCCGGGCGCACCGGCCGCGTCTCGTCGACGAACGCGCCGCCGCAGTCGCCATAGACGCCCGTCGTGCTCGCGTAGACGATCCGCAAGGCGCGCCGCTTGCTCGTCGCCAAAAGGCGGTCGGGTACAATGGCAGACGATTTTGCCGACGCGCGCGAAGGATGATGCAGGCCGCGCCACGCATCGGATGCGTAACCGCGCAGAAAGCCTCGCGCGGTCCGCTGCCGCATCACCGCGACGAGCGTCGTCCGCGCGACCGAGCGATGCGGCGCACGCAACGCGGC
>JAQFVI010000318.1 GCA_029439495.1 Caballeronia sp. BR6202001590007
TACGGTGGTTCTTTCGGACACTGGTATGTGCTCAGAAAAGTGATCTTCGACTACCGGCGGCGCAACGGCGCGTGGTAGCGTCAGAGCCGCGAAACCTACGATCGCGGCAACGGCGCGACGATCCTCTTGCACAACCCGTCGAGCGGAACCGTGTTGCTGACGCGGCAGTTCCGCATGCCCTCGTTCGTCAACGGACACGACGGCATGCTGATCGAAGCGCCGGGCGGCCTGCTCGACGATGCGTCGCCGGAAGACCGCATCCGTACGGAAGTGGAAGAGGAGACGGGCTATCGCGTGCGGCGCGTCGAGAAGGTCTTCGAGGCGTTCATGAGTCCCGGATCGTTGACGGAGAAGCTCTACTTCTTCGTCGGCGAATACGACGGCTCAATGCGCGTGCAGGACGACCGAGGCGTCGTCGACGAAGGCGAGCGGCAGATCGAGGCGAGCGAGCGTATCCGCGATCGGGCTACTCGCGAGTGCGCGGCTGGCTTCGAGCAGCATGAGATGATCAGCGAGGCGCGCGACTTCTTCGGGCGCGTGGCTCAGTGGCTCATCTTCGGGCGCGTGGCTCACGTAGAGCATCGGGATATCGAGTTCGTCGTGCAGGTGCGAGATAGGGCAGGATTTCGAGCTTGCGCTTCTGATCGAGCGACGCGAGCGGTTCGTCGAGCAGCAGCAGGCGCGGACTCGTCAGCAGCGCCCGCGCGATGCCCACACGCTGGCGCTCGCCGCCGCTCGACAATCCGCTCGGCATGCGATCAAGCAGATGACCGATGCCGAGCAGTTCGGTGGCTTGCGCGAGATCCACGCGCCGCTCCGACGCCGCGACGCGCTCCAGCCCGAAGCGCAGGTTCTTCTTCACGCTCAGATGCGCGAACAGGCTCGCTTCCTGAAAGACGTAGCTGAGCGGACGCTTGTGCGTCGCCAGGAAGACGTTGCGCACGGTATCGAGCCAGACTTCGCCGTTGACAACGAGCCTGCCTTGCTTCGGACGCGCAAGGCCGGCGAGACAGCGCAGAAGCGTGGTCTTGCCGGAACCCGACTGGCCGAAGATCGCGGTCACGCCGCGTCCGGGCAGCGTTAGATCGAGATCGAGCGAAAAACCATGATGCTCGACGAGAAAGCGCGCTTGGATGGCATCGGCCGGGCGGCTTCGGGTGCGATCGGGCGCAAAGCTTGAAGAAGTGAGTTCAGACATGAACCGCGGCCGAGCGACGGCTCGAATAAAGCAGCAGAAGAATGACGAACGAAAATACCACCATGCCGCCCGCGAGCCAGTGCGCCTGCGCGTATTCGAGCACTTCGACGTGGTCGTAGATCTGCACGGAAACGACGCGCGTACGGCCCGGAATGTTGCCGCCGATCATCAGCACGACGCCGAATTCGCCGACCGTGTGTGCGAAACCGAGAATCGTCGCGGTGACGATGCCCGGCCGCACAAGCGGCAGCGCGATGGTGAAGAACATATCCCACGGACCGGCGCGCAAGGTCGCGGCGGCTTCGAGCGGACGCCGCCCACGACGGTGCGCCAGGGCGGCCGGTTATTCACCTGCAACAGCGCGTGATTGAGGCAGAAGCGCAGAAAGGTCGCGGCGGGAAAGCGAAGAATGTCGCTCGCCGCGCTCGACCAGATGGCGGCGGCCATCGGCAACAGATAGTGACGCTGGAACGGCGTGCCATAGCCGCCTTCGAGCAGCAGTTCGCCGACCGTGCAGCGGCTCGCGCTCGCCTGTTGCAGATGCGCGTGCGCGGATGCGTTGAAGCGCAGGATGTCGTGCAGCATGCCGATGAACGACGGCGAGAACAGATTGCGCCGCTGCGCGAACACGGTATTGAGATTGGTACCCGCCCACTCGAGGCGCCCGCCGTCGAGCGACACGGAGAACGACATGTCGGTGCGATGCGCGTCGACGCCGAGTGCGGCGAACAGCGCGATCAGGTTCGGATAGGTGCGATCGTTGAAAACGAGGAAGCCCGTATCGACCGGCGCGCGGCGGATTCGAACACGGTCACGTCGTGCCGTCGCGCGAGCAGATAGGCGCTCGCCAGTCCCGCAATGCCCGCGCCGACGGCGGCGATGCGCTGCCGCCGTGAGCCGTCCGCGAGCCGTTCGTCTGCCGTCCGTTGCACTCGTGGTCCGTCCATGCGAAAGAGGTCTCCTCGCGCCGGGCGGGCCGGGGCACGCGTCGGTCGATTTGCGGGTTCGTTTGATGATCATACGAAGTCAGGCGGCGCGCAGATGCATGCGCCGGGTCCGTGCGCCTTCCCGTTCAGTCTTTCCCGCCAGGGCTCTGGAAGCCCGGACGGCCGAGCTGTTCAGGTGACTGCGGCACGCGCCGGAAGCGCGACGTGTCGTAGCCCATCGCGTCGAGGCGCGCGAGCAGCGCCTGATAGATGTCGTCGCTCATGGTCGGTTCGCGCGAGAAGATCCAGCCGAGCTTCTTGTTCGGATAGCCGAGGATCGTGTAGCGGTAGTCGGGATCGACCCAGAGTGTCATCTGCGTCACATGGATCGGCCAGAACAGACGCACGCTCCATTCGCCGCCGCCGCTGCCGGGCTTCACGGTGTCGAGGAACTGATGGCGCGTTTCCGGCTGCTCGAAGCCCTTCTTGCGGCCGTAAAAGATGTCGTCGATCTTGCCGTCCGGACGCAGCACCCATTCGACGTGTGACGCGACAAAATCGTACTCCGCGAAGTACGGGATATTGGTGATCACATACCAGCGGCCCATGTAGCGCGGCAGATCGACCGGCACGCTGGCGAGCGGCACGTCCGCGCGGGTTGGGATTGGGCGGATCGTTCGAGCACGCCGCCAGCGCGACGATCGCGTCCGCCGCGATCAGAGTGAGAGGCACAACGATCGCGCGTTTCATGACATCACCCCGACAGTGCGCTTTTCGAACAGATAATGCGCGACGCTCCATTGCCCGCCGCGCGCATAGCCGAACAGTTCGGCCACCGCCATATAGAACATGCGCCAGCGCTGGAACCAGACGGCGGCAGTGTCACCGTAGGTGTCGCGCATCAT
Source organism: Caballeronia sp. BR6202001590007 (assembly GCA_029439495.1). Classification (GTDB taxonomy): domain Bacteria; phylum Pseudomonadota; class Gammaproteobacteria; order Burkholderiales; family Burkholderiaceae; genus Caballeronia. The sequence continues at coordinate 3,030 of JAQFVI010000318.1, forward strand.
CGGCATGATCCTATCGCGCGCCGCGTCGAGCGACGCGAGCCATTGATTCGCCGTGCGCTCGTAGTGCGTGCCGTCGACCCACCATTGCCGCGCGATGCGCACGTCGTCCTGAAAGTGCAGCAGCAGCGCGGCGGACGGCATGGTTCCGCCGGTGAAGAAGTAGCGCGACATCCAGTCGCCGCTGTCCTTCGCCGCGAAGTGATACGCGAGCGTCTCGTGCGCGAACAGATGCACGAAGAGCTTGCCGCCGTCCGCGAGCCAGCGCGCGACCTTCGCGAGCAGCAGGCCGTAGTTCTTCACGTGCTCGAACATTTCGATCGACAGAATGCGATCGAACTCGACCGGTGCGCCGTCGGCGCCCGTCGCGAAATCGAAATCGACATATTGCCGGTCACGACGAGCAGATTGTCCAGTCCGCGCGCGGCCGCCTGCGCCTCGATGAACGCGCGCTGCCCGTGCGAATTCGACAGCGCGACCACGCGCGAGGCCGGATAGCGCTCGGCAATCCACAACGCGAGCGATCCCCAGCCGCAGCCGAGATCGAGCACGCGCTGGCCGTCGGCGAGCTGCGCGCGCTCGGCATAGAGGTCGAGCATCGCGAGTTCGGCTTGCGCGAGCGTCTCGTCGCCGCGCGGATAGTAGCCGCACGAATACTTGAGGCACGGTCCGAGATGCGCTTCGAAGAAGGCGCCGGGCAATTCGTAATGCTGTGCATTGGCCGCCTGCGTATCGATGGCGATCGGGCTTGCGCGCAAGTCCGCGAGCAGCGCATCGAAGGCCTGCGTGCGGCGCGCGATGTCACCGGCGTGTTCGTCGCGCAGGCGCTGGTGAATCAGCGGGCGCCTGCCCAGGCGCACGAGCGCGTCCGGCAGCCAGCCGCGTTCGCATGCGCGGATGACGGGGCTGTCGTCGAGCGCGGGCATCGGGTGCACGCGGACGGCGTGATTCGCGGTGCCGTTCATCGGCGAAGTCCTCGGAGTCGGTTGATCAGGCGCGCTTCGGCGGCCAGGGCACGAGCGCGCTGGTCGTGCGCATGTAGTCGCGATAGCCCGCGCGCGTCTCGGCGAGGCGCGCTTCGAGCATCGGGATGCCGGAGACCTTCAGCAGCAGCCACGCCATCAGGAGCGGCGGCGCAAGCGTGAGCCATCCCCACGGCAGGCCGATCGACAACACGAGATACGCGACCCAGTGCACGCATCGAAGAAGTAATTCGGATGCCGCGAGTAGCGCCACAAGCCGTCGCGGCACACCTCGCCGCGATGCGCCGGGTCGGCGGCGAAGCACTTCAGTTGCCGGTCCGCAATGCCTTCGCCCGCGACGGCGATCAGCCAGATCTCGATACCCGCGACCATGGCCGGCGCATGCGCCGCTTGCACCGAATAAGCGGGCATGAAGAACGCGATGGCGAGCAGCATCGATACGACCGCCTGCAACTGGAAGAACCAGAACATCCGGCTTGCGGCCGACGCGCCTCAGCGCTCGCGAAATGCGCGATAGCGCAGGTCTTCGTCCTTGCCGTGATTGCGTTTCCACAGATGCGCGCCGAGCCGCCATCCCCAAATCGCGCTGCCCGCCGCGACCAACGCGCGATTGACCGGCGCGACGGTGCCGCATGCGGCGACGACGCCGAGCGAAGCCGCCCGACCGGATCGACCATGCCGGTGTTGTGCGTGCGTAGCTGCCACAGCCACACGGCGGCGAACGCGAGCACGAGACCGGCGAAGACGATGGCGAGCGTGATGACGAAGGATATGCGGGCGGTTCCGTGAATTGCCTTTCGTGAATCGGTGGATCGTTCAATGGCAATACGTGTGCCGCGCCGCGCCAGATGCATGCCGATCGAAAACGTCGCACGACGAACGAAAAGTCGACGTCCAGCCTGGACGTGCTTCTCGAACTGCTCGCGTTAATAGGGAGAAAAAGAGAGATCCGACGCGCATGAATCGAAACGACACGGGCGAGACATGCAGTTCTTGCATGTCTCGCCCGTGTCGTTTGCTTCGACGCGCGTGTGTGAGACGCGCCTGTCGTCGGATGAACTACGTCAAGCGCCGTGCATCGGACCGGTCGCGACGACCGGACCCGTCGGCTGGCCGGTCGGCGATCCGCCGGTCGGTTCGATCGACACCGCCAGCACCGCCTGCGCGTTGAGCTGCGCCATGATCTCGGGCGGCAGATGCATCGTCGCGAGCGCGGTCGGCGGGAACACGCCGAGCGGAATCGGCTTCTGGTTCGGCGCGATCAGCCAGAGTTCGATCGCCTTGTCCGCTTTGATGCTCGCGAGCATCGCCGGCACGACGACCATGCGCGCATTGCGCACGACGGTCCGCGGTCCAGTTGGCGACGCCGTCGGTGCGCGCGATGGTCGCCACCATGTACGCGTCCTGCGCGACGGTCGCGGGCGCAAGAGGCGCTTCGCGCGGACGCTGCGACGCAAGGTTCACCGCGAGCAGCGCGACGGCCGCGACGATGCCGAGCCAGTGCCACAGGTCGAGGCTGTTCCACAGGCCGCGCCGCTCGGGCGCCGCGGCTTGCGCGAAAAAGCCGAGATCGCGCTGGATGCGCGTCCAGACGCGCGCGGGCGGATCGATCGCGCGTACGTCGAGCGCAAGCGGCGCGAGCCGGCGATACCACGCGTCGAGAATGCGTTGCAGGGCGGGATCGCGTTCCACGTCGCGCTCGAGCGCGCTGCGTTCCTGCGCATCGAGTACGCCGAGCGCGTATTCGGCGCAGCACAGGTCGTCGTCGCGCGTGTCGTCGTTTCGGGCGGGCGTATTCATTGTTCGAGGCAGGCCTTGAGTTGCATCAAACTGCGACGGATCCAGCTCTTCATCGTACCGAGCGGCACCGCGAGCTTCTGCGCGAGTTCGCTATAGGTGACGCCGGTGAAGAACGCCTCGCGCACCGCGCGGTCCTGTTCGGACTGCAGGCGTTCGAGACGGCGGCGTTCCTGGCTCGATTCCGCGGCGGCGGCGAGCGTCGGCGCTTCGTCGGCGACTTCGGGCGCGTCGTCGTCGCCGAGCAGTTCTTCCTTGCGCTGACGCATGCGGTCGATGGTGCGATTGCGTCCGAGCGTGATGAGCCAGGGGTGATGGCGCTGCCGCGTTCGGGATCAAAGGAATCGGCGCGACGCCACGCGGCCGCATAAACCTCTTGCAGGATGTCTTCGGCCTCACCGCGATCGTGCATCATGCGCACGATCACGCCATAGACGCGCGAAGAAGTGGATCGGTAGAGTTCAGCGAAGGCTTGCTGGTCGCCTTTCGCGACGCTCACGAGCAACTGGTTCAGGCGCTCGCGGCGCTGTCGGTCCGGATCGTTCGCGGAACCGGCGTCGAGATTCCCGGTGCTGCCAGAGGTTGTGTCAGTCATGGGCGGAAAGAGTCGAGCTGCGCTCGGGCGTGGATGTCTGGCGAAATATATCACCGTGTGGCATCGACGCCACGCACCGCCTAATGCGCTGTCAGGGAAAGTCCTCGTCATCTCGTCCGTCCTCGCGGGCCTGCTGGCCTCGAAACAACATACGGATGACGCCGCCAAAAGATGCGCCCGCGTACCGGGTTTCGGGCGAGGCGCGGCGGCTTTAGCGGCTCTTAGCGTGTAGCGGACAGCATCGTGCCGCGGCAGTCGTCGGCAGCGCAGCGGCAAGTATACATCCGCTTGATGGCGGCGGTGCGTCGTCCGTCCACCGTCAGCCGATAGTCGATGAAGAGTTCCTGGCCCTTCTCGATTGCACTGATCGAACGGATGAACACGCGCGTGCCGTCCTGTTCCGCCTCACAATTCGGCGCGCAACTGTGATTGAGCCAGCGTGCCGAATTGCCGCCGTGCGCGCCGTCGATCACGCTGCCGTCATCGAGTCCGAAGAAGAAGGTATGGCCTTCTTCCGCGTTCGATGCGGCGTGCAGGCGTTGCGCCTCCTTCCACGGCAGATGCAGGCCCTTGTATTCGAGCAACAGCAAGCCGGCGGGCAGATCGGCCAAGGCGAACACGCCTCTGCCATGGACGGGCGAAGTGCGGACGGTGATTCGGCGCATGGTGGGGCAGGTCGCAGTGTGAGGGCGGAAAGTTTGAGCGCGGGCGCGGCCATCGCTATGATGATGCCGTCATAAATCGCTGTCATGTCCATGTTCGCAGTTCCCGCTCGACGGAGCACGAAACGCCAAACCAAACACACGTCGATTCGCAAATCCGACCGACCGCTGCGCAGCACGCTCGCGCGCTATCGTAACCGTATCGTCGAGGTAATGGGAGAGGCGCGCGGCCAGCGCGTGATGATCCGCTCGATCCACGACGACGGCATCGAAAGACGCACCGCCGTCAAATGGACCAGCCTGCTTTCTTTGGAAACCGAACTCTTTTGAAGGCGCGACTGAAATGCGCTGGCGGATGCGATCAGTCTTCCGCGCCTTTTCTCGCAACGCGCATCGCTACCACGATGCACAGCGCAAGCAGTACGCTGACATACGACGCGACCGTGGGCCAGGCGCCGTGCTGTCAGAACGAACCGAGCACGCTCGAACCGAGATAGTAGGCAAGCAGATAGAGCGACGCCGCGTGACCCTTCGCCGATCCCGCAAGCTGCCCGACCCAGCCGCTCGCGACCGAATGCGTGACGAAGAAGCCGATGGTCACGAGCACGATGCCTACTACGATCACGCACGCGAGCGACGAGGCGAGCGTCAGCGCGAGTCCCGCCGCGGACAGCAGCACGCCGCTCACCAGCACCGGCGCGCGGCCGAGCCGGTCGGCCAGCGCGCCGGTGCTCGACGACGACACCATGCCGAACAGATGTGCGCCGAAGATCAGGCCGCACTGCGTCGACGTGAGATCGAAGGGCGGCGCGATCAGCCGGAAGCCCGCGTAGTTGTACACCGTGACGAAGACGCCCATCACCAAGAAGCCGATCGCGAACACGAGTGGCAGACGGCTATGCAGCAACTGCGCCTTCCACAACCGGAGATGATGACGCAGCGTCAGGTCGGTGCGCCGGACGAAGCGTCGCGACGGCGGCAGCAACATCACGAACGCGACGGCGGCCACTAAGTCGATGACGCCGATCGTCGACATCGCTGTGCGCCACGAGAAATATTCCTCCAGCGCGCTCATGCCGATCCAGCCGATCATTCCGCCGAACGCCGTGTCGCTGACGTAGAGACCCATCGAGAAGCCGAGTTTTCTTCCGCGAGAAGGCCATCGCGACGGCGGTACGCCGCCGAGCGCGAAGCCTTCGAGCGCGCGCCAGACAAGCATCGCGTCCCACGACTATGCGCTCGCAGCCAGCAGATTGCAGAGCGCGGTGGCGGTCATCGACGCGAACATCAGGCTGCGCCGCCCGACGCGCNCCCGCGAGAAGGCCACCGCGACGGCGGTCCGCCGCCGAGCGCGAAGCCTCCGAGCGCGCGCCNCAAGCAGGCCGGTGGATAGCGACAGCGAACTCGCGGCTGCGCCGATGCCGAATTCGTGCGAAAAAGCCGGCAAAAGCGGCTGCACGCAGTATAGAGCAGCGAGAAAGTCGAGAAGCCGGCCAGAAAGAGCGCGAGCGCGATGCGCCGGTAAGCCGACGAACTCGGCAGCACGCCGGACGGCAGCGTGTCGTGTGCCGCTGTGCGCGCATGTGTCGTCGACGATGGAATCGAAGGAGAAGTGAGACCGATGAACCGAATAGAAAGATGCCCCATTCTTGTCAATGCACGCCCATATGTCAAATATATTAAGGTATACTGAGTAATATATTTTAGCACTGGCTCAGCCGAATGCTGATCCGCTTTCGAGGACATCAAGACGATGGAACTGCGGCACCTGCGCTACTTTCTGGCCGTCGCCGATACGGTGAACTTCACGCGCGTGGCGGAGATGCTCGGCATCGGCCAGCCGCCGCTCAGCCAGCAGATCAAGGCGCTCGAACAGGAACTCGAACTGGAGTTGTTCAAGCGCACCGCGCGCGGGGAAACGGGCCACCTGCGCGTCGGTTTCACTGGCAACCGGCACGGCGGCCTTCAACGAGCATGTATCCGGGTTAATCCGGCGCTTTCGCGAGGCGTATCCGGACGCGGAACTCGAACTGCACGAAGCCACCCCGGCGTGCTGCTGGACGAGCTCGAAGCGGGACAACTGGATATCGCGATCATCCGGCCGGTGCGGCGTCTCGCCGATGTCGTGCAACAGCGCGACTGGTGCGACGAGCCGATGCTGGTCGCGGTGCCGCCCGGCCACCGGCTGGCGGCGCGCAAGCGCATCGCGCTCGCGGATCTCGCCGACGAGCCGCTCGTGCAGGTGCCGAGGATCGCGGGCGGCACGCTGTTCGACGATATCGTGGCGGCGTGCGCGTCGGCCGGATTCGAACCGCGGCTTGCGCAACCTGCACCGCAGATGGCCTCGGCGGTCACGCTCGTCGCGGCGGAACTAGGCATTTCCATCGTGCCGAAGTCGATCACGCACGTTCGCGGCCGGGCGTCGCCTATCGGCCGCTCGTCGCGCCAGGGTTGCGCGCGCGTCTCGCGCTCGCTTCCCGACGCGACGATCCGTCGGCTGTCGTGCGGAATTTTCTGGCGCTGGCGTGAGGGAGCGATGCGGCAAACGCTTGCGCGACAAAGCTTTCGGAGATTTGAGGAAGCGCTCTAAAAATTGTCGCGCGGTAGAAATGTGCTTTGGACTTCGTGAATCTTCAGGCTTCCAGGAATGGCCTGATCGCAAAACCGTTTGCGGCGCTGGTTGCGTCGAATCCTGTGCGCAAGGAGAAAAACCGGTGACAAATAGGCTGATATATTGCATATAACAATCGGTTCAAGCGCTGTTATAGTGTGCCTGCTCGTGATATCGCTTGAGCCGGAAAGTAGCACCGCATCACCGATCTCTCAGGTTTGACCGGCCCTCGGAAGGTTGAACTTTTAAGGCGTTGCCCTCATCGGCAACGCTTTTTTTCTTTGGCGCGTTTGCATATGCGGCGCGCATCATTCCATCGCGTCCGATGCGCACAGGCGGTTCGCGGCGAAATCCCACACCGAATCCGGCGCGATGTCGTGATACTGCGCGGGCGATCCTGGACGCGTGACCACCACGTTGCCGTCAGTCGCTCGTCGCGATGCGTCGGTTCGTGCAGTCGATCGACCAGCGCTCCATACCTCTCACCTGCAGCTTGCCGTTTTCTTCGCGAAACGGCGGCTTGCCGTCGAACCGCACCCACACCCGGACGAGCGGCGCGCCGGTGAACGACGCGGCATCGGCATACAGATCGAAGGCATCGGTCGATGCGATCGAACGCCAGTCGGAGGCAAATGCACCGCTTGTCGTCAGCAGGGCAAACAGGCCCGTCATTACGGGTCTTGCTGTTTTTCTCGTGGTTCGCTACCGGTCAGCGCCTGGATGCGCGTCGTCGGCAGGGTGTCGAAATACGCATGCAGTGCGGCGGCGGCGCGCACCTTCGCGGGCCTGCCGTCCTTGCGCGGCGAAACAAGTGTGACGGGCAGCATCGGGAACGTCCAGTTCGGCAGCACGGGAACGAGCACGCCACGGCAGACTGCGGCTTGCGCCTCGACGCAGGCGAGACGCACGATCCCCAGCCCCTGTTCGCAGAGCTGATGCAACGTCGGTTGCGCCCTGCTGGCGATGCGCACATTCACCTTCACGGTTTCCTTCGTGCGCTTCGCGCCGTGCAGCGCCAGCGTGAGCGACGGCGCGTCGTCGTCGCGATGGCCCGCGCCCGCCTTCGCTTCCTCCAGTTCGCGTTCCAGCGCGATCCAGTGATGCTCCACGAGATCGCGCGGATGGCCAGGCGTGCCGTGGCGTTCCAGATAGGCGGGCGCGGCGTACAGCATCGTGTCGAGTTCGCACAGACGCTTGCCGGTCCACACCGAATCGGCGAGCTTGCCGACGCGGATGGCGAGATCGACGCGTGCATCGTCGACGCGTGCATCGATCAGATCGACCATGTCGTCGCTGACCAGGAAACGCAGCCGCAATTGCGGCCATGTCGAGAGCACCGGCGCGAGCGCGATGAACGGCGCGAAGCCCAGCGGCGCCGCGATGCGCAACTCGCCGGCGGGTGCGTCACGGGTTTGCGCGAGCGAATCAGCGGCGGCGCACCACGCGTCCATCAGACGCACGCAATGCGCGTAGCAGCGCCGGCCGTCTTCGGTGAGCGCGAGCTTGCGCGTCGAGCGATGCAGCAAGGTCACGCCCGATTGCCGTTCAAGCGCCTTGATGGTCTGGATGACCGCCGACGGCGTCATGCCGAGCCGCGCGGCGGCCGCGCTCATCGAGCCCTGCGCGACCGTTTCCGCGAAGACGACGAAAGGCCGGAGATCGTTCATCTTGAAGTGAGGCTTAAAGGAGTTGATCGAATTCGCCGTATTCTAAAGCAGCGTTCCGGGCGATAGCATGCTTTCCGACGCTTCATTCTTCAAAGGAAACTTCATGAAAATCGCTCTGATCGGCTCCACCGGCTTCGTCGGCAAGGCGCTGCTACAGGAATTGCTCGCCCGCGGGCATGACGTGACGGCGCTCGTGCGCCGCGAAGGACAGACGTAATTGGACGCGCGTCTGAAGTACGTCGTCGCCGATGCTTATTCGGCTGACGCCGTCGCGGACGCGGTGCGCGGCCACGACGGCGTGGTGTCGGCCTTCAATCCCGGCTGGAACGATCCGGCGCTCTACGACGACTTCATGCGCGGCAGCGCATCCATCGTACGCGGTGTCGAGGCGAGCGGCGTGACGCGTTACGTCGTGATCGGCGGGGCCGGGCAGTCTTTTCGTCGCGCCGGGCGTGCAGCTTGCCGATACCGACGCGTTCAGGAAGCACGTTCCCGCGAACATCGTTCCCGGCGCGCTGGCCGCGCGCGATGCGCTCGTCGCGCTACGCGATCATGCATCGCTCGACTGGACCTTCGTGAGCCCGCCCGCGAAGCGTGAGGCAGGCGAGCGCACGGGCGAGTATCGGCTGGGACAGGATGATTTGCTGATGGACGGCGACGAGCCTGCGGGGATTTCGGTGGCCGATCTGGCGGTGGCGATCGTCGATGAGCTCGAACGGCCGGCGCATGTGGGCAAGCGGTTTACGGTCGCGCGGGAGGGGTTGAGCACGGGAACTTTGCGTTGACATGCGGGGGCGGTGAGGGGCGGGTGGGATGTGGCCCGCGCGTGATTTGAAAGCGGCGAATGGAATTGCGATGATTTTCTTTGCTGATTTCACGCTTCCTTACGTTTGTGTGCCCACTATTCAAGATTCAAGACCATTT
>JAQFVI010000319.1 GCA_029439495.1 Caballeronia sp. BR6202001590007
AGGTCTCTCCCCTTTGGAAGGTCTCTCCCCTTTCCACTTTGCATATGCTAGTCCATTTTTTGGATTAAGACAAGCACGCCGTAGCATTGATTGCCAGTCGATGTGGGAGGCGCCGCTCAGTCTTCGTCTTCACCGGAGCCGTATCGGCGGCCGAGTATGTGCGATTTGATCTCGTCGGCGAGCTGCGAGGGCGTGCAATCGGCGGGGACGACGCGGCGCTGCAGTTGCGAATCGCCCTTCGAAATCCATTCGGCCATCCGATACGCCTTGCCGAACAGCGGTTCGATCGGCTGGGACAAGCGGCATTCGTTCAGGATGAGCGCGTACTGGCTGCGCATGGTGTGAGTGAGGCTGGCGAAAGCGCGGCGCGCGACGGTTTGAGCGGAAACGTGTGCGAATCGCCGAAAGCATTGCTGCGCCTCGGTCAAGGGGTGCTGAGGTATTTTTACCACGGCGTGTCCGGGAGGTTCTCCGGCCGGGCGGCTTACTGTATATTCGTACAGTTTATCCGCTTTCAGGAGCACGCCGATGACCTCACGCAACGATCCGCTCGAAGCCGCTGCGCTCGAACGTTTCATGCGCGCGACGCGCGCGGTCCACGCCGCGTTCGATGCCACGCGAAGCGAACCCGATCTCATCGAGGGTGGACGTCCGATCGCGCGCTCGCTGGAGCGACTCGATGCCGCGCTGCGCGAACTGGAAACATCCGAGCGCTCGCTTGACGCCATCCTCTCGCGCAGAGCGGGTCACTAACTCACGAAGCGAAACTCTTGAAGCTCGCATTCCTGACCGCGGTTCTTCTCATGGGCGCATCGTCCACTTTCACCGCGGAACGCTACACCGAAGTCTGAAACCCGCCCGAGTCGCAAGCCGCCAAGGGCAAGACCGTCAAGCCGCGCACGAACACGCAGGCCGCCGTGAAAAAGAAACGCAAGCTCGCGCCACCGTGAAGCAGGTCGCCGACAAGGCATCCGTCACCGCTACCGCCCAGTGCCCCGCCGCGCGCGAAACCCGATGCATCGGCGCTGCCGAAGCCCACCGAGCCGGTCATCCCGCGCAAGATCGAGCCGAACGGACAGGTCATGCGCGTCTGACTCCGCATCCGTACAGCAAAAGGGGGCACTCGACGAGTGCCCCCTTTTTTCTTTACACGACCGCAACGCCGGCAGCGTACGCGATCACGTGGAAGGTCACAGCCGTCCCATCAGCAGCAAAACGACCACCACGACCAGCACGATACCGAGAATACCGCTCGGTCCATAACCCCACGAGCGGCTGTGCGGCCACGACGGAATCGCGCCGACGAGCAACAGGATCAGCACGATGAGCAGGATGGTTCCGATCGTCATTTGACTTCTCTTTATTTAAAATCGCTCTTCGATCCGGCGTTCGGCGCGGTCTCCCAACCTGCGGCACGTCGAACGGGCGGTGGCTTGTCGGGCCGCCGGCCGGCGGTTTCGCGATCGACGAAGTACATCAAGCAAAGGCCATGCCATCGAGGCCGAAACCCAGATGGCAAAAGGCCCACTCGTCCGTCGGAACGCACGGGTTTAAGGCCGCGATTGTCGAAAGGAAAGAGTCAAACGACCGGGGTGCGCAAAAGTTGCAAGACGCGCACCTCTTTGAAAATCGCGTCGACGCGATCAGAACAGACCGCGGAACGCCCAGAACAGCGCGCTGGCCGCACGATCGACACCGGCAGCGTCAGCACCCACGCGAGCGCGAGAGACTGCGCACCGTGCGCCATTGCAGGCCGGAACCGTTCGCGGCCATGGTGCCCGCGACGCCCACGACAACACATGCATTGTGCTCACCGGCAGGCCATAGACGTCCGCCACACCGATGGTCAGCATCGCGACCATTTCCGCCGATGCGCCCTGGCCATACGTCAGATGCGTCTTGCCGATACGCTCGCCGACCGTCACGACGATGCGCTTCCAGCCGACCATCGTGCCGAGACCGAGACCGAGCGCGACCTTCACCCAGGTCGGGATAAACTTCGTCGCGTGGTCGAGCTGCTTCTTTCTTGTAAGCTGCTTCTTGTAATTCGTCAGCACGGCGCCGTCGTCCTTCGCGAACGCCGGATCCTTCTGCTTGTCCATGATGCGCAGCGTTTCCGACGCGATATACATCTCGTTGCGGACGTTGCGGACCATGCCTTGCGGCACATTCGACACCGTGTCGTTCGGGCGGATCTGCGAATCGATCGAATCGACCAGCGCCTTCAGCGAGGCGACCGTGTCCGGCGCGACCGTTTCGTCTGCGCGTATTTTTCGACCGTCGCGCGCGAGTCGGCGGCGGGCGAGGCGTTGCCGGCGTACTTCTGCAGCACTTTGGAAGCGTTGTGGCTGATCGACAGGAAGGTCTGCGTCTCGCCGGCCGTCAGCCTTGTTGAGCACGTAGGCGGTCGGCACCGTGCCGATCAGGATCAGCATGATGAGGCCCATGCCTTTCTGGCCGTCGTTCGAACCGTGCGCAAAGGACACGCCCGTGCACGTCAGGATCAGCAGGCAGCGGATCCAGGAAGGTGGCGGCGCGTTCTTTTTAGGCTCCTTGTAGAGCGCGGGTACGCGCACCACGAGCTTGAGGATGTAGAGCAGAAACGCGGCGGCGAGGAAGCCGACGATCGGCGAAAACAGCAGCGACTTGCCGACGCCCAGCGCCTGCGACCAGTCCACGCCGGACGTGCCGTTCGTGCCGTGCAGTATCTGATTCATCAGGTCGACGCCGATCACCGAACCGATCAGCGTATGCGAACTCGAAGAAGGAAGGCCGAGCGCCCATGTGCCGAGGTTCCAGATGATCACCGCGACGAGCAGCGCGAACACCATCGTGAAACCCTGCGAGTTGCCCACGCCGATGATCAGTTCCACCGGCAGCAGTTGCAGGNCGACCACACGACTGCCAGATTCGGCGACAGCGAATGCGTGTAGATCACCGTCGCGACTGCGTTGGCCGTATCGTGGAAACCGTTGACGAACTCGAAGCCGAGCGCCTTTTACGTGCGATGCGCCGTCCGCGCCTCAAGGCATCGATATAATCGCCACATTTTGTGATTTCGACGCCGGAGCCGCCATGGGCAAGACGCACGAATCGTTGGCCATTGGCGGTTCGGTATGGCTGACGAGCGGCCGCGAGACGCTTGGCGGCGCTTCGCGGATCGCGCTGCTGGCGGTGATTCGCGACACGGGATCGATTACCGCGGCGGCGAAGGCGGTTGGCATGAGCTACAAGGCCGCGTGGGACGCCGTCGACACGATGAACAATCTCGCTGGCGAACCGCCTCGTGACCACCGCGAGCGGCGGCCGGGGCGGCGGCGGCACGAAGCTGACGGCCGCCGCGCTCCGGCTCATCGAGACTTACGTGGCCGTCGAGCGCGAACCTCGCAAATTTCTTGAACGCGCGGGCGCGGCCATCGAGGGCTTCGCGCGCGACTGGCAACTCATCGGGAGACTAGGAATGAAAACGGGCGCACGCAATCAACTGGCGGGGAAGGTGACCAAGGTCACACGCGGAGCCGTCAACGACGAAATCGAACTCGGCTTGCCGGGCGGCCAGACGATCGTCGCGGTCGTCACGCACGAGAGCACGGAATCGCTCGGTCTGAAGGAAGGCAGCGAGGCGTTCGCGCTGATCAAGGCGTCGTGGGTGATGCTGATGGAAGACACGAATGCGAAGCTGTCGGCGCGCAATCAACTGCGCGGCACGGTAGCGAGCGTAACGAAGGGCGTGGTGAATGCCGAAGTGACCCTCACGCTCGACGATTCGACGACGATCACGTCGGTCATCACAAATCACAAATCAGAGCGCGGACACGCTTGACCTGAAGGAAGGGCAAAAGGCGGTGACCGTGATCAAGGCGTCGAGCGTGATCGTCGGCGTGAACGATTGATATCGATGTCTCGTCGTCTGGAGTCTGAACGCCAGCGCGGCGCTCAGGCTGCAGCCGTCAGCGCCGCCGGGATCTCCGTGCGGCGCTGCGGAATCGGATAGTGCTTCACTTTCCAGCGCGCCCGCACATACGGGCGCTCGTGGCCCGACAGCCCGAGGGCGATCTCGGTGATCCAGTGCTGCGTCGGCACCGGCACGCCATGCAAGGCGATGACGACCGTGGCGAGACTGCCCGCGACGGGCACCGGCGACAACTTTCTCGCCTCCGCGCGCCACGCGATGCGCACGAACGCCAACGCGACCGCCGCGCCGAGCGCGCATCCCGCGACGATTTCCGACCACGAATGCGCATCGAGCACGACGCGCGATACGCCGACGGCCAGACCGAGCATGAGTCCGAGCGCGACGCCCGCGCCGCTTAGCCACGGCCGCGCGGGCAGCAGCGCGACGAACATCGCGACGGGCGCGACGGCGGCGGCCATCAACGCATGGCCGCTGATGCCAGTGAAATCGAGATTGCGCACGCCGATTCCCCAGCCGATGAACGCGATCTTGGTCACGGCAACCAGCGCGCCCGCCGCGCCCAGCAGACCCGCCCAGGCAAACACATACTTCCAGCGATAACCGAACGCAAGCCAGGCGCCGATCGCGATTGCGACGGGCGCCATCACGCCGACGCTGCCGAGCGCGGTGATGGAGATCCAGAGTGAAGTGGGCAAGTCGAGCGTCATGGGTTCGTGGGTATGGCCGTTGCTACAGTGCGGCCGTAAAACTGGCAGATTTCTCAGATGAAAGATTGGAAGTGTAGCGTGTCGGAACATCCTCAATTATGTGGCACGCCTGCGGTCTGCTTGAGTGTTACATCGTGTAACTTTCGTCTTTTTTCAGCATTTTTGTCGATTTGGTGTTAACCTGTCCTAATATGTAACGGATGATGTAACGGATGCGCAGCGTACTCGTGTCGCACTTTGGTGTTATTGTGCGATGCACAACACGACGGGACCGATGCCCACGTCGCTCGATTGCACTCATTGGAGGATCAGCCGAATGTCGAAAAACCTTACCAAGCTCTGGTTGCACGGCCTGAGACGACTGGCCACCGGTCAGGCCGAGGCGGTTCGCGTGGCCAAACCTCGTCCGGCGGCCAAGCCGACGCGCGCTAAAACCGTCAAAACGAAGCTGAAGCCCGCCAACGCGGGCAAGGCGGCATCGCCGCGCGCCGGCGCGAGTTCGGGCGTGCGTCCCGCGATGCGCGAATCGCGTGTGCGTCCGCGCGCGACGGCGTGGGCGCGCGGCAAGTGGACGCGATCCTATGATCCTATCATTCCGCGCCGCCGACGGCCGGCCGCTTCGTCAATCACCTGTCGTATGCGCTTTACCTGCCGCCGAACGCGGCGCTCGAACCGTTGCCGCTCGTCGTCATGCTGCACGGCTGCAAGCGAACGCGGACGAATTCGCGCAAGGCACGCGCATGAATCTGCTCGCGGACAAATACGGGTTTGCCGTGCTTTATCCGAAGCAGTCGAAGCACGAGCATGCGCATCGCTGCTGGCACTGGTACGACGATGCCGGCGCGGGCGGCAGCGAAGCGGCGTCGATCGTATCGCTCGTCAACGCGATGATCGCGGAACACGGGCTCGACGCGGAGCGTGTCTATGTCGCCGGGATTTCGGCCGGCGCAGGCCTGGCGGCCTTGCTGGCGATCCGCTATCCGCAGATGTTCGCCGCGGTTGGTCTACATTCGCGGCCGGTGTTCGGGGAAGCGCATTCGGCGATCGGCGCGATGGACGTCATGCGGTGCGGCACGCGTACCGATCCGATCACGCTCGTCGATGCAGTTGTGGACGTGTGCGAGATTATCCGGGCATGCCGGCGATCATCGTTCACGGCGAACTGGATTCGGTCGTGACCCAGGCAAACGCCGAGCAGCTTACGCGGCAGTTTCTGCGCCTGAACGGTTTCGTCGATGCTGCGGGCAACCGGCGCGCGGGCGATGCGCGCACCGAAACGCATGCCGACGGCGTCGTCAGCGATTACGTGAAGAACGGACGGCGCATCGTGAAGACGTCGATCGTGCGCGGGCTCGGCCATGCGTGGGCGGGCGACGACGATACCGTGCCGTTTCATTCGTCGAAGGGACAGGATTCCTCGGCGCTGATGTGGGAGTTCTTAAAGCATCAGCGCCGGCCGGCTGAGACCGTACGCGACGCTTTCGTCGCCTGATGCCGGATTGTTTCAGTGTTGCAACATCGTCTTTGAAATCAGATTTTTAGCGCAGGGGCTGGTGCGGGCCAAGGGATTACCCTATAATCGCTTCTATAGGTAGTAACCCTAGTATTCAAGCGAGGCCTCTCCATGTTCCTGCTCAGCCGCATTTTCTTGTTCCTCACGAAGTCCGCCGACCAGCGCGAACGCGAACGCGACGACGCCTATCTGGCCGAAGCCACCGACATCTACGATCTTGAATATCGCATGAAGGCGTTGGACAAGCGCAAGGTGTCGCGCCTGTCGTGGATGGCCAACTAAGCTGCTTCGGTCGATTTCAACGCGTTGCCGTCGTTGCGCGTCGCGTTCGAGTACGGGCAAACTTGGTGCGCTTTTTCGACGAGCGCTTACGCTTCCGCGCGATCCATACCCGGCAGGCTGATGCGCAGTTCGATGTCCAGCCTGAAGCTGCTCGCGTCGTTCGGGCCGACGCCGACATCGGCGGTGACGTTCGTATCGGCGGGAATCGTTTTCTTCTGCTGACCGGCGACGAACTTCATTGCGGACAGGAAGCCCGCCGAATAGCCGGCGGCGAACAACTGTTCCGGGTTCGTGCCCGGCGCGCCCGTGCCGCCAGTTCTTCGGCGCTCAGCTTCACGCTTAATTGTTCGTCCGACGAGATGGCGCGTCCGTCACGTCCGCCGGTGCTGGTTGCCGTTGCCTTGTACAGAATGGTCATCGCGTTTCTCCTGGTTCGCTGTTGGGTGGCCGGTCCGTACCGGCCATGAACAAGAATATAGCGCGCTAATCGCTAATCATTAGTATAAAAATTAAATTATTGCGATGAGCCGCTTAGCTCTCAGCTATCGCCGACGTTTTATTGATCGAGATGCTCGTTGAGTGCAGCACGCAGTCGAATCAGATCGCCGCGCAGCCCCAGCAACGTATCGATGTTGGAACCGGGCGCGCAGAAGATTTCAGTCGGAATGGCACGCGCCGATTGCTGCAGTTCGCGGCCGACATCCGTCAGCCGGATATACACCTGACGCTCGTCCGCGGTGCCGCGCATGCGTTCGACGTAGCCTTTTGGCTTCGAGGCGCTTAAGCAGCGGCGTCATCGTCGCGGAATCGAGCGAGAGGCGGGTGGCGATTTCCTTGACCGTCAGTCCGTCGCTTTCCCATAAAACCAGCATCGCCAGATATTGCGGATAGGTCAGGCCGAGCTTTTCGAGCATCGGCTTGTAGGTCTTCGTCATCGCGAGCGACGTCGAGTACAGCGCGAAGCACAGTTGCTGATCGAGTTCGAGCGGGAAATCGTCGGACGAGGTCATGGCGATGCGCGGCACAGCGCGTCGGAAAGGCCGTGGCGGCCGATGCCGCTAGTGTACGGAAAAGCCTCTGCTGCATCGGAACAATGCGCGTCCGCGATGCGGCGAAGCGCGCCCTCAGGAACCGGACGTACCGGTATCGGGAATGTCGGGCGTATCCGGCGATTGCACGCCGAAGCAGCCGCGATAGGTCGCGTAGAACGAGCAATACAGCGCGGTCGTGACGAGGATCGAGACGGGCATCAACACTGCGAACGCCATTTTCTGACTCAGGCCGAGCGCCTGCATCAGCGCGGTCAGACCGAACGAGACCGCGAGCGCGACGCACATCCAGATGACGCCGTAGAACACGAACGCGCCGCGATTGCGCCAGCACGAAACGAGGCTGAAGAACATTGCCTTCGCGGGCGGCACGTTGTGCCAGGCGACGAGAATCGGCGCGAACCAGAAGAGCATCGCGACCGGCAAATAGCAGGCCATCGCGACCAGCACCGCGAGCGGACTGAAGCTCGCGGCGACCGTTTCGGGATCGCCGGTCGGGCCGTCGACCATCATCAGGCTGAGCAGCGTGCCGCCGTCGACCAGCGACGAGATCGCGAAGATCAGCGCCATCGCGATGATGTAGACCACGCCGAGCGCCAGCAGCCGCCGCGCGACGACGCTGCCGTAGGAGCGAAAACCGTCGACGAGGATGGTCGGCCACACCGGCTTGCCCGCGATCGTGTTGCGGCACGCCGCCATGAAGCCGACCGCGATGCCCGGAATGAAAAGGAGCGGCAGGAACAGGCCGATTAGCGGCACGCGCGAGATCAGCGTCATCACGAACAGATACGCGAAGAACACCGTGAGGAACGCAAACGGGTTGCGGCAGAAGAGCCACAGGCCCTGGCGGAACCACACGTAGCCGGTCTTGGCGGGAACTTCGATCAGTCGCATGTTGCTGTCAGTGTTGAGCGGAAGGGGACGCGGCTTTGACGCGTTCGCGCAGAATGCGTTCGAAATGGCCGGGATCGTGCGCCTTCAGCATCTGCGCTTCGCGCGGGCGGTGGAAGTCGTAGAGGCGCGAGACCCAGAAGCGCATCGCGCCGGCGCGCAGCATGTCGTTCCAGTGACGCTCTTCGGCCGGCGTGAAAGGGCGTACCGTCTGATATGCACGCAGCAGGGCATCGACGCGCGCGGCATCGAGCACGCCCGTCTGCAGGTCGATGCACCAGTCGTTCACGGTGACGGCGACGTCGAACAGCCACTTGTCGACACCCGCGAAGTAGAAATCGAAGAAGCCGCCGAGGCGCGCGTGCTCGCTCTCTTGCGCGAACAGCACGTTGTCGCGGAACAGATCGCAATGGCACGGACCGGACGGCAGCGACGCGTAATCTGCCGAGCCGAAAAACGCAGTCTGATGCGCGAGTTCGGCTTCGATCAGCGTGCGCTGCGCGTCGCTCAGGCAATCGACGATGCCCGGCACCGTCTCCTGCCACCACGACAGACTGCGCAGATTCGGTTGATGCGTCGGGAAGTCGCGGCCGGCGAGATGCAGGCACGCGAGCATCTGCCCGACTTCGATGCAGTGCGCCGGCGTCGGCGCGAGTTCGGCCGCGCCTTCGAGCCGCGTCATGATCGCCACGGGCTTGCCGTGCAGTAGGCCGAAAAGCGACCCGTCGCGACGCGGCATCGGATCGGGCACCGGCACGCGATGCGCGGCGAGATGACGCATCAGATCCAGATAGAACGGCAACTGCTGCGCGGTGAGCTTTTCGAAGATCGTCAGCACGAACTGGCCGCGCGTCGTCGTGAGAAAGAAGTTGCTGTTCTCGATGCCGGACTGGATGCCGCAACATTCGACGACATCGCCGAGATCGTAATGTTGCAGCCAGTCGCCGAGTTCGGCGTCAGTGACGGGGGTGAATACGGCCATGTGGGGAAACGTCGGTCAGGTTGGGCGGCGCGCTGCGGATTCGGCACGGCGATCGGGCGCATGCGAGGTCCGATCGCGCGATGCATCGAGCGGGCGATGCGTGTTGCTGCTGCTTAATGTGTGAAGCGTGAACCGTGATGCTGGAGGACGCGGGCTCAGTAACCTAGCTTGATCGACGGCAGGCGCGTGCTTGCCTTGCCGTTGTCGCGTACTTGCGGCGACGTATCGGCGGGCGCGCTCATCTGATAACGCGTGCCGAAGTTCGATTGCACGTTGATTTCGACCGGCTTGCCCTTGTCGCGGAACTCGGTGATTTCCGTGCTGTTGGTGCTGAGTTCGTGATAGCTCGGCTGGCGCGGCGGCGAGGTTTCGACTTTGGAACTGACGTTGGCGGGCGGCCGGTTGATGGACTTCAGATCGGGAAGGCCGTCGGCTTCTTCCTGCGACATGAGCGGCTGCGCGGCCCGCGGCTCAGCCGGCTGCACGCTCTGCTGAGCAAACGCGCCGAAGCTTGCGGCGGCGAGGGCGGCCGCGACGGCGGCAGAAAGAAGCGGCTTCATGATGGTTCTCCAGGCGATGGCCGGATTCTAGCAAATCGCTAGCAGATTTAATTCCCGTTGTGGCGCAAACGCCTTATTCTGCGCCGCTTTCGCGATTTCGACCCACGCCCGCGCACGGCGAGCCGCCGCCTCGCGCGAATCGTGATGCCGGGCACTCACGCGAGCATGAGCTTCATGGTCCGGTCGATCTTCCGTGTTAATGTCGTCGGACATCGAGGGTATTCAAGCCATCACAAGATCATGACGAACGATCGGACACTCAGCACACAGGGCACGCCCGCCAACGACTTTCCCACTGAATCTTTCGACGATCCCGTCGCCGCTGTTTCGCGCCTTTCCGCGATCTACGAAGCGAACACCGCGTTCCTGCGCGATGCGTTCGCGCGCTATCGGCGCAACGAGCAGTTCACGCATCGCGTGCGCGCGTGCTATCCGTTCGTGCGCGTGCGCACCGAGTTGAACACGCAGATCGATTCGCGCCGCTCGTATGGCTTCGTCGCCAGTCCCGGCATCTACGAAACGACGCTCACCCGTCCTGATCTCTTCGGCGACTATTATCGCGAGCAACTGCGCCTGCTGACGAAGAATCATCATGTGGGGCTCGAAGTGGGCGTGTCGGCGCAGCCGATTCCGATTCACTTCGCGTTCGCGGAAGGCATCCATCTCGAAGGCGATCTCGATCGCGACCGGCTGCTCGCGATGCGCAACATCTTCGATACGCCAGATCTCGCGCTGCTCGACGATCGCATCGTCAACGGCACTTACGAGCCCGCGCCGGGCGAGCCGCATCCGCTCGCATTGTTCACGGCGGCGCGCGTCGACTTCTCGCTGCATCGGCTGAGACACTACACGGCGACTTCGCCGACGCATTTCCAGAACTACGTGCTGTACACCAACTACCAATTCTATATCGACGAGTTCGTGAAGCTCGGCCGCACGATGATGTCGCGCGCCGACGACGAGGAAACGCGCGCGTATCGCAGTCAGTATTCGTCGTTCGTCGAACCCGGCGATGCGATCACCTTCAACGCCAATCTCGGCGAACAGCCCGAAGAGAGCACGCCGCCCGCGCGCCTGCCGCAGATGCCCGCGTATCACCTCAAGCGTGCCGACGGCAGCGGCATCACGATGGTGAACATCGGCGTGGGGCCGTCGAATGCGAAGACCATCACCGATCACATCGCGGTTCTGCGTCCGCATGCGTGGATCATGCTCGGACACTGCGCGGGCCTGCGCAATACGCAGCGGCTCGGCGATTACGTGCTCGCGCATGGTTACGTGCGCGAAGATCACGTACTCGACGACGATTTGCCCGTGTGGGTGCCGGTGCCCGCGCTCGCGGAT
The DNA here is from genome assembly GCA_029439495.1 of Caballeronia sp. BR6202001590007. Taxonomy (GTDB): domain Bacteria; phylum Pseudomonadota; class Gammaproteobacteria; order Burkholderiales; family Burkholderiaceae; genus Caballeronia. The sequence continues at coordinate 11,245 of JAQFVI010000319.1, forward strand.
GTGCAGGTCGCGCTCGAACGCGCGGTCGCGCAGGTCACGCAGCTCGAAGGCGTCGAACTCAAGCGCGTGATGCGCACGGGCACCGTCGCGAGCGTCGACAACCGCAACTGGGAACTGCGCGATCATCGCGAGCCGGTGCGTCGGCTGTCGCAGAGCCGCGCGGTCGCGCTCGACATGGAAAGCGCGACGATCGCCGCCAACGGCTTTCGGTTCCGCGTTCCGTATGGCACTTTGCTGTGCGTATCGGACAAGCCGCTGCATGGCGAACTGAAGCTGCCCGGCATGGCCGATCAGTTCTATCGCGCGCAGGTGGATCAGCATTTGCAGATCGGCATGAAGGCGATGGAACTGCTGCGCGAAAACGGCCTGTCGAAGCTGCACAGCCGCAAGCTGCGCAGCTTCGCGGAAGTCGCGTTCCAGTAACTTCGACGACGCTTACAGATAGAACATGCGGTCTTGTTTTCCGCGGGCTGTTCGACGGCTTCCTCGCGGTCTTCGTAGAAGGCGAGCACCGCGTCGAGCACCTGGTCGGGATCGTCGATGACCTGCATCAGATCCAGATCCTTCTCGCTGATGACGCCATTGGTCAGCAGCGTGTTCCTGAACCAGCCGAGCAGCCCTTCCCAGAACTCCGCGCCGACCGCACGATGGGCACATGACGCGACTTCTTCGTCCGGATGAGCGTGAGCACTTCGGCTAGTTCGTCCAGCGTGCCGAAGCCGCCGGGCATGACCACGACCGCATCCGAGTTCTTGACGAACGTGACCTTGCGCGTGAAGAAGTGGCGAAAGCGCAGCGAGATGTCCTGCCACTGATTGCCCGACTGCTCGTGCGGCAATTCGATGTTGAGACCCACTGACGGCAACTTGCCCGCATGCGCGCCTTACGTTGCTATTGGCCGCTTCCATGATGCCCGGACCGCCGCCCGAGATGAAGGCGAAGCCCGCATCCGAGAATTTTTGCGCAATTTCGATGGTGAGTTGGTAGTACGGCGACTCGGGTTTCAGGCGCGCCGAACCATAGATGCTGATGGCAGGACGGATCT
>JAQFVI010000320.1 GCA_029439495.1 Caballeronia sp. BR6202001590007
GCTCGACGAATTGCAGCGCCTTCGTCGCCGTGCGATTCACGATGGTCAGCGCCGCCGGCTTGCGGTCGAAGATCGGCAGCACGACGCCGCGCGCCGCGCCGCCCGCGCCAAGCAACAGCACGCGCGCGCGCGCCAGATCGACGCCGAGATTGACTTCGATATCGCGCACGAGTCCGACGCCGTCGGTGTTGTCGCCGCGCACGCCGTCGGCGCCGAACGACAGTGTGTTGACCGCGCCCGCCGCTGCCGCGCGCGGCGACAGCGACGTGGCAAAGGCGTAGGCATCGAGCTTGAACGGCACCGTCACGTTCATGCCGCGCCCACCCGACGCGATGAAGCGCTTCACCGTGTCGTTGAATCCGCCCAGCGGGCCGAGGATGCGTCCGTATTCGATCGGCTCGCCGGTCTGCTCGGCGAAGCGCGCGTGAATCCACGGCGACTTGCTGTGCTCGATCGGATTGCCGATCACCGCGTAGTGGTCTTTCTGGCTCATAAACGCTTCGGCTCCGTGGACTCTTGCGTATCGCCCGCTTGTGCGGACGGTTCGGACGGGTCGCCTTGCTCCGGCGACGACGCTTCGGCCTGCGCCTCGGCCTCGCTTTCGGCGAACAGATCGGCGGCGTCGACGATCTCTTCCGCGCCTTCGTCGTTTTCGTTCTCGCTCTCGTCTTCGTCCGCGCTCGCCGGCGGCGCATCGATCACATGCAGCAGACGGCACGACGCCTCGACCGTCAGTTCGTCGATGGACACGACTTCGAGCATCACGCGCGTGCCGCGTTGATGCACGCCGAGACCGATGACGTGAAGAAGCAGCGGAATCTCTTCGAAGCGCACGAGATCGTCCTTGACGACCGACGCCGGCACCTGCCGCTTGTTTTCCTGCTTGAGCCACCGCAAGCACCAGAAATACTCCATGCGGCGCTGATGATCGACATACGCGGAGTAGGTGTCGTCGAAGCCCCGCACGACCGCGAACAGGTCCGCATCCTTCGGCTTGAACGGCGCGGCGAGCTTCGCGGTGACGCCGTGCTGCACGCACGCGAGCAACTGCCATTGATTGACGAGATCGACGTAGCGGCGCAGCGGCGAGGTGCTCCACGCATATTGCGCGACGCCGAGGCCTTCGTGCGGCGCGGGCGTCGTCTGCATGCGCGTGCGCTTCGGGCCCGGTCCGCCGAATCCGCGCTGCGCACGATAGATGCCCGGCACACCGTGATCGTTGAGGAACGCGCCCCACGACGAGTTGACGAGAATCGCGAGTTCCGCGACGATCAGGTCGAGCGGCGATCCGCGGCGGCGCGGCGTGATGGTGATGTGCTCGCCGTCGACGTAGAAGTTGAAGTCGTTATTGCGCTGCACTTCGCGCTTGAGTCCGTAGGTCGCGCGCGCTTGCTGGCGCTTTTCGGACAGCGACTGCGCGAGCGGCCACAGGATGGCGATGTCTTCCCTGTGCGGATAGTCGCCGGTGCCGGCCGCGAGCGATTCCTCGGTGACGTGCTCGTCGAGATGGTTGTGACGCAGGTTGTGCTTGACGAACACGCGTTCGGCGCGCGTTTCGGTGACGACGATCTCCTGCGTTTCGCGATTCACGATGATGTACAGCGACAGCGCGGGCCGCAGGCCGCCCTCGGCGAGCGTGAATGCGTCGACGACGTTGTCGGGCAGCATCGTGATCTTGTCGCCGGGCATGTACACGGTCGACAGACGCGAACGCGCGATCGCGTCGATCGCGTCGCCACGCGAAATGCCGAGCGCCGGCGCGGCGATGTGGATGCCAATGCGCACGCGGCCGTCGGCGAGATCCTGCACGGAGAACGCGTCGTCGATTTCGGTGGTCGTGACATCGTCGATCGAGAAGGCTTCGACGTCCGCCTCGGGCAGATCGTCCGGCAGCGGCGCCGGCTGCACCGACGGAAAGCCGATGCCGTGCGGGAAAAACTCGGACAGGAACTTCGCTTCATGCAACTGGCGCGGCGACGCGATGCCGCCGCATTCGAGCATCAGGCGCGCTTGCAAGATGCCGCGCGTGGCGGCGGCGGCTTCGAGCACCTTGTATTCGATCGAATTCTTGTCCGGCTTCGTCAGCAGGCCGATCGCCTTACCTTTGAGCGCCTCGGGCAGCGTGCCCGACTTCAGTTCTTCTTCCCAGCCCTGCTGCACGAGCGCCTGCTGACGCTTGCGCTCCAGCGACGCGAGCGCCATCTGCAACTGTTCCTGCGGTGCGCGCTGATACTGACCGCGTCCCTTGCGGCGGAAATAGACGGGCGCGCCGTGCATGCGCAGCACCAGCGCGGCGCGCTCGGCGGGACCGAACTTGTCGCCGAAGTAATCCGCGCCGAGCGTGGCGAACGGGAATTCTTCGTCGGGCGCGCATTCCCAAAGGAAATCCAGATCGATGTCCTGCGCGATCGCGTCGGCTTCCTGCATCAGTTCGCCGGCCGCCGGCTTCTCGAACTCGATCAGCACGTCTTTCGCGCGCACCTTTGCGCGCCGTCCGCCCGGCAACTCGACCTGGAAAGCGTCGCCCTGTTTGGACAGCACCGATCCGGCCTTGAAACTACCCGATTCCTCGAAGAAAACGTTCACTCAATACTCTCGTAAAACGGTGAGCCGGACGCGTCGCGCGTCGTCGGCCGATAGATGGATGTCGGATTCACGCGGCGGCCGGCGTGACGGCCGGCGGCGGTTCGCGTCCGCAGAACGCGATCACGTCGTCGAGATACGCCGGAAAATCGCTAATCGCGTGATCGCCGCCCTGAATCAGCGTCGTTCTAACGCCGGAATAGTGGACGAGCATCGTGCGGTAGTCGAGCACTTCGTCGCCGGTCGCGGCGATCAGGAAATAGCGCTCGGAGCGTGTGATCTTCGGCACGCTCAGCGCGCGCAACTCGTCGAGATGGCGCGGCAACACGGTGATGCTGCCGCCGCCGTGCCACAGCGGCTGCTCGCCGAGGTAATGACTCAGATCGTCCTGCGGCACGACCGCCGGGTTGAGCAGCACCGCGCGAAAGCCGTGCTTCTGCGCGAGATAAGTGGCGTAGAAGCCGCCGAGCGAACTGCCGACCAGCGTGACCTGCTCTGCGCGCTTGTCCGCCGCGATCGATTCCGCCAGCGCGATCGATTCCGCCGGCGACACGGGCAATACCGGACACTGCCATTCGCTCAGCCGTCCGAGTTCCGCGAGGCGCGCATGCATCACGCGCGCCTTGAACGATTGGGGCGAAGAGCGAAAGCCGTGCAGGTAGAGAATCACGCGGTTCCTTTCGGGTTGGGACGCGCCGAGAGCGCGTCGAGCAATTTCTGATGCACGCCGCCGAAGCCGCCGTTGCTCATCACGAGGATGTGATCACGACGCCCTGGCGCTCGCCTTCCCAGTACACAGCGAAGCGTTCGTCGACGGCCGCGCCGTCCTCGGCGGGCAGCGCCTGCCAGCTGCCGTCGACGCCGAAGCGCTCGACGCCGGACCAGCAGCCGCGCGTCAGCACGCGTTCGAGCGCGGCCTCGCGCCCGTTGGTGACGATGCGCCCGATGCCCGGCACGGTGCGCACGAGATGATGGAATTGCGTTTCGATTGCGGCGAGATCGGGGAAGATGTCGGCGTGATCGAATTCGAGATTATTCAGCACGGCGGTCTTCGGCCGGTAGTGGACGAATTTCGAGCGCTTGTCGAGAACGCGGTGTCGTATTCGTCGGCCTCGATGACGAAGAAACTCGAATCCGTCAGCCGCGCCGATATGCCGAAGTTGAGCGGCACGCCGCCAATGAGAAAGCCCGGATTCATGCCCGCGTCTTCCAGCAGCCACGCGAGCATGGAACTCGTCGTCTTGCCGTGCGTGCCCGCGACCGTGAGCACCCATTTGCCGTTCAGCACATGCTCGCCGAGCCATTGCGGACCCGAGACGTACGGCAGACCGCGATTCAGGATTTCCTCCATCAGCGGATTGCCGCGCGTGACGACGTTGCCGATCACAAACAGTTCGGGTTCGAGCGACAGTTGCTCGACGCCGTAACCTTCGATCAGCTCGATGCCTTGCGCTTCGAGTTGCGTGCTCATCGGCGGATAGACGCCGGCATCGCAACCGGTGACCTTGTGGCCCGCCTCGCGCGCCAGGACGGCGAGACCGCCCATGAAGGTGCCGCAGATGCCGAGGATGTGGATGTGCATAAACCGTGTCTGTGCATAAAGCCTGAAGCATCTTATTATAATATAATCGAGCTATAATTGAGTGCGGGGAGCGCTCCCGATGTCAGGCGGGCCGCCGCAAAGGGCCAAACGGCGTTTATCTAGTATGATTTCGGGATGGTTCGCAAATCACATTTCGATCCGCAGCGCGTGCGCGAGGAAATCGCCATCGCGGCTGCGCGGATGATCGCCGAAGACGGCCTCGACTACGCCACGGCCAAGCGCAAGGCTGCGCGCCAGGTGGTTGGCGAGTCGAAGATCGGCGGCGAGTTCCTGCCCGACAACGATCAGATCGAAGAGGAAATCCGCGAGTATCAGGCAATCTTTCAGGGCGACAGCCAGCCCGCCGTCCTGCGCAAGATGCGCGAAACCGCGCTCAACTGGATGGAACGCCTGAAGCCCTTCGATCCCTATCTGACCGGCGCGGTGCTCAACGGCACGGCGGGCGAGCATTCGGACATCCGCCTGCAGTGCTTCTGCGACAACCCGAAGGAAGTCGCGATCTACCTACTGAACGCCAACGTGCAATACGACGTGTCGGAAACACGGCACTTCGCTGGCCGCGGTTATGTGGAAACGCTGAGCTTCCTGCATCGCAATTCGCGCGGCGACGAACCGGTGGTCGGCGTGCATATCGCGCTCTACGATTCGAACGACCTGCGCGGCGCGGTGCGCGCCGACGGACACGGCAAGCTCGCGCGCGCGAACGCCGCCGCCGTGCGCTCGCTGCTCGACCCGCCCGATCAATCCGATCGCCCGCCGCTCGAAATCGGCGGCTGAACTCTTTCCCGACGCTCATGAAAACCACACGCATTTTCGCGGCCCTCGCCGTCGCGGTCGCCGCGACCATCGGCGGCTTCTACGCGGGCCACGTCTTCACCGGCGGCGATTCGATCGCGGCCACGCCGTCGGCGAGCGGCAACGCGGTCGATCAGTTGTGGAAGTCGACGCCGCCGGGCGCGGCCGGCATGTCGCAGCCGCTCGCGGCTTTCAAGGGCAAGCCGGTCGTGGTGAATTTCTGGGCATCGTGGTGCGGGCCATGCGTGAAGGAGATGCCGGCGCTGTCGGCGCTGCATCGCGAGTATGAGAAGAAAGGCATCAGCTTCATCGGGCTGGGCGTGGATAGCAAAAAGAACGTCAACGATTTCCTGAAGAAGGTGCCGGTCAGCTATCCGGTCTATACCGCCGGATTCGGCGGCGCGGATATTGCACGAAGCTTCGGTAATGACGCGGGCAGGTTGCCGTTCACCGTCGTCATCGACGCCAAAGGGCAAGTTCGCTTGACAAAATTGGGAGAAGTGAACGAAGCAGAACTCAAGAAAACGCTGAACGCGCTGTAAAAATTCGCCGCCCGGCGGTTTCGTTTTCGACGAAGTAAGCAGACGATTACCGAAGTTATCCGCAAAATCCGTAATCTTCGGACTGTGTCAGTCATCGTGCAGGTAATTTATTCGGTGTGATTCAGGCCACCATACGGTAAAACTAAAACAAAATTCTCTAAATGGCGCCAAAGTGCGCCGAATTCCGCATAACCACCCGAAGCGACCATGAACGTCATGCCGGTGCCGCAAGCCCGCCCTGCCGCCGAGTCCGCCTTCTGCGCGAGTGAAGCGGGTCATGGGCGACCACCGGAACGCGCCGTCGCGTGGCGCCCGGATACATGTTCGATACACGTTTCAAGACGACGATGCGGGCGCGTTCGCTGTGAACGTTCGCCGCGTGCGAGTTGCGCCGGCTGGTGGCCGGGCCGTCAGAACACACATAAAAGCCAATTCAAGCACCGGGCTTTCCCGGTCTCCAAGTATTGAAAGGGAGATTTTTTGATGGACCTTCGTAAACTGAAAACGTTGATCGACCTCGTCTCGGAATCCGGCATCTCGGAGCTGGAAGTGACGGAAGGCGAAGGCAAGGTTCGTATCGTCAAGAATGCCGCACCGGTCTACATGGCCGCGCCACAGCAGTTCGCGCCGCAAGCCGCCGCGCCAGCCGCGTCGCATGTGGGCGCATCGGCCGAGGGCGGCGCGCCCGCCGTGCAGGGCCACGTCGTGACGTCGCCGATGGTCGGTTCGTTCTACCGCGCGCCGTCGCCGGGCGCGGACCCGTTCGTCCAGGTCGGCGATACAGTCAAGGAAGGCCAGACCATCTGCATCATCGAGGCGATGAAGCTCCTGAACGAAGTCGAAGCGGACAAGGCCGGCGTCGTGAAGGAAATCCTCGTCGACAACGGCCAGGCTGTCGAATACGGCCAGCCGCTCTTCGTGATCGGCGACTGAGGCGGCGGGCCGTGCACCGGATGCACGCCGCGTTTCCGCTGCCCGGCTTAGCGTCAGGTCCGCGCGCGGCTTTCCGGCCGAACTGTCCGAAGTCCGGCGCGCGCCACCGATTCGATTGTTCAGGGCCGCTCGCGCGTGCCCTTAGCTTAGATGAGCCGACCCACAGCCATGTTTGAAAAAATCCTCATTGCGAACCGCGGCGAAATCGCGCTTCGCATCCAGCGCGCGTGCCGCGAGCTGGGCGTCAAGACCGTCGTCGTCTACTCCGAAGCCGACAAGGAAGCGAAGTACGTCAAGTTGGCCGACGAAGCCGTCTGCATCGGACCGGCACCGTCCAACCTGTCATACCNGCTACGGCTTCCTCTCCGAAAACGCCGACTTCGCCGAGCGCGNGGGCGACAAGGTCACCGCCAAGCAAACGATGATCAAGACCGGCGTGCCCTGCGTGCCGGGCTCGGAAAGCGCGTTGCCGGACGATCCGAAGGAAATCGTGAAGATTGCGCGCACGATCGGCTACCCAGTCATCATCAAGGCGGCGGGCGGCGGCGGCGGACGCGGGATGCGCGTCGTGCACACCGAGGCGGCGCTCGTCAACGCCGTCAACATGACCCGTGAGGAAGCCGGCCGCGCGTTCGGCAACCCGCAAGTGTACATGGAGAAGTTTCTCGAGAATCCGCGTCACATCGAGATTCAGGTGCTGTCGGATTCGTTCCGCAACGCCGTATGGCTCGGCGAACGCGATTGCTCGATGCAGCGCCGCCACCAGAAAGTGATCGAGGAAGCGCCGGCGCCCGGCATTCCGCGCCGCCTGATCGACCGCATCGGCGACCGCTGCGCGGACGCGTGCAAGAAGATGGGCTATCTCGGCGCGGGCACGTTCGAGTTCCTGTACGAGAACGGCGAGTTCTACTTCATCGAGATGAACACGCGCGTGCAGGTCGAGCANGGACATCCAGTTCCGCGGACATGCGATCGAATGCCGCGTGAACGCGGAAGNGGCATCCGCGTCGACTCGCACGCCTACGCGAACTACTTCGTCCCGCCGAACTACGACTCGATGATCGGCAAGCTAATCGCCTTTGGAGCTACGCGCGAGCAGGCTATCAACCGCATGCGCATCGCGCTGTCGGAGATGGTCGTCGAAGGCATCCAGACCAACATCCCGCTGCATCGCGAGCTGATGATCGATGCCAAGTTCGTCGAAGGCGGCACGTCGATCCATTACCTCGAAAACAAGCTGGCGGCGCGTCAGGCGGCCGGCGCCGAAGAAGCGCCTGCGCGCTGAACAGCATCACGACGAAGCACGAGAAAGAGCATGAGTTACCGGGAATTGATCGCCGAGCTGGACCGCGAGCATGCGGAGGCGCTGTCGGACACGCTGCTGGACATCGGCGCCCTGTCGGTGTCCGTCGAGGACGCCGATGCCGACACGCCCGACGAGCAGCCGCTCTTCGGCGAGCCCGGCCTCGTGCCCGAGAAAAGCGCGTGGAATCGCTCGCGCATGGTCGCGCTGCTTGCCGAGGACGCCGATCCGGACATGCTGCTCACCGCGGCTGCGAACGAAATCGGTCTCGGCGCGAAGCCCGCGTTCAGCGTGCGCGAAGTCGAGAAACAGGACCGGGTGCGTCTCACGCAGGCGCAGTTCGATCCGATCGCCATCGGCGAGCGCATCTGGGTCGTGCCTTCGTGGCATGACGCGCCCGATCCGGATGCGTTCGTGCTCGAACTCGATCCGGGTCTCGCCTTCGGCACGGGCAGCCATCCGACGACGCGCCTGTGCATGGAATGGCTCGAGCAGTCGGTGAACCCGCGCATCGCTGCTCGACTACGGCTGCGGCTCCGGCATCCTAGCGATCCTCGCGAAGAAGTGTGGCGCTGATCCGGTTTCGGCATCGACATCGATCCGCAGGCGGTCGAGTCGGCGCGGCAGAACAGCGAGCGCAATCGCGCGGACATGACCTACGGTTTGCCTGATGCCTGTCCCGCCGGCGAGTTCGATATCGTGGTCGCGAACATCCTGTCGAACCCGCTCAAGCTAGCTGATGGCTTCGATGCTCGCGTCGAAGGTGAAACCGGGCGACAAGATTGCGCTGTCGGGCGTGCTCGCGCGGCAGGCCGACGAGGTTGGCCTATGCGAAGTGGATCGACATCGCCGTCTGGCGAGAGCACGAAGGCTAGTTTGTCTTGCCGGAACTCGGCGGGAAAACCTTTAGAATAGCGCCATCCTTCACGATTCGGCCGCGAGGCCAATGGCATTTCATATGGCGCTGGCAACCCGCTGCCCACACTGCGAAACCGTTTTCAAAGTCGATCCGCATCTGATCGCGCCGCACGATGGCCGCGTGCGCTGTGGGCATTGCCAGGAAGTATTCGACGCCGCGCATCATCGCTTTGAACTGTCCGAAGACGGGGCATCGGCGAACGAAGCGCAGCACGCCGCGATCATCGACGACGAACTGGCGGTCGGGCCCGCCGCGCCCACGCCGGACCCCCCTTCCCTCACCAAGCTTCTCCCGAAAACGAACCCGCACCGATCGCGGAACCCACGCCGCCGCCTGCATGCACCTGCTGCACCTGCTGCACCTGTCGCACCCGCTGCGCCCGCTGCACGCGAAGAAGACGAAGACAAGACGCTGTACGCCGGTGCCTCCGGTGCCGCGTCGTCGGCGTCGAGCGTGCCGCCACCCGAGCGCGATCCGATCAAACAATTCGTGTGCGTGAATCCACCGCCGGCCGAAGCGTCGCAAGACGACGATCCGAAGCGCGCGTTTTCGCCGCCGCGTCCGCTCGATACGCAGCCCACGCCGTTCAGCGCGCCGATCGACGATCGCGCCGAGCCGTTCATCGGACCCGGACGCCGGACGGACTCCGCGCCGCCGCCGTTACGCGCAGTGCCGACGCCGGCCGCGGCGTCCTCGTCCGCGTGGCGCGACGACGAGCCCGCTTTCGGCGCGCACGCGCGCCCAGTGTCTCGCATCCCGCCAGCGCGAACGAAGCGTTTCCGGCCACGCGCGAATCCCGTGATGACCACGACCGGCACGATGGCCGCGCGTTGCCGCGTCCCGCATCGTCATCCGGTTCAAGAAAGGCATGCGCGTGGCGGGCATCATGTTCGCAGTCGTGCTGGCGATTCTGCTGATCCTGCAACTCGCCTGGTGGCAGCGCGTGGAAGTCATGGTGCGGATTCCCGGCACGCATTCGCTCTATGCCGACGTCTGCGATCAGCTCGGCTGCACCATCGCGCCGCCGCGCGATATCGACGGATTGCAGATCGAGAGTTCGGGACTGCGTCAGGTCGACGGTCCGCACAAGCTCGAATTCAAGCTGTCGCTGCGCAACCGGCTCGACGTATCGCTCGCCTATCCGGCGCTCGAACTCACGTTGCTCGACGACAAGAACAACGTCGCGATCCGCCGCGTGCTGTGGCCGCAGGATTACGCGCGACCGGGTACGATATTCGCCGTCGGCCTGCCGCCGCAAAGCGCGCAACCGGTCGTCATCCAGCTGGATACCTGCGATGCAGTCGCCGCGAATTACCGCGTTCAGGTCTTCTATCCGTAATCGCGCCGGGCGCCGACTCCGGCGTCCGATCACGACGAACGAAATCCTGATCCGCACGCTGCGCGCACCCTCGCCTCACGCGATCCGGCGCGCGCGATTTTCTGTCACATCTGACACCTTCTCTGGAGCGCAACATGAGTCAAGTCACCCTCGGCGGCAATCCCATCGACGTCAGCGGTACGTTTCCGGGCGCAGGCAGCCAAGGCGCGGAATTCACCCTGGTCGGTACCGATCTCGGCGATGTGAAACTCGCGAACTTCTTCGGCAAGCGCAAGGTGCTGAACATCGTGCCAAGCCTTGATACGCCGACCTGCGCAACCTCGACGCGCAAGTTCAACGAAGCCGCCGGCAAGCTCGCCAACACGGTGGTCGTCGTCGTATCGGGCGACCTGCCGTTCGCGATGAAGCGCTTCTGCACGACCGAAGGCATCGAGAACGTCGTGTCGGCATCGACGTTCCGCGGCCACGAGTTCGCGCAGGCGTACGGCGTCGACATCACGAGCGGTCCGCTCAAGGGTCTGACGGCGCGTGCGGTCGTCGTCCTCGACGAAAACAACAAGGTCCTGCATTCGGAACTCGTGTCCGAGATCAAGCAGGAACCGAACTACGATGCTGCGCTCGCCGCGCTGAAGTAAGCCGGTCATGTTCGCCGGATCACCGCCTTGCATATTCGGCGGCGATCCGCGCAGACAAGGCGCGGTGCGGTGCAGCGCCGCGCGCCGTCTGCGCATTTTTCCATCCGGCTCCTACACTTAAAGGACGTTCGCCTTGGCTACGCTTATCTGCGGCTCGCNCATCAGCTTCCTGGTGCCGACGATGCGCCGCAATTTCGGCGGATGCGCGAGCAACATTGCCTATTCGCTCAAGCTGCTCGGCGGCGACGCGAAGATCATGGCAACGCTCGGCGCGGCGGATGCGCAGTTGTACATCGATCATCTGGACGAGCTCGGTTTGTCGAAGGAATACGTGCGCGTGCTGCCGGAACAGCACTCGGCGCAGTGCTTCATCACGACCGATCTGGCGAACAACCAGATCACCGCGTTCCATCCGGGCGCGATGATGGAATCACATCTGAACCGCGCGGAAACGGCGCAAGGCATCACGCTCGGCATCGTCGCGCCGGACGGGGCACAAGGAATGCGCGAGCACGCGGAAGGCTTCGCGAAATCGGGCGTGCCGTTCGTCTTCGATCCGGGTCAGGGACTGCCGATTTTGGAAGGTGCCGAACTTTGTCGCATGATTGAACTCGCCACCTACGTCGCGGTCAACGCTTACGAAGCCAAGCTGCTGAGCAACAAGACCGGCTGGTCGATCGAAGACATCAAGAGCCGCGTCCGCGCGCTCGTGGTAACGCGCGGTGAACACGGCGCGCAGATCTACCACAACGATGGCGTGATCGACGTGCCGGTGGTGAAGGCACAGCAAGTCGTCGATCCAACCGGTTGCGGCGATGCGTTCCGCGGCGGTTTACTCTACGGCATCGAGAACGNGGCCGCAAACCTACGCGCCGACGTGCGCCGACATCGAAGAGCGTTACCGGCAGGCGTTCGGAAGCAGTCTGTCGAGATCGATCGTGATTGATTTGGAGTAAGAGTATGAAAACGATAAGTCGAATCCTGCTGGCAACGGCACTCGTCGGCTCGGTGGCCATGACGGGCTGCGCTTATAACACAGCTCGCCCGACGTCTACACGGCGTCGCAGGCGCAACGCGAGGAAACGGTTCGCATGGCGACCGTCGAGAGCGTGTGCGGCGTGAAGATCAGTTCGAACAACGGCCAGCCGAGCGGACTCGGCACGCTCGGCGGCGGCAACGGCTCGATCATCGCGGGCATCATCGGCAGTCTGGCGAACGCGGTCGCGGGCAATGCGGTCGAAAACAACGTCGCGACGAAGAAACGGTCTCGAGATCACCGTGTGTCTCGACAACGGCGACCTGCGCGCGATTACGCAGACATCGAACGGCAAAGTGTTTCAGGCGGGCGAGCGGGTTCCGCTGCTGTCGAGCGGCGGCGTGACGCACTGATGCTGCGAACCTAGCGGTGTGCTTCGCGCCGATCCGGCGCGATCGGTGCACGAAGAACCCAGGCGCATGCTTCTTTCGAAGCATGCGCTTTTTCTTTGCCGACACGCTTTGAGCCCGATGCATCCGTCGCGCACCCCGCAAGCGATGCACGCGACGCACACGATGCGGCTCGAATGGAAAACCCGTCGCGAAAAACCCGTCGCCGGGTGGCCCTGGCGACGGTTTAGACCGGGTAGCTCTACCCGGTCTGAAGACACGCCGATGCGTGTCGCGGTCTTGCGTGCTGCTGTCGAATCGACTACGGACGGCTGCCCGTCGGGAACGGCC
>JAQFVI010000321.1 GCA_029439495.1 Caballeronia sp. BR6202001590007
CCAGTCCGACGTACTTCGTGACCACGCCCTTGGTCGGCCTGCAGGAGGATTTCGGCGAGATCGTTCTGCCCGATGTGCTCGGGCGCTTCGCGCGGGCGCATCCGAAAATGCGCATCGAAGCGCGTGTCGCTCGCAACACCGAACTGCTGGAGCGCGTGGATACGGGGCAGCTCGATATCGCGCTGGTCTGGGGCGCGGCCGGCGTGCCCGACGAGCGACGCACCGTGACGCTGCCCGAGCGCAATCGCCGCGCCGTCGATGCGCTGGATCGGTTCGGCGAGCGTGCCGTTTCACGCGGATCCTGACGAGCCGCTGCCGCTCGTCGCTTTCGACCGGCCATGCCTGTTTCATTCGGCGGCGGCGCTGGATCGCGCGGGCATCAAGTGGCGTGTCGCATTCACGAGTCCAAGCCTGTCGGGACTTTGGGCCGCGGCGGCGGCAGGACTCGGGGTGACGGTGCGCACGAGTTACGGCCTGCCGGCGACGGTGCGCGCGCTCGATCACGCGGCCTGCGGTCTGCCCCCGTTGCCGTCGATACCCCTCGCGCTGCATCGGGCGGCGTCGGGTGCGCCGTCGACGCCGGTCGAGCGGCTGGCGGCGCTGATCGTCGATTCCGTGCGCGAGGCGCATGCATCAGCGGAAACAGCGCTTGCATAAAAAACCGGTCGAAGGACCGGTTTTCGTGTATGCGAAGCGCGTCAGGCGTCGCTCCGTTTGTCACGCTCGATCAGCGCATACGCACTGTGATTGTGGATCGACTCGAAGTTCTCGGCTTCGAGCACATACACGACGATGCGCTCGTCCGCGTTCAGCCGCGTCGCGACGTCGCGCACGAGATCTTCGACGAACTTCGGATTTTCATATGCGCGCTCGGTGACGTACTTCTCGTCCGGACGCTTGAGCAGACCCCACAATTCGCACGACGCTTCTTCCTCAGCGATGCGGATGAGTTCTTCAACCGCGACGTCGCCCGCCAGTTCAGCCGCGATCGTCACATGCGAGCGCTGATTGTGCGCACCGTATTGCGAAATCTTCTTCGAGCACGGGCACAGGCTCGTCACCGGCACGAGCACCTTGAGCGACACACGCGTTTCGCCGTCGCGCGTTTCGGCGATGAAGGTCGTCTCGTAATCGAGCAGGCTCTGCACGCCCGAGACCGGCGCGGTCTTCACCACGAAATACGGCAGCGTCACTTCGATGCGGCCCGAATGTGCTTCGAGCTTCGTCAGCATCGATGCGACCAGCACGCGCAGCACGGACCGATCGAGCGGCGCGCGATTGTCCTCGAGCAGCGCGACGAAGCGCGACATGTGCGTGCCCTTCTGATCGGCCGGCAAATGCACGTCGAGATTCCATACGCCGACGCTCGGCTGAACGCCGTGGGCCGTGCGCACCGTCAACGGTGCCGAACGCCTTTGACGCCGACGCACGCAATCGCGATCTGACGCGTATCGGGCGTGCTCTGAACGTCGGGCATCACGAAGGCGGGATTCATCTGATTCATTTCTTCTGTCCTTATACGCCGCGCGCAAAGGCGGCGTGATTCATGTGTTGCGTGCGTAAGCTCGAAACGCACACGGCGCGGGAGATACCCGCGCCGTGTGGCAAAGCGTGAAAAACCGGACCGTCGTCAGGCGACGCGTTTGGTCAGCTTGCCTGCGTCTTCAACGGCATCGAGAAAGCGTTCGCGGATGGAGCGCGCGATGCCCGCCGCATCCAGGCCGACGCTCGCGAGCAACTTCGCGGGATCGCCGTGATCGATGAAGACATCCGGCAAGCCGAGTTGCAGCATCGGCTTGACGACCGCGCTCGCGAGCAGCGCTTCGACGCAGGCGGAGCCCGCGCCGCCCATGATCGAGCCTTCCTCGACGGTCACGATGGCGTCGTGCGTCGCGGCGAATTCGCGCAGCAGTTCGGCGTCGACCGGCTTCACGAAACGCATGTTCGCGACGGTCAGATCAAGTTCCTCGGCGGCGGCGAGCGACGGCGCGACCATCGTGCCGAACGCGCAGATCACGATGCGCTTGCCGGAGCCGGCCTTCTGCGACGATTCACGGCGAATCTCGCCCTTGCCGAGCAGAATCGGCGTGAACTGCTTGACCGTGGCGACGCCCGTGCCCGCGCCGCGCGGATAGCGCACGGCCGTCGGATTCGGCTGCTGAAGCGCGGTATGCAGCATCTGACGGCATTCGTTCTCGTCGGATGCGGCCATCACCGTCATGTTCGGGATACAGCGCAGAAACACGAGGTCGTAATTGCCCGCGTGCGTCGCGCCGTCCGCGCCGACGATGCCCGCGCGATCGATCGCGAACACGACCGGCAGGTTTTGCAACGCGACGTCGTGGATCAACTGGTCGTAGGCGCGTTGCAGGAAGGTCGAGTAGATCGCGACGACCGGCTTCATGCCGTCGGCCACCATGCCGCCCGCGAAGGTGACCGCGTGCTGCTCCGCGATGCCGACATCGAAGTAACGGTCCGGAAAGCGCTTTTCGAACTCGACAAGTCCCGAGCCTTCGCGCATCGCGGGCGTGATGCCGACCACGCGCGAGTCCTGCGCGGCGGCGTCGCAGAGCCATTCGCCGAAGACCTGCGTGTAGGTCTTCTTCGACGGCGCACTCGACGGCTTGATGCCTTCGGCCGGATTGAACTTGCCGGGACTGTGATAGAGCACCGGATCGGCTTCGGCGAGCTTGTAGCCCTGGCCTTTCTTCGTCACGACGTGCAGGAATTGCGGACCGCGCAGTTCCTTGATGTTCTGCAGCGTCGGAATCAGCGAGTCGAGATCGTGACCGTCGATCGGGCCGATGTAGTTGAAGCCGAATTCCTCGAACAGCGTCGCCGGCACGATCATGCCCTTCGCGTGCTCCTCGAAGCGGCGCGCGAGGTCGAGCATCGGCGGCGCATGGCGCAGCACGCGTTCGACGCCAGCGCGCGCGGCAGCGTAGAAGCGGCCCGACATCAGACGCGCGAGATGGCGATTGAGCGCGCCGACCGGCGGCGAAATCGACATGTCGTTGTCGTTGAGGATGACGAGCAGCGGCACGTCGTCGGCGACGCCCGCGTTGTTCATCGCCTCGAAGGCCATGCCCGCGGTCATCGCGCCGTCGCCGATCACGGCAATCGAATAACGGTTGTCGCCCTGCAGCTTGTTCGCCATCGCGAAGCCGAGCACGGCAGAGATCGACGTGCTCGAATGCGCGGTGCCGAAGGTGTCGTATTCGGACTCGCCGCGCTGCGGAAAACCCGAAATGCCGTTCAACTGGCGCAGGCCGGGCATCTGGTCGCGGCGTCCGGTGAGGATCTTGTGCGGATAAGTCTGATGACCCACGTCCCAGACGATGCGGTCAGCAGGCGTATCGAACACGTAATGTAACGCGATGGTCAGCTCGACCGTGCCCAGATTGGACGACAGATGGCCGCCCGTCTGCGACACGCTGTCGAGCACGTAGGCTCGCAGTTCGTCGGCCAGCGGTTGCAGTTGGCGACGATCGAGGGCGCGCAAATCGGCCGGATCGTCGATGGTTTTCAGCAAGTCGTACATCGTCGTCCCATTTTAGGGAAACTGGCGTGATTCGTTCGGCGCGTCGGTTCGATACCTTGCGCCGTGGGGGTCGTCACGCGTTCAACAATCAATTCACCCGGTTTACGACCAGGTCGGCAAGCTCGGCGAGTCGCTGGCCGCGCGCGCCGAAGGGTGCGATCGCCGCATGCGCGTCGCGCCCGAGTTGGGCGGCCAGTTCGCGCGAAGCGTCCAGGCCGATGATCGATACATACGTGGGCTTGTCGTGCTGCGCGTCCTTGCCCGCGGTCTTACCGAGCGTCGCGGAGTCGGCGGTGACATCGAGGATGTCGTCCACCACCTGAAACGCGAGTCCGACGGCCGCCGAATACTGATCGAGCGCCGCGAGATCCGCCGCGCTCGGCGTCGCGCCCGCGAGCGCGCCCATGCACACCGCCGCGCGCAGCAAAGCGCCCGTCTTTTTGCGATGCATCGTTTCCAGTTCGGCGCGCGTCAGCTTGCGACCGACGCTTTCCAGATCGATGGCCTGGCCGCCCGCCATGCCGACCGAGCCGCTCGCGATAGCCAGTTCACGTACCAGCGCGGCCTGCTGCGCATCGTTCAGACCATTGCCTTCGGCGGTCAGAGCGACGAAGGCCTGCGATTGCAGCGCGTCGCCGACCAGCAGTGCCGTCGCTTCGTCATATTGGATGTGTACGGTGGACTTGCCCCGGCGCAATGCGTCGTCGTCCATGGCAGGCATGTCGTCATGCACCAGCGAATAGACGTGAATCATTTCCAGCGCGCAGCTCGCGGCCTCGACGGCCTGCGTGCTTGCGCCCGTCAGTTCGCCCGCCGCATGGCAGAGCAGCGGACGCACGCGCTTGCCACCGCCGAGCACGGCATAACGCATGGCTTCGTGCAGGCGCGCGGGCGCGATGTCGGTGCCCGGCAGATAGTGCTCGAGCGCGGTTTCGACGCGATTCAGCGTGGCGCGCATCCATTGTTCGAAGGTCATAGGTCGTCGTCCCCGTCGTCGTTCGTGGTTCCCGCTCCCTGGGTCGCGCGCTGTACCTCGGCGGGTAGCGGCTTGAGCGTCTCGCCATCGAGCACGCGAACCTGCTGCTCGACTTTTTCGAGCTGTTGTTGGCAAAAGCCCACAAGCGCCGCGCCGCGGCGATACGCTGCAAGCGAATCTTCGAGGCTCAGCGCACCCTCTTCCATGCGCGCAATGAGGGACTCAAGTTCAGCCAGCGCGGCTTCGTAGTTCTCCGGAAGCGTCGCGGAATCCGCGCCCGACGTATTCGCGCCGGTTACTTCGGCTGTTTCCTTGGCAGCGGTCTTCGCCATGAATCGTGGGTCAATAAATTTTTTGGAACCAAGTCACACATTCTACGGCAAAAGCCAAAATTTCGATCCGCATCTCGTGCAGGTTCGCGCTTCGCGTCGGCTCGCGCCGGGTTCGAAGCACGCCCTCCGCGCTGCCCTCGCGCACATTCGTCCGATACATGCTGCGCAGACGTTTGCGCGCGCCTCGCACATCCGACGAAGGGAATTCCCGCGACAATCCATACCCAAATCAAGACCTTATCCGCCCCTTCGGTGCGGATTTCGGTATATTTCGGTATATTTCGGTATAGTTACTCATTTCCCTAAATCGAACCTTCGATGGTTGGGTTGTTCACTGCTTTCACGTTTTCATCGGGAGTGGGAATGTCCAATCTGAGCAATGCATTGCAGCTGAATGCCATCCACAGCCAGCTGCCAGTCACGGCTTACTTTGACGAAGCGCTGTTAACGCGTGAACTCGACACATTTTTCAAGCAAGGTCCTCTCTATATCGGGCACGAACTCATGGTTCCCGAAGCGGGAAACTATTTCGCGCTTCCGGACGAGAAAGAAGGGCGCGTGCTCGTCCGCAATCAGCAGGACAAGATCGAACTGCTGTCGAACGTGTGCCGCCATCGGCAGGCCATCATGCTGAACGGCCGCGGCAGCGCGAGCAACATCGTCTGCCCGCTGCACCGCTGGACGTACGACCTCGACGGTCAGCTCCTCGGCGCGCCGCACTTCGCCGACAAACCTTGCCTCAACCTCGGCAAGACCTCGCTGCAGAACTGGCAGGGTCTGCTCTTCGAAGCGGAGGGCCGCAACGTCGCCGCGGATCTCGCGAGGCTTGGCACGGCGAAGCATTTCGACTTCTCGGGCTTCATGTTCGATCACGTCGAAGTGCACGAGTGCAACTACAACTGGAAGACCTTCATCGAGGTCTATCTGGAGGACTATCACGTTGCGCCGTTCCATCCGGGACTCGGCAGCTTCGTGTCCTGCGACAACCTCGAGTGGGAATTCGGCGACTGGTACAGCGTCCAGACTGTCGGCGTCCACAAGAATCTGGAAAAGCCGGGCAGCCCGACCTACCGCAAGTGGCACGACGAAGTCCTGCGCTTTCGCAACGGCATACCGCCGGAGTTCGGCGCGATCTGGATGGTCTACTACCCCGGCCTGATGATCGAGTGGTATCCGCATGTGCTGGTGGTGTCGTGGCTGATTCCGCAGGGCACGCAGAAGACGACGAACATCGTCGAGTTCTATTACCCCGAGGAAATCGCGCTGTTCGAGCGTGAGTTCATCGAGGCGGAACGCGCCGCGTATCTGGAAACCGCGCGCGAGGACGATGAAATCGCCGAGCGCATGGACGCCGGACGCCACGCGCTGATGTCGCGTGGCGAAAACCAGATCGGGCCTTATCAAAGCCCGATGGAATCCGGCATGCAGCACTTCCACGAGTTCCTACATCATCAGCTCGGACCGATCTGACCGGTCGTCCGATCCGCGCACGGCGCACGTATCACGAAAAGACGGGCTTTCATGCCCGTCTTTTGTTTAGACTGACAGCTCATTCCCACATCAGCGATTCGCGCCGTTCACGCGCCGCTTCAGGAGCCGTCATGCCGCACACTCACTACACCACGCTCATTTCCGCGACGAATCTGGCCGAACGGCTCGCCGATGCGCCCGGCAGCGTGCNGCAGGGGCACATCCCCGGCGCGCATTACCTGCATCTCGATCGCGATCTCTCCGGCACGAAAACCGGCAAGAACGGACGTCATCTGTTGCCTAAACGCGCGGCACTGGTCGCGAAGCTCGCGGCGCTCGGCCTGAACGAAGGCCAACAGGTCGTCGCCTACGACGCGCAGGGCGGCATGTATGCGGCGCGCCTGTGGTGGCTGCTGCGCTGGCTCGGTCACGATTCCGTCGCGCTGCTCGACGGCGGCCTGCCCGCGTGGGAAGCCGCCGGCAAGCCGCTCGCGACCGACGTCCCCGCGAAAACGGCAGGCATCTTCAAGGCCGGCGCGTCGCTGCAGGTGACTATCGATGCGCGCGCCGCCGATCGCTATCGCGGCGAGAACGAAACGCTCGACGCCGTCGGCGGGCATATTCCCGGCGCGCTGAATCACTTCTTCAAGAACAACCTGACGACGGAAGGCCGCTTCAGGACCGCGCACGAATTGCGCGAAGCGTTCGGCGGGCTAATCGGCACGACGAGCGCCGATCGCGTCGTCCTGCAATGCGGCTCGGGGGTGACGGCGTGCCACAACGCGCTGGCGATGGAAATCGCCGGCCTGAACGGCGCGGCGCTGTACCCGGGTTCGTGGAACGAATGGAGCGCCGATCCGGGCCGCCCCGTCGCGACCGGCGCGAATCCGTGAGCCGGTCGGGTCTTCGCTCCGGCGCCTCGACACGCCGCCCTACTTGACGCCGTGCTCGCAGAACCACGCGAGCGCGCGCTTCCAGCTGTCTTCGGCATCGGCCTTGCGATAGCTCGGACGGTAATCGGCGAAGAACGCATGCGAGGCATCGTCGTAGACGTGGAATTGCGAGTCCTTCGCGGGCGGCGGATCGTTGGCGAGCGCCTGCTTCATCTGCGCGATGGTGTCCTGCGGAATGCTCTGATCCTGGCGTCAGTACAGCCCCTCAACCGGCTCGCGAGATCGATCGGATTGGCGGGCGTGTCTCCGTCTTGTTGCCGACGAGCCGTCCGTACCACGCAACGGCCGCCTTCACGTTCGGATTATGCTCGGCATAAAGCCAGGTGATGCGCCCGCCCCAGCAAAAGCCCGTGATGCCCACGCGCTTCAGATCGCCGCCATGCTCGCCGGCCCATTTGACCGTCTGATCGACATCCGAAATGACCTGCACGTCCGGCACCTTCGACACGAGCTGCTCGTTGAGCTGCTGCATCGACTGATAAGCGGAGGCATCGCCCTGACGCGTGTAGATGTCGGGCACGATGACGAGATAACCGAGCTTGGCGAAGCGCCGGCACACGTCGGCGATATGCCGTGCACCCCGAAAATCTCGTGGATGACGATGATCACCGGCAGATGCGTCTTGCCCTTCGGCTGCGCGCGATAGGCGGGAACGAGCACGCCATCCGCGCCACGCACGCCGATGGCGCCCGCTTCGAGCCCGCTGTCGTCGGTATGAATGGTCTGCGCGGAAACCGGCAGCACGGCGGCGGCGAATCCGGTGCCGAAGGTTGCCTTGATGAACGTGCGGCGGTTGAACGGGACGTGCGGAATGAGGCTGTCGACTTCTGGGTCGGGCATGAAAGGCTCCGGAGCTTGCGGCGTGATCGAAAGTCCGTGCGAAGCGCGCCGCTCATTCTACTAAACAGTTTTAAACAAACGGCGTAGCGGGACTATTCCATCGTCAGTGCAGTTTCACGCGCGGCGCTGTCGAGCGACGCAGCCAGTGCGCGACGGTATCGAGCACCATGCGTGCATAGCCGTGCAGCGCGGCGACGTGCAACCGGTACAGCGACATATACATGAACATGAAGCGCGCGAACAGCCCTTCGATCAGCATGTTGCCGCCGATGAGCCCGCCCATCAATCAGATTGCCGACCGCGCTGTAATGTCCGAGCGACACGAGCGAGCCGAAATCGCGGTACGTATATTCCGGCAGCAGCTTGCCCTGCAACAGACGTTCGAAGGACTTGAACAGAAAGCTTGCTTGCTGATGCGCGGCCTGCGCGCGCGGCGGCACGTTGTGTTCGTTGCCCGGTCACGGGCACGCGGCGCAATCGCCGAGCGCGAAGACGTTGTCGTCGATCTCCGTTTGCAGCGTGCGGCGCACGACGAGCTGGCCGAGGCGATTGGTCGGCAGACCATCGAGATTCGACAGGATCGCGGGCGCCTTGATGCCCGCCGCCCACACCGTCAGATCGGCACGGATAACCTTGCCGCTCGCCGTGCGGATCGAGTCGCGCGCGACGAGCGCGACGGTCTCGCCGGTCATCAGCTTCACGCCGAGCTTGGTGAGCAATTCGGCGGTGGTGTTCGACACGCGCTCCTGCAGCGCGGGCAGGATGCGCGGCCCCGCCTCGATCAACACGATGCCGATATCGTGCTTCGGATTGAGCTTGTGCAAACCGTAGGCGGACAACACCTGCGCGGTATTGCGCAGTTCCGCCGACAACTCGACGCCCGTCGCACCCGCGCCGACGATGGCCACCTGTATGCGCGGCTCGGTGTCGACGATTGCGTGCAGCGTATCGCTGTCACTCGTCGTGACATCGTCGATCGCGGCGACGGCGGCGACGGCGACGGCGCACGATGCTCGGCGCGAATGCATACCGCGATCAGGCGCTTGCGAAAGAGTTCGGCCTGACCGACCGTATCGAGCGCGATCGAGTTCTGCTGCGCGCCTTCGACGCCGAAGAAATGCGTCGTACTGCCGATCGCGATGACGAGCGCGTCGTACTCGAGTTCGCGTTCGGGCAGCAGCTCGCCCACTTCGTTGTCGCGCAATGCGCCGATCCTGATGCGCCGGTTCGCGCGATCGAGCCCGGTCAGGTCACCCTGCTGAAACTCGAAGCCATGCCACAACGCCTGCGCCGCATATTCGAGTTCCTGCGTGAACGGGTCCATGCTGCCCGCGGCGACTTCGTGCAGCAGCGGCTTCCAGATATGCGTGGGATTGCGATCGACGAGCGTGATCTGTGCCTTGGGCGGCGTCTTGCTGTCCGTCGAGCCGAAACGATCGCCCAGACGCGTCGCGAGTTCGAGACCGCCGGCTCCTCCGCCGACAATGATGAAGCGATGCATGGAACTCTCCCTGTACTTGTTATCGGCCTTGAGCAAACATTGTGCGCGAGACCGAGTGACAGTCACAAGCGCGTCATCGAGATGTCGGTCATACGCGACATGAGCCGCGCATGCCTTGCACGACGCTTTGTTTAATGCGCTTCTTCCCAGTTGTTGCCGACGCCCACTTCGGCGACGAGCGGCACCTTCAGTTGCGCGACGCTGCACATCAGCTCGGGCAGACGCTTTCTGACTTCGGGCAGCTCGTTTTCGGGTACTTCGAGCACGAGTTCATCGTGTACCTGCATGATCACCTTCGTCGCGATGCCCGATTGCGCGATCCAGTCCTGCACGGCGATCATCGACAGCTTGATGAGATCGGCCGCGGTGCCCTGCANAGCCGCCGTCCGAACACGGTCTCGACATAGCCGTTCATCTTCGCGACGGTGCGCGTAGTGTCCATATACGCGGCCACGCCCGGATAGCGTGCGAAATAGCGGTCGATGTAAAGCTTCGCGGCATCGCGCGTGATGCCGAGATTCGATGCGAGACCGAATGAACTCATGCCGTAGATGAGACCGAAGTTGATGACCTTCGCGATGCGGCGCTGATCGTTGTCCACTTCGAGCGGCGTCACGCCGAACACTTCCGATGCGGTCGCGCGATGCACGTCCTCGCCGTCGCAAAACGCGCGCATCAGCGACTCGTCGCCGGAGATGTGCGCCATGATGCGCAGTTCGATCTGCGAGTAGTCCGCCGACACGATCTTGCTGCCCGGCGGCGCGATGAACGCCTCGCGAATGCGCCGGCCTTCGCCGGTGCGCACCGGGATGTTCTGCAGGTTCGGCTCGTTCGACGACAGACGGCCCGTGACCGCGACGGCCTGCGCATAGTTCGTATGCACGCGGCCCGTCGACGCGTTCACCATGCGCGGCAGCTTGTCCGTATAGGTGGACTTGAGCTTGGACAGACCGCGATGCTCGAGCAGCACCTTCGGCAGCGGATAATCTTCCGCGAGCTTTTGCAGCACTTCTTCGTCGGTGGACGGCGCGCCGCTCGGCGTCTTCTTCACGATCGGCAGTTCGAGCTTTTCGAAGAAGATCTGGCCGATCTGCTTCGGCGATCCGAGATTGAATTCGCCGCCCGCGAGTTCGTAGGCCTGCGCCTGCAGGTCGACGAGACACTTCGCAATTTCATTGCTCTGCGCATCGAGCCTTGCACGATCGATCAGCACGCCGTTGCGCTCCATCTTGCGCAGCACGCGCGAGGTTGGCATCTCGATGTCGCGATAAACGTGCAGCACGCCTTTCTCCTGCTCCACCTGAGGATAGAGCGCGCGATGCAGACGCAGCGTGATGTCGGCATCTTCGGCGGCGTATTCGGACGCCTTGTCGAGCGTCACTTCGTCGAAGCCGATCTGCGATGCGCCCTTGCCCGCGACGTCTTCGTACTTGATGGTCTTCACGCCGAGATGGCGCAGCGCGAGGTTGTCCATGTCGTGCGGGCGATGCGATTCGAGCACGTAGGATTGCAGCAGCGTGTCGTGCTCGACGCCGTCGAGCGCGATACCGTAGTTCGCGAGCACCTGCTCGTCATACTTCAGATGCTGACCGACCTTTTTCTTCGACGCATCTTCGAGCCAGGGCTTGAGCTTCGCGAGCACTTCGTCGCGCGGCAACTGCTCGGGCGCATCCGACCCGCGATGCGCGACCGGAATATAGGCCGCATGCCCCGGCTCCGTCGAGACGGAAATGCCGACGATCTGCGCGGTCATCGGATCGAGCGACGTGGTCTCGGTATCGAACGACGTGATGTCCGCCCGGTCGATGCAAGCGAGCCATGCATCGAACTGCTCCCACGTCTGCACCGTATCGTAGTGATGCTCGATTTCGGTGACTTCGGCGGGCGGCGTGTCGCTCGGGCCTTCGACGGCATCGGCGATTTCGACTTCGCGCAGCCAGGTCTTGAAGCCATGACGCATGAAGACGTCGCGCAACTCGTCGCGCAATTCCGGACGCGAGAGGAGCGTCGCATCGATGGACTCAATCTGCGAGGTGAGATCGCATTCCGTGTGCACGGTGACGAGTTTCTTCGCCATCGGCAGGAAGTCCAGAGCCTTGCGCAGATTGTCTCCTACCGCACCTTTGATCTCCGCCGCATGTTCTACGATGCCATCGAGCGAATCGTATTGCGTGAGCCATTTGAGCGCGGTCTTCGGGCCACACTTTTCGACGCCGGGCACGTTGTCGACCGTATCGCCGATCAGCGACAGGTAATCGACGATGCGTTCGGGCGGTACGCCGAACTTCGCGAGCACGCCCGCGCGATCGAGCGTTTCGTTGGTCATCGTATTGATGAGGGTAACGTGATCCGTCACGAGCTGAGCCAGATCCTTGTCGCCCGTCGACACGATTACCTTCATGCCGCGCTTCTCGGCTTCGACCGCGAGCGTGCCGATGACGTCGTCGGCCTCGACGCGTTCGATTATGACGAGCGGCCAGCCGAGCGCGCGCACGGCGACGTGAATCAGCTCGATCTGCTTGCTGAGATCGTCGGGCATCGAAGGACGATTGGCCTTGTAGTCGGCGTACCAGTCGTCGCGGAAAGTCTTGCCCTTGGCGTCGAAGACGCACGCGCTATACTCTGCATTGACTTCGCGTCGCAAGCGCCGAAGCATGTTGATCATGCCGTACAGCGCGCCGGTGGGCCCGCCGTCGGGGCCTCGCAGATCAGGCATCGCATGGTAGGCCCGGTACAAGTAACTAGAACCGTCGACCAATAGTAGGGGCTTACCTTCAAGACTTCGTTCTTCAGGCATTGTGAACAAGAGAAAAGTGATTCCGAGTCTGCGATCGCTCGCAGATCAAGAGCGCGCGATGGCCAAGAAGGCCCGCGCATCGTGGCA
>JAQFVI010000322.1 GCA_029439495.1 Caballeronia sp. BR6202001590007
GACTACTGCAATAAAACCGCGAAAACAGAAGCCAAAGAACAACAAGAAAAGCCAAAGAACAAGAAAACCCGTTACCGCGTCCCAGCCCCAGCGTTCCAGCCTCAATGAGCCTCCACCGCCCCGGCAATAGTTCCGACCGGCCCTCTGGTCGCACATACTCGGGCGCTCCGCCGGCCCCAGCCCCGATAGCCGCATGCGCCTGCTGCCGGGAAACGGCACAAGCCGAGAGCGAAGCGACGATCGCCATGACGGAGATAACTTTGACAGCAGCAAAACCGATGGTCTTCATAGCAAACCGCCTTATAAGAATAAGAAGAAGCAAACCCCGTCGACGAAAGTCAAAAAACCAAACCCCGTCCGACGCCCAAATCAAATCATAAATACCCGTACAAATCCCGTACAAAGCGATTTACCTCCCGTTACCCTGCTTACGTGACGCAAGAAAGCCCCTGTCCGTGTAACGGAACCCACATCGTGTGCGTAAGGTAGAATCGCCGACATAGTGTCTGCTCAGTCCAAAGTCCAAAGTCCAAAGTACGAAGGCGTTCCCGGCTGCGACGAACGCTTACTCGAAATCACGCGCGCGAGCGCATCCGCTGGCCCCTTTCGCATGAACACCGATCGCAACGACGCTCCGGCGCCATCCAATTTCATTCGCAACATCATCGAAGACAACAACCGCTCCGGCAAATGGTCGCAGCGAGTCGAAACGCGTTTCCCGCCCGAGCCCAACGGCTATCTGCACATCGGGCACGCGAAAAGCATCTGCGTGAACTTCGGGCTCGCCGGCGACTACGGCGGCGTCTGTCATCTACGCTTCGACGACACGAACCCCGAAAAGGAAAGCGTCGAATATGTCGAGTCGATCATCGACGCCGTCGAATGGCTCGGCTTCGACTGGAACAAGGACGGCCGCGAACACAAATACTTCGCGAGCGACTACTACGACAAGCTGTACGAATACGCCGAAATGCTCATCAAGCGGGGCCAGGCCTATGTCGACAGCCAGACCGCCGAGGAAATGCGCGCGACGCGCGGCTCCGCCACCGAAGCCGGCATCAACTCGCCCTACCGCGATCGCACGCCCGAGGAAAACCTCGACCTGTTCCGCCGCATGAAGGCAGGCGAATTCAAGGAAGGCGAGCACGTCCTGCGCGCGAAGATCGACATGGCGTCGCCGAACTTCAACATGCGCGATCCGGTCATCTATCGTATCCGCTTCGCGCATCACTATCGGACCGGCGACAAGTGGTGCATCTATCCGATGTACGACTACGCGCACTGCGTGTCCGACGCGATCGAGAACATCACGCACTCACTGTGCACGCTCGAATTCGAAGACCATCGGCCGCTCTACGACTGGTTCCTCGCGCAACTCGCGAACGACGGCGTGTTCCAGCGCCCGCTGCCGCAACAGATCGAACTCTCCCGTCTGAACCTGACCTACGCGATCACCAGCAAGCGCAAGCTGCTGCAACTCGTGCAGGAAAAGCACGTCGACGGCTGGGACGATCCGCGCATGCCCACCATCGTCGGCGTGCGCCGCCGCGGCTTCACGCCGGAAAGCATTTGCCTAATGGTCGAGCGCGTCGGCGTCACCAAGGTCGATTCGTGGATCGACATGAGCGTGCTCGAAGGCGCGCTGCGCGACGATCTCGACGAAAAGGCGCCGCGCGCGATCTGCGTGCTCGATCCGCTCAAGCTCATCATCGACAATTACCCCGAAGACCAGACCGAAGACTGCAGTGCGCCGATGCATCCGCATCATCCGGATCGTGGGGTGCGCACGTTCCCGTTCTCGCGCGAACTGTGGATCGAACGCGAAGACTTCCAGGAAACGCCGCCCAAAGGCTATTTCCGCCTTTTCCCCGGCAACAAGGTGCGGCTCAAGTACGGCTTCGTCGTCGAATGCACGGGCGCTGAGAAGGACGAGAACGGCAATATCGTCGCCGTGCATTGCAACTACTTCCCGGACAGCAAGTCGGGCACCGAAGGCGCGAACGCGTACAAGGTCAAGGGCACGATTCACTGGGTCAGCGCGGCCACCGCCTACGCAGCCGAGGTCCGCATCTACGACCGCCTCTTCAAGGAACCGCAACCGGGCGCGGGCGGCGCGGAATTCCTCGACGCGCTGAACCCGGAATCGAAGCACGTCGTCAACGCCTACCTCGAACCGAGCGCGCGCGAAGCGAGCGCCGAAGACCGCTTCCAGTTCGAACGTCATGGTTACTTCGTCGCGGATCGCGTCGATTCGAAACCCGGCAAGCCAGTGTTCAACCGCATCGTCAGCCTGCGGGACAGCTGGGGCAAGCCAGCCTGAGCGTCACATCGGCAAGGGCGCCGCGCAAAACGTGCGGCGCCTTTTTATCGCACGCGTGCAGCCAAGCCATCGAGCCCCGCACGCGTCATCGAAGAAGGACGACATGAAGCAGCAGCATCCGACGCCGGCTCGCGCGTCGATCGGCGCCTGCGTGTTGACGAAAGCGTTTGCGACGATCGTTCTCGCCATCGGCGACGCTGCGCAAGATCGTCGAGAACGGCTCGATCGTGCTCGGCGCGCGCGAATCGTCGGCGCCCTTCTCTTATCTGAACAAGGATCGGCAGCCGATCGGCTACGCGTATGCGATCGCGCTGAAAGTCGTCAACGATCTCAGGCGGCGTCTGAACCTGCACGACCTCGCGGTGAAAACCGCATCCCTTATATCGTCAATCAGGTCAATCTCAAATGCGGCTCGACCGCGCATCTCGCTGAGCGCGATCCGCTCGTCGCGTTCTCGAACAACTTCTTTACGTACGGCATCCGCATGGCGGTGAAGAAGAAGTCCGGCATCCGCGATTACGACGATCTCGCGGGCAAGACGGTCGTGACGACGGCCGGTACGTCGGACGAGCGGCTGCTGCGTCAGTTGTCGCTGCAAAGGAAGCTGAACCTGCGCATCGTCAGTGCGCGCGNATCCGCTTCTCTACGGCAAGATCGCGGAGCAAGGCGCAGCGAGCGGCGAA
Organism: Caballeronia sp. BR6202001590007; assembly: GCA_029439495.1. Lineage (GTDB taxonomy): Bacteria > Pseudomonadota > Gammaproteobacteria > Burkholderiales > Burkholderiaceae > Caballeronia. The sequence goes on from JAQFVI010000322.1 coordinate 3,004, forward strand.
TACACGGTGACGGGCGCGTCGCTTGCGAACGAGACTTACGCATGCATGATGCGCAAGGGCGATCCGGCGTTCAAGCGCATCGTCGACGACGTGATCGCGCACATGCAGCGCTCCGGCGAAGCAGCGAAGCTCTACGATCAATGGTTCATGCAGCCGATTCCGCCGGACGGCATCAATCTATGCTTCCCGATGTCCGCGGAGATGAAGGTGCTGTTCGCGCAGCCCAACGACCGCGGATCCGACTGAGCGGCGGCGTCAGAGCGTCTCGTGCAATTCCGCGAGCGAGAGCGTGGTCTGAAAGAGCCGCGCGAGACTGCGGCTCGCGTAACGATCGACGTCGAGCGGACTGACCCAGCGATACGCATCCATCTCCGGAATCATCGTGCCGTCGCTATAGCGCGGGAAATACGATTCGCATACGCAGTTTTCGAGCTTCACTTCGTCGTCGCTCACGCGCACCGCAAACAGATGCAGATCCTTGTCGCGGCGATAGACGAAGCGCCCGAGATCGGTGAGCCGCGCGTCATCCAGCACGATGCCGGTCTCTTCCATCAGCTCGCGCAACACGGCCGCGCGCGGCGTTTCGCCGGCATCGGCCTGGCCCTTGGGCACGTCCCAGTGTGTGGTCTCCGTCGCATAACACAGCAGCACGTCGCCGCGCGTATTGAGGATGACCACGCCGTACGATACGGTACGCGCGCTCATCGATCGATCTTCCTTCGCGTCATTGCTTGAGCAGTTTCCACTTGCCGTCGCTGTGCTTGCAGGCAGACGGCGTCCAGGTTTGGGTCTGCCCTTTCGCTTTCGCGACCAGCGTGATCTTGCGGCACTTCATGCCCTGCGCCTCGAAGCTGTCGTGCGGCGATACCGTGCCCTCGATCGGCACGGAATTGCTCGCGCCCTTGTTGTTTCATTCGAGCTTCTCGCCGTCCTGTTTGGTGTTCAGCGTTTCCTGCGCGGCGGCGTTGAGTACCTTCAGGTCGCGCTGCTTCATTCATATAGGTGATCGGCGTGTTGTTGAGAAAACCGAGATTGGCGGCATGCACGCCCGCGCGGGCGGCGACGAGCGCGGCAGCCATCGCAGCGTGAAAACAGGCACGGGCGAGTGCCCGATGTTCGATCGGCATGGTGGTGTCCTCGTTGCGAAATCGTCCGGAAGCAGCGTTCGAAAGCGGCATTCACCCACGCGCTCCTGAAAAGCGGGCCGCAACGAGGATAGCATGATGAACGCAAAAGGCCGCGGGGTCAGCTCGACGCACGCGGCCCTCTGCATTAAGCCGAAATGCTTCAGTCCGACGCGGACTTCATCTCGCCGATGCCCGTGCCCTTCTGCGAGTCCTTGTCCTTTGCGGGATCGTAGCCGTCGGTGAGCGTGCCGAGGAAGGCAACCACGTCCTTGATCCCCGCATCGTCGAGTGCGGGCTTGTCGCCCTTCTTGCGATCGAACGGCGGCTCGACGTTGACGTTCTCCCAATAGCGCTTGGGCAGATCGTCGAACTTCTGGACCTTGCCGTTCTTCACCGGATAGAATTTCTCTGGATTCGTATCGCGCTGCACGTAGAAGCGCACCACGTCTTCGAGCTTGTGATAGATGCCGTTGTGGAAGAAGGTCTGGCGCGTCGCGACATTGCGCAGCGACGGCGTGCGGAAGATGCCGCAAAACTCGTCGCGACCCTTCAGGTCGGTACGCTCCGGCCCGCATGCGCCGAGGTCGAAGTACTTCGGATCCTTGTTGACGGGCAGATCGCGGTTGCGTGGCACGCCGATCGCGATCAAACCGAAGTTGCTGAACTGCGGCGGCGTGCCGTCCTTCCATGCGGATGCTGATATGGCACGACGCGCAGTTGCCCTTGCTCTCGTCGTTGAAGAGTTGCAGGCCGTGCATTTCCGCATCGTTGAGCTTTGCGCGTCCGGCGAGGAATGCATCGTACTTGCTGGTGTACGGATAGAACGTCTGGGGCGNTTTCGAACGACGACAAAAGCGGAATGCGCGCCTGGTCCTTGCTGTGATCGACGCGGCCGTCCCAGGTGAGACCGCCGGTCGGGCCGGCATCGACGCTTTCGTCGCCTTCGTCGTCGGAGTCGTGGAAGTGCTCGACGAACTGCGGCACCAATTGCAGATACTTGAGCGACGGCACCGCGCGAATGCCGGTGCGATGCATGTCGCTGCCGCCCAGTTGCACGGATAGCGCATTGGGCGGCCCGAACGCATGCTGCGGTATGGCACGACGCGCACGCGAGCTTGCCCGAGCCGGAGGGCGTCGGATCGAAGAACAGCTTCTCGCCGATCGCCTGCATGTCCTTGACATGCGCGAAGACCTCGCGCGCGCGTGCGGCCTGCGGGTGCCGCCGTTTGCACCACTTGTGCGGTCTCTTTCGATGACGGCTGCGACGCCTCGTTCTTGTCGGCGGCGTGCGAGTCACAGCCGCTCAGTGTCGCCGTCGACAACACCGCGAACGCAAGGGAATAAAGAACAAAAGGCAGACGCATCGAAGACATGAACAGGGCATCGGTAAATTGAAAGATGCCGCAGCGTATGTCGATAATATGTCGTTTTCATGACAAGCCTTGCGTGCGTCACGAACCGCAAACGGTTCACGAATTTATTTCACCAACATTACGTAATCGAAAGAAACTTTACATGGCGACGTAAAAGAGCATTGCGACACTACGCATGCCGGCGAACAGAGGCTTTCAGGAAGTCGACGTGATGCGCCGGTCCCCAACACAAGAGAGAGCTCATGAACAAGAAACTCGTTTGCGCAGTGCCGGTGGCGGCGACTGCTGCATTCGGTCTTTACGCTTGTAGTGGCAGCGACATCAACCGTCACGATCTCAACGACGTCAAGAACGTCGTCGTCATCTACGCAGAAAACCGCAGCTTCGATAACCTCTACGGCAGCTTCCCGGGCGCGAACGACCTGCAGAACGTGACGGCCGCAAGCGCGCGTCAGCTCGACCGCGACGGCAGCGTGCTCGCAACCCTGCCGAAAATCTGGGGCGGCCTGACGGCGACCGGCGTGACGCCGCAGATCGGCGAAGCGATGACGGCGGACCTGCCGAACACTCCGTTCGCGATCGACGATCCGAAGGGCTTCAATACCGCGCTGAACGTGACGACGCGCGACCTGTATCACCGTTTCTACGAGAACCAGATGCAGATCGACGGCGGCAAGAACGACAAGTTCGCCGCATGGGCCAACTCCGGCAGTCTCGTCATGGGCCACTATGGCACCACGCCCGACAAGCTGCCGCTCTACAAGATCGCGCAGCAATACACGCTCGCGGACAACTTCTTCATGGGCGCATTCGGCGGTTCGTTCCTGAACCACCAGTGGCTCGTGTGCGCCTGCACGCCGATCTATCCGAACGCGGATACCAGCGTCGTGAAGGGCTCGATCTCCGTCGTTGATGCGGACGGCGTCACGCTCACGCGCACTTCGGCTTCGCCGGCTTCGGTGCTGACGGGCGCGCCGAAGTACACGAATTCCGGCAACCTCACGCCGGGACCCGTGTACTACGCGGTCAACACGATGCAGCCGCCGTATCAGCCGAGCGGCAATGCACCGGCATCGGGCCAGGACTCGACGCTCGCCGATACGTCGTCGGCCACCACACTGCCGCCGCAGACGCAGCAGCACATCAGCGACATGCTGAACAACGCCGGCGTGAGCTGGGCGTGGTATGGCGGTTCGTGGGGTGCGGCGCTGGCGAGCCGTTCGGTCATCGGCGGTTCGACGAACTCGGGGCCGAACTTCCAGACGCACCATCAGCCATTCAACTACTTCGCCGACCTCGCACCGGGCACGGCCAACCGCGCGCAGCACTTGCTCGACGACGGCACGAACGGCACGGGCGATCGATGCCGGCAGCCTGCCTGCCGTGTCGTTCTACAAGCCGCAGGACAACCTGAACGAACACGCGGGCTGCGTCGGGTGACCAGCACATCGCGGACGTGATCAACCATCTGCAGAAGAACCCGCAGTGGAAGAACATGGTCGTGGTCGTGACCTACGACGAAAACGGCGGCTTCTGGGATCACGTCGCGCCGCCAAAGGGCGATCGCTTCGGCCCGGGTTCGCGTATCCCGGTGCTCATCATCTCGCCGTGGGCGAAGAAGGGTTTCGTCGATCACACGCAATACGACACGACGTCGATCCTGCGCTTCATCACCAAGCGCTTCAACCTGCGACGCTGATGGGCCTGACCTCGCGTGATGCCGCGCTGACCGCGAACGGCGCCGCGAAGATGGGCGACCTGACCAACGCGCTCGACTTCAACCAGTAAGTCGTCGACGCTGCAGTCAGCATCAGCAAGCGAAACGGGCCGCGTATCACGCGGCCCGTTTTTTGTGCGGTCACAACGCGGCGCCGTGTCATAGCTTTTGTCAGGCTCGGGCCGCCTCGCGAAAGGTCCCGATAAACCCGATGTAATCGCCGCGCGCGTCATCGGCGAATGAATGGCTTTCGGCGTGGCGCCGTCGTCGGGTTCGCGGCGAGTCGCACCTTGCTTTCAAGAGGCGTTCACGTCTTTTGCGAACACCGCGGCGAGATCGTCCGGACGCGCGCCGACTGCCTGCGCGAGCACGCGCGCTTCGAGTTCGCTCAGATGCTCGCGCATCGCGGCGAGCGCCGCATCGAGTTCGCCGGCTTCGAACGCGTCGACGAGCCGGCCGTGCTCGTTGGATGCGCAGTTCGATGCCTTCGACGGATCGAACAGTGCCTTGTACAACTCGGTGCGTACAACGAGCTTGCCGAGAAACGCCTGCACGTCCGGCGCCACGGCGAGTTTCGCTAGCAACAGATGAAACTGCCCCGCGAGCCGCACGCATTCTTCGACGGCGCCCGACTTCAGCGCGCGCTGTTCCTGTTTGACATGCGCGTGCAAGGCACGCCGCTCGCGAGCGCTCAGCCGCCCGCACAGCGACGCGACGATGCCCGCCTCGACGACCTGCCGCGCGCGATACACCTGCGGATATCGTCGGGCGACGGCGAAGGCACGAACGCACCGCGATTGGCCTCGAGCGTCAGCTTGCCCTCGACGCCCAGACGCGCGAGCACCTTGCGCAAGGTGCTGCGCGTGCAGTCGAATGCCGCCGCGAGTTCGCGCTCGACTAGTTACGCGCCGGGCGCGAGCCGCCCTGCAGCAATGCCGAGACGATGGCGTCGTACATGCGTTCGTCGGGCGATACAGTCTGATTCTTCGATGCCATGAAAGCCTGCCATTTCCGTTGCCTGGCATTGTAGCGACTGTTGCGAAGGCCCGAATCGCGGGCGCGAACGAGCGCGTCCGAATTCGCCGCATCAGCTATTCCGTATATTTGGTTAACCAAAATACACTAAAATGGTGCAATCAAACTGCACGCAAGCGGAGGCTTCCATCCGATGAAAAACTCGACCTGGATCGTCGATGCAGGACCGTTCGGCGGCGCCACGCTCGTTGACGCGGCGGGCGCATTGCTTCTGCCCGGCTTCGTCGAAGGCCATGCGCATTTGGACAAGACCACCTGGGGCATGCCGTGGTATCGCAATGCGGTCGGGCCGCGCCTGGTCGATCGCATCGACAACGAGCGGCGCTGGCGTGCCGCGAGCGGTCACGATATCGCGCAGGCGTCGCTCGCGCTCGAATTCCTGCGGCGCGGCACGACGCGTCTGCGCACGCATGTCGATATCGACACCGATGCGAGCCTGCGTCATCTCAAAGGCGTCGTCGCGACGCGCGATGCGCTCGCCAACGTGCTCGACATGCAGATCGTCGCGTCCGCAATCGGGCGTGATGAAGCGCGCGCCGGCACGCGCGCCCTGCTCGACGATGTCCTCGCGCACGGCGCGGACGTGCTCGGCGCGCTCGATCCGTCGTCAATCGACGGCGATCCGGCCGCCTCGCTCGACATCAGCTTCGCGCTCGCGACGAAGCACGACAAGCCGATCGATCTCCATCTGCGCGAACCCGGCGATCTCGGCGCATTCACCTTCGATCTGCTGCTCGACCGCGTCGAGGCGCATGGCTATCAGGGCCGCGTGGTCGTGAGTCACGCGTTCTGCCTCTGCCCGACGCGCGGCGCTGTTCGAACGCATCGCGCGGCTGAAGGTCGCGTTGCTGACGACCGCGCCCGCATCAGTGAGCGTGCCGCCCCTGCGCGAGGCGCGCGCAGCGGGCGTCACGGTGTTCGGCGGCAACGACGGTATCCGCGATGCGTGGACGCCGTTCGGTTCGCCCGACATGCTCGAACGTGCGATGTTCATCGCGATGCGCTACGACATGCGGCGCGACGACGACCTCGCCGTCGCGTTCGAGTGCGTATCGACCGCAGGCGCGCGCGTGCGGCTTCGCGCGCTATGGCCTCGCGGCGGGCATGCGCGCGGACCTCGTGCTCGTCGATGCCGAAACCGTCACGCAAGCGGTCGCGATGCGTCCTGCGCGCCGCTTCGTGATGGCGAACGGCATCGTCATTCCGGCGGACTTCACGCGATGAAGGCGCGCACTGCGAACTTCGTCTGGCTCGCGACGATCGTCGTCATCGGATTGAACCTGCGGCCCTTGCTCACCTCGATCAGCCCGCTCATGCGCACCATCCTGTCGGCGACGGGCATGTCGTTTCAGGGCGCCTCGATGCTGACCGGCCTGCCGGTCGTCGCGATGGGACTGTGCGCGTTCGGCGCGAGCGCACTGTCGCGCGCGATCGGGGCAATGCGCGCGGCATGAGCATCGGTCTCTTCGCGATCGTCGCGGCCTGCGCGGGGCGTTTGTTCGCCGGCGGCGCGATCATGCTGGTGCTGAGCTCGGCCGTCGCGGGAACCGGCGTCGCGATCATCCAAGCCTTGTTGCCGGGCGTGATGAAAGCGCGCTTCGCCGCGCGCCTGCCCTTCGCGATGGGTCTCTATTCGGCGTCGATCATGGCGGGCGGCGGCCTCGGCGCAAGCATCACGCCGGAACTCGCGGCGCATGTCTCGTGGCAGGTGGCACTCGCGGTCTGGGCGCTGCCCGCACTCGACGCTTCGATTGTATGGATGCTGCTGATGCGCGCCGATGCGCTGCCGCGCGCGCACGTCGCCGGCGGCACGCAAAACGATGCGCCGTCGCTGTTTGCGAATCGCCGCGCGTGGACGCTCGGCATCTTCTTTGGGCTCGTCAACGGCGGCTATACAAGCCTCGTCGCGTGGATGCCCGCGTACTTAGCAGCTCGGTCAGGGCGTCAAAGAAAGCGGCACGCTGCGCGCTTCGGGCATCTGTTCGGCGATGCGAGAGACCGCCGCCCGGGGCTCGCGATGGGTCTCGTCGCGCAACTGATCGGCTTCTGCATGCTGCTGCTGATGCCGCTCGCGGCCGTCGCGCTGCTCGGCGGCGGGCTGGGCGGTGTGTTCGCGCTGTCGCTCGTGCTTACGCTCGATCACGCCGACGACCACGCGCTCGCCGCGCGGCTGGTCGCTTTCGTGCAGGGCGTGGGCTTCATGATCGCGGCGCTCGCGCCGGTGATCGCGGGCGTCGTGGGCGATGTCAGCGGCGGCTTCACGCTGTCGTGGGCGATGCTCGCCGTAAGCCTCGTCGCGATGATCGCGCTGAACCTCGTGTTCGGGCCGCGCGACTATGCGCGCGCGATGCATCGCGCAGGCGCGGAAGTGCCCGATCCTTTGCTCAGCGAATCGCCCGGCACGCGAAGTATTCGTCGAGCAGATCGGTCATCTGCCAGACCGGGCACGACCGGCGGCAATGCCTATCGTAACCCGCTTCCTTGAGCGACGCGATCGGCTCTTCCGGCAGAAAGCCACTCATCGCGATGACGAGCCGGTTCGCATCGTCCTCCCTGCGCCGCAGTTCGCCGACGAACGCATAGTTGCCGCATGCGCCGATGCGCATATCGAGAAAGATCGAAAGATCACATGCGGGTGCCAGGCGTCGACGATGCGTGTGACCGACGACACGTCGACGCCTAGTTGTGCCGGGAAACCCTTCAGTTCGAAGAGCGACACAAGCGACGCGCCCAGCACGCGCCGCGCTTCGGGCAGCATCCGCGCCTCCTTGCGATTCCACAGCGAGTATTGCGCGGGACTGGTTTCGTATGCTCGATTGTTCAAATCATTCCCTCTTGCGATGAGGCGGATTCGTTCGCTGTGCGCGCACGGGTTGCGCCACGATGGCGCAGGCATGCACCACGGAACGATGGCTGCGTTGGACGAAATGGTTAATTTTTGCCGATGCGCCGTGTGGCAAGCTCGGCGCGTGGTGCACGGCGGGCAGCGTGAAAGGGAATCGCAAGAAGCGCGCCAGGCGATGCGAGCTAGGCTTTGGCAGGCAAGAAAGTGAAAGCCCGGTGGGATGGGGACCGGGCTTTGGGCTTTGGATAACGCTAATGTACGCGCACCTTGCGCCAAGCCACATTGCCGCGCACGCAGGCACGGTCACGTTTTGGGCACAGTCGGTCGCACTGGAAGATAAAACACCGCTGTCGTAAGCGACGCAAAGTCCTTGCTACATAAGGATTTGGGCTGGCCCGCCCTACACGACTCGAACGTGTGACCTACGGCTTAGAAGGCCGTTGCTCTATCCAGCTGAGCTAAGGGCGGGTGTCGCGCGTGGAACCCCATCACAAGGACGACGCCGCGCGCGAAAGACCGCAATTTTACCTCATCCGCGATGACGCGCGGACCCGCGCGACGAATCGCGTCAAACCGGCTGCGGATGCATCATGAACCAGCCGAGGAAGAAAATCCCCGCGAGCACGCAGTAGATGCCGAAGGACGCGAGCTTGCCGTGGCCTTCGAAATAACGCATCAGGAAACGCACGCCCAGATACGCTGCGATGCCCGTCAGCACGCCCGCGGCGAAGATGATCGGCGTGTGCCGAGCAGGAACGAGAATTCCGCCGCCGCTTCGGCCGTCAGGCCCGCGCCGACGCCCGCGATCATCGTGAGGCCGCTGCGCGAAAAGCCCGGAATCAGCGCACCGATCTGCGCGAGACCGATCAGGAACGCCTGCTTGAACGTGAGCTTCTCCGGCGCGCGCGTCGCGCGGACGCGTTGCAGACGGTCGCCCAGCCACAAGAGCACGCTGTTGACGATCAGCGCCGCCGCGACGATCCGCAGATCGTGAAAGATCGCCTCGAGACGCTTCTCGGCCAAAAGGCCGACGATGCCGGTCGGAATCGTGCCGATGATGAGCGCCCACATCATGTGGCCGTCGTCGTTGCGGTGTCCGCCGAGCGAAGCGAAGAAGCCGCGAATCAGCGCGATCCAGCGCTCGCGGAAATACCACAGCAGCGCGAGCGCCGTGCCCAGATGCAGCGCGCCGAGAAACCAGAGAGTCACGCGTCGGTCCTTTTCGTGAAGAGATGGAGAAGTGAAAAGTCGAGGGACGCGTCGTGCCCCGCTCATCGCGCAAAGCAGCAATCGAGTTGGCCAGCGGGGAAAAGAATAAGGAAACAGCGCGCCAGGCGGGACCGATTATGCCTACGGCGCTATCGAGCGCCAAGGGTCATCCACACATTGGCGTGCACACGCTCGAAACCGACAGGAGAACG
>JAQFVI010000323.1 GCA_029439495.1 Caballeronia sp. BR6202001590007
TGTAGTAGCGGTTAGGATCGGTCGAGGTGTTGGTCGAACAGTGATACGCGTCGCAGATCGTGAAGGCATCCGCGAGGCGGGTAGTGAAAGGGAATGTCGTCGCAGCGCAGATACGCCATCGTCATCGTGCCCTTGTTCGGCACCCACTGATCGTAGCGTCCGCCGCTGAATGCGCCCTGTCCAGTGACCCAGTCGTGCGGCAGGTCCTGCAGAGGTCCTGCAGAAACTGCAAGCCCAGATTCGATGCGCCCGGATGGAACGGCAGCACTTCGCCGAGCCCGCCCGCGAGCGGCTGATTGAACATGGGCTTGCCGTTGGGCAGCGTGACCGCGGCCTTGTCGCCGTAGCCACGCACGCCGCGCATCGTGCCGAAGTAATGATCGAACGCGCGATTCTCCTGCATCAGCACGACGATATGTTCGATGTCCTCGATCGAGCCGTGCCGGTTGTGGGCAGGAATCGCGAGGGCCTGCCGGATGCCAAGCGGCATCACGTTGAGGGCTGCTGCTGCGCCGGCGACTTCAAGGCTCGCGCGCAGAAATTCACGTCGGTTGGTTCTTGTTGGTCATTCGAATCGTGGGAGGTGATGGAAGGGAAGCGGGACCTTCAATCCACCGTGTGGATCACCAGTGTTGCGAGCGCGTCGGATGCGCCCGACGTGTCCGCCGATCGAAGTGCCGGCATGGCAGGAGCGGGCGCGCCGGACGTTGCCGGACGTGCCCAGCCCTGAAGCTCGCTAGGTGGAATCTGCGCGGACGCGCCGGCATCCGCGGAAGAAGCCGCATCGTGCGCGTCGTGCGTCTCGTGGAGGTCGCGAGCGTCGCGTCCGCAGGCCGACAAGGCCACCGCGACGCTCGCGAAGCGCCAACGATTGCGCACGCGACCACGACCAAACGCGCCACGCGAAGGTAACGACCCGAAGCAATCCACATGATGTTCTCCGGCGCGTTTGCGCAGAACCCTTGAGAGCGCTCGAAGATTAGCCATCGCTTGTGTAAGCAATGTGACCGCGCTGCAATGAAGACGTGCGCGCCGGTATCATCGCGGGCTGCGCTTCCGTGCGAACGTCACCGATATCCATGCAAAAAGCTTTCAGCGAACTCGAACGCGATGCCGTGTATCGTGCCATCCGCGAACGGCGCGACATGCGTCATTTCATCGGCGAGGCCGTCGCGCCCGAGATCATGCAGAGGATCATCGACGCCGCGCTGCATGCGCCGAGTGTGGGCTTCATGCAGCCGTGGCGCATCGTGCGCATCACCGATGCGGCGTTGCGCGCGAAGCTTCACGATACTGTCGAACGCGAGCGCATCGCCACCGCCGACGCGCTCGGCGAACGGCGCGATGCGTTCATGAAACTGAAAGTCGAAGGCATGCGCGAGTGCGCCGAAGTGCTCGTGATCGCGCTGATGGACGAGCGTAACGCCCACGTCTTCGGCCGCCGCACGCTGCCCGAGATGGACCTCGCATCGGTCGCGTGCGCGATCCAGAACATGTGGCTCGCCGCGCGCGCGGAAGGCATCGGCATGGGTTGGGTGTCGCTGTTCGATCCGCAGGAGATCGCCGCGCTGCTCGCGATGCCGCCGGGCACGAAGGCGGTCGCGATCCTGTGCATCGGACACGTCGAACGCTTTTACGACGCGCCGATGCTCGAAACCGAGCGCTGGGCCGAACGCAGATCCATCGGCGAATGCGTGTTCGACAATGCGTGGCCCGCGCGGACCTAGAAGCGCTCCAGCATGCCGACCTGCACGCCGCGCAAGGTGAAGGTCGCGTCGCCGCGATTGCGCAGCCAGCCGGCGCTGGCATAGAGCATCAGCGTCTTCGACATGTCGTATTCGCACGCGGCGCTGAACTGATCGGCGTCGTTGTCACCGCCCGAGCGATCGCGCAGTTAGGTGTAGCTGAGCGATGCCCGAAGACGCGGCGTCACCGCATAGCGCGCGGATACCGCCGCGCCGTCGTTGTGATAGCGCGGCGATCCGCCGTCGCCGTTGAAGTAAGACAGATAGCCCGTGACCGGCCCGAACGCATAGGAGACGCCGCCGAGATTCGCGCGCACCGCGCCGTCGCCGTGCGTCTGTTGATGCGCATACAGCACGCGCAGCGGCCCGTTGCGATAGTCGAAGGTTTCGATCGCGCCCGCGAGGCCGTTGCCGTCGGTGGAGCCGTCGCGCAGGGCGATCATCAGCGTGGTAGAAAAGCCGTAGACGCGCGGCGACAGATACGTAATCGCATTGCTTTCGTAAGACGTGGTCTTCGACAGATTGTCGAGCCCCAACGCGATGGTGCCCGCGCCGAATGCATCGAGCCGGCCCTTGAACGGAATGTAGATGGGCGAATACTGACGCCCGGCGCGCACCGTGCCCCAGGCGCCACTCGCGCCGATCCACGCCTGCCGGTTGAAGATCGTATTGCTCACGGCATAGCTTCCGTCGGCCGAGCTGAAGCCGCTTTCGAGTGCGAAGTACAGTTTGTTGCCGCCGCCGATGTCTTCCGCGCCGAGCATACCAACGCGCGATACGCGCCCGAATCCATGCGCGCGACATAACCCGCGCCGGGATTGGTGACTTCGATGCTCGTGTCGAACGTGCCGTACAGCGTGACCGAGCTTTGCGCGACAGCCGGCGCTGCATGAAGAAAGCACGCGGCGCGAGTGAAAGGAAGACGCAAGACGAAATCTCTCGAAGTGATCGGCGGAAACCGTGCATTTTATGGATTCGCCTCGACACTTCAATCTTTATTCGCTGCGACGATGCCGCTTGCGTTTCGCTCGAATCGCTTTCAGTCGCCTTCCTCGAACGGCGAACCGTCCTTATACACGAAGCGGCCGTCGGCATTCGCGCTCTTCATGTCGACGTCGGAACAGGTCGTCAGGTCTTCCCACACGCGCAAGCCGACTTCGAGATACGTCGCCGCGCGCGCCGAGCGGTTGACGCTGAGCGGTTGATCATGTGATGGCCGTTGCCCGTGCCCTTGGGAAAGACCGCGCAATCGCCCGCGCACAAGAGCGTTTCGCCATCGAGCACGTAGACGAACTCGTCTTCATGCGAATGCCAGTGACGCTGGCTCGACCAGTTTCCCGGCGGCAGCATCATCAAGTTGACGCCGAACTGGGTCAGGCCGCCCGCATCACCCAGACGCCGGCGGATGCGCTCGGCGCAGGGCTGCTCGAACGGCGGCGGATAGCCGACGCCCCGAATCGTCGGGACGTTTTCGACATCGATTTTCGGCATGACGTGCTCCCGGACGATAGCGTGCGCGGCTACGCGTCGCGCAATTGCACAAGCGATGCACGCTGCTTGCCGGCCTCGTCGAAGTTATCGTCGGCGAGCCAGCGCTCTAAGCCCTGCTTCACGCGCGGCCAGTCGCGATCGATGATCGCGTACCACGCGGTATCGCAGTTGCGTCCCTTGTAGACGATCGCCTGACGAAAGATGCCTTCGAACTCGAAGCTCAGACACGCGGCCGTCTTGCGCGAAGGCGCGTTCAGGCTGTCGCACTTCCACTCGTAGCGGCGATACTTTAGATCGTCGAAGACGTAGCGCATCAGCAAGGTACTGCGCTTCTGTCGAGACGCGCCTCTGCTTGAGCAGCGGCGAGAACGTCACGCTGCCCACTTCGATCACGCCAGCACGGGTTCGATGCACATCAGCGCGAACGTGCCGACCGCCTTGCCGCGCGCGACGTCGATGACGGCGATCCGGCAATGCGTGCCTTCGATGACGATGCGCGCGGGCCGCTCGCGCGTCGTCCAGCCGTTCACCGCTTCGCCGATGGGTTGCGCGTATGCGCTGGTGGTGCTCATGCTTCACAGACTCCCGTGTGACGATTGTTGGACCGCGAATCGTGAGCGTACCTCAAGCGGCGAGCATCGTCGTCGCGGCGGGCAGCGAAGGACATACGACGGCGAATGCGGGCATCTGCTTGCGGCGCGCGACCGACGGCGCCGTGCCGAATGCTTTGCGATACGCCTTGGAGAAATGACACGCCGACCGAAAGCCGCATGCGACGGTGATGTCCATGATCGACATGTCGGTCTGCATCAGCAGTTCGCACGCGCGGCGCAGGCGCAGGGTCAGATAGAAGTGCATCGGCGCCACGCCGACGTGATCGCTGAACAGGCGCTGCAAGTGGCGTTGCGACATGCCCGCGAGGTGGGCAAGTTCCTCGGGCGACAGCGGCTCTTCGATGTTGTTTTCCATCAGCGCGAAGACTTCGAGCAGGAACCGGTTCGCCGAGCCAAGAAGTGCGACGAGCGGCACTTTCTGCTGCGCTTCGCGGTCGCGCACCTTGTCGACGATCAGTTGCTGCGCGATCTGCGTGACGTTGGCGACGCCCACGGTTTGCGCGATCAGATCGAGCATCATGTCGAGCGGTGCGACGCCGCCCGAGTAGGTCACGCGGTTGCGATTGATCACGAACAGTTCGCGTAGAAAGCGCGTCTCGGGAAACGCTTCCTTCAGCGCGCTCATGTTTTCCCAATGGATCGCGCATGCATAGCCCGACAACAGGCCCGCATGCGCCAGCGCATACGAACCCGTGCACAGCGCGCCGAGCATCGTGCCCCGCCGCGCGAAAGCGCGCAGCGCCGCGAGATGCGTGTGCGTGGTCGCGCACTGCACGTCGATGCCACCGACCACGAACACGATGTCCGGCTCGCCCGCGGTGATCGCGTGCGGCGCCTGCATGTCCATCGCAAGACCGCTGCTCGATTCGACCGGGCCGCCTTCGGGGCTGACGAGCGTCCAGCGGAACAGCGGTTTTCCGCAGACGTAGTTCGCCATGCGCAGCACTTCGATCGCGCTCGTCAGCGCGAGCATCGTGAAGCCGTGCAACGGCATGAAGGCGAAATGCAGCAGCGGTTGCGAATGCGGCGGCGTACGGTCGAATGACATCGTTGAAGCCTTTCTGTGGGGGTCTAATGCGCGGGGAACACGGCGGTGCAATGCGCCGCGCACCACAGCACCGCCGCCACGAGCAGCAGGGCAGCGAACGGCAACGCGTCGTAGTAGCGCGGACGGCGCACGCGCGTCGCTCGAAATGGATGCCCTCTTCCATGCACGCGGGAAAGCGCCCCTTGTCCTGCCAGAAGTGGCGATACGCGAACACCGGCACGATCAGCAGCATGGCGATCAGGCCGTTGCGCATCATGCCCGCGCCCTGCATGTCCGGCGCCCGCGCCGATGAACGCGATATTCGCATAGCCGCACAGCGCGCCGAGCGCGAGCAGCCAATTCGGGCAGCGAAACGGACGCTCCCAATTGCCGCGATCGAGCCTGTGAATCCAGCCGGATTGCAGGTTGAGGAACACGAACAGCATGTAGCAGACGTTCGAGATCGACAGCACCGTCATGTAGTCGGACAGCAGCAGCACGAGGTTGAAGACGAGGTCGGTCCACATGGCGCGGGTCGGCGCGCCGTGCTCGTTGGTGTGCGATAGAAAGCGCGGCAGCCAGCCGTCGACGGACGCCTGATACAGCGTGCGCGACGAGCCCATCATCGAGGTCATGACGATCAGGAGGATCGACAGCATCAGCATGATGACGATCGCATTGCCGATCCACACCCCGCCGCCGACGATATGCACCATCGCGACGCCGACGCCCGAGCCGTCCACGATGCGCGAATCGAGCATGACCGTCGCGCCGAGCGCGCCCTGAAACGCGAGCGGCACGAGCGTCTCACGATGAGGCACAGCGCGCCGGACCAGAAGATCGCCTTCGCGGTATCGCGCTTCGGGTCGCGGAATTCACGCGTGTAGCACACGGACGTCTCGAAGCCATACGATGCCCAGCCCGCCATGAACATCATGCCCATCGCCATGGGACGCCCGTGCCGTTCCACGCGCCGCCCGACTTGTGAGGAAAGAGCCCGGAGATTTCCGCGTAGGTCGCGCTCTGGATCAAGCCTATGCCGATCGACGCGATCCAGATCATCCAGGCCGGCTGGCCGACGGTCGCGCACACGCCGCCGATGGTGAAGAGCACGCCCGCGGGCACGCCGCTCGTCACCAGAACGCGTCCTTCCATGTCAGTGTGCGATGCAGCGCGCCGTGTTCGCTTTGCGCGCCGGATCGTGCATTCGACGCGCCGGTTCGGCTCGCGCCCAGATCGGCCTGCTCCATCGGACAACCTCCTCTCGTCGATCGCGCGCATGCGGCGCGAGTGTGTTGCGGGATCGTTCGCCGTGAACGTGGCCGGCGGATCGTGGATATCGAGGCATCGTCGTGCCTCGATGCGCCTCGTCTGGTCGACTTTTTATTGATTTATCGTTTAATGTAAAAATTGTAACATGGCTTCGCATCGCGCAGACATAGTGGGTATTTTTTAAATGATAGTATCGAGCCCATGCGTGTCGCACGCGGTAAAGTGCTGGCGCGAAAACTCAAGAGGTTCACCATGCCCAAGCTGGGAATGCGCGAGGTTCGGCGCACGCAATTGATCGACGCCACGCTCGTCACCATCGACGAGGTCGGGCTCGGCGGTGCGACGCTCGCGTCCGTCGCGCAGCGCGCAAGCACGTCGACGGGCATCGTCAGTCATTACTTCGGCGATAAGGACGGCCTGCTCGAAGCCACGATGCGCCATGTGCTGCGCGATCTGTGGCAGGCGACCGTGCGTCGTCGCAAGGCCGCGAAAGCCGATCCGCGTTCGAAGCTGCGCACGGTCGTGCAGGCGAATTTCGAGGTCGAGCAGGTGAACGGGCCGGTCATGAAAACCTGGCTCGCGTTCTGGTCGGAGAGCATGCACAAGGCGGAACTGCGCCGCCTTCAATACGTGAACACGCGGCGGCTCTTTTCGAATCTGTGCGCGGATTTCTCGCACGCCCGGCCGAAGCCTGCCGCGCGCCGGGCAGCCAGCGGGCNCAAAGCGGCGCTGCGGCTCGCCTACGAGTACATCGATCTCGTGCTCGACACGCGTTCGCGCGAACCATAAAAAACGGCGTGTTCTCTCGAACGCGCCGCGCGCTTCGGGCGATGAATGCCGCGTACGTCAGACCGCCATCACGGTGACGAACTTCGTCACAAGATACGGTTCCAGCGCTTCCGGTCCGCTTTCCGAACCGTAGCCTGAATCCTTCACGCCGCCGAACGGCATTTCCGGCCACGGCGTCGCGGGCTGGTTGATCCACAACATGCCGATTTCGAGCTGATTCGTCAGCAGATGCACGTTCTTGAACGAACGCGTGAACGCGTAGCTGGCAAGACCGTAAGGCAGGTCGCTTCCGCGATCGCGTCTTCGAGCGAATCGGTCGCGAAGACCATGGCCGAAGGCGGCGTGACGATGTATCCCGTGCTGCTGATGAGCCTCGACTACAACAGCGAACAGGACGCCTACAACGCAGGCTACACGCTCGGCCAACAGACGGCGAATCGTATCCCTACAAGTATTACGAGGTCGGCAACGAGCTCGAGTCGCACACGCTCAACGGCGATCTCGACGGCGTGAACTGGACGCACTACAACAACTGGAGCTTCATGCTCGCGCGCGGCGCGATTCGCGGCATGATCGCGGGAATCAAGTCGGTGGACTCGTCGGCGAAGATCGTGCTCGGCGGCACCTGGCTGCACTACGCGTTCTATCAAATGCTCGGCGACGGCTCGCAGCCCGATGGATCGTGGGGTCATCCGACCGTCAGCAGGAACATCACGGCGTGGCACTGGTATTCAAACGAAGGCGACATCACCAACGCGTGCGGCGGCACCGGCTGTCATGACGTCCTTGGCGTGCTTCATCAGATGGGCAAGCCGATCTGGATCAACGAATTCGGCGTGCGCCCGAACTACGGTTCGCTGCAGTCGATTGCGTCGTTCCTGACGGGCAACATCATGATGGCGCAGTACGCGAGCATCGCCTCGAAGTACAACATCCAGTCGATTCAGGCGTTCGAACTCTACGACGACTCCGAAGGCGACTACGGCATGATCTAGGCCGACGGCAGGACGCAGAAGCCCGCTTACTAGTCGTACCGCAACTTCGTGCAAAACAACCCGAAGTAAGTCGCGGGACCGCGCCTGTCGCTCATGCGGCGCGCGCGGCCGTTTCCGTGAGGATCGCGGCGAACGCGGCGGGATCCTCCGCGCACGAGGTGTGGCCCGTGTCGAGCACATGCAGACGCGAAGCGATCGCATCGGCCAGCGTGCGCGCGACATCGTGTTCGCCGTGTACGACGGCGCAAGGCACATCGGCGAGCGCACCGAGCATCGGCAGCAGATCCCTCGCCTGCTGGCTGCGGATCACGTCGATCACCGCTTCGCGTTCGAGCCGCGACGGATATGTGCGGGCCGCATCGAGCAGCGCGCCTTGCGGCAGCCGATGAAAACATCGCGCGACGAAGGCGTCCCAGAACGGCGGGTCCCAGTCGGTGCGAATGCACTTGACGAGCCGGTCGGCGTCGCCGTGACCGCACGTGTTCGCGCCGCTGTTCGACAGCACCAGCGCCGCGACGCGCGCTTTCATTTGCAGCGCGGTCAGCACCGCGAGCGGCGTGCCGAGCGAGTGCCCGACGAGCCCGCCGCGCGGCTGATCCGCGAGCGTTGCGATGATGCGCACGGTGATCGCTTCAGATCGTGAGGGCCCTCGGTTTCGAGCCAGTTCAGCGCGATCGCGCGCATGCTGGATTGCGCGGCGCTCGCGGAAAACACCAGCGGGCTGTACATCGCGCCGGAAAAGCACAGACGAGCGTCGGGCTGCCGTCGTCGTCGGCTGCATGCAGGATCGTGACGGGAATCGCGTTCATCGGAGTCGTGTCGTCATCGTCGGGACAGAGCAGCGATGATCGCACGACCTTCGCTGTCGTTCCCCTATCGCCTCGATTGGCATATTCAAATAAGGAAAACCCGCAACGACTAAAGACCGAACCCGGCGCGGTCGTAAAACATGCATCTAGCTCATGAGATAAAGAATGCAGCGCCGCAGCTTCAGAACACTGCTGAATTGGTCTCGTCGGATCGCGACCACGCTCGTTCTGGCCACGCTGTCGGGAACGGCGATGTGTCTCGCCGTCGGCGCGACCGTCTATATCACCCTCGCCCGCGATGCCGACGAGCAGCGCCTGCGTCAGGCGCTCGACGTGAGCGCCGAACTGGAACTGCTCGTCGATCTGCATCTCGCCGCCAATACCGACCTCCTGAAAAGCGTCAGCACGGCCGCGTTCGAATCGCGCGCGTGGCTCGTCAGTCGGGCCGTAACGGCCGCGCGCGCGTACAACCATCTCGATACGCTGCTGGCCGACTCGTCGGCCGCGAGCGTCAAGCTCGCCGAACTCAGGCGTTTGAGCGGACTGTGGCCGAAGACGCTGCAGGACGCCGCGCAGAGCGTCGCCCTCACCTCGCACAGTACTACGGTCGATTCCGCGTGTCTGCTGCGCGTGAACGAATCGCTGAAGTCGATCATGGACATCCTGGCGGCGCTGCGCAGCGACGAACGCGATCTGGTCGCGGGCATGCAGGAGAAAGCGCAATCGCAGATTCTCAAGCAGCGGATCGCGCTCGTCATGGGCCTCGCGACCGGCATGCTGCTGGCGTTCGCGATCTCCAGCCGGCATCGCACGATGCTCGCGAAAAGCGCCGCGCGCATCGTCGCGGCCGAGGCGCAAAAGCGCTTCAGTCAGTACTTCGATCAGCATCCGGTCGCGATGCTGATCTTCGACGTTCAAAGCAGCAGGATCCTGACCGCCAATCCGGCCGCACAACGCCAATACAAGGCGGAACAGCTCAACGCGATGACGATCGAACAGTTGCGCCCCGCCGAGGAAGTCGAGGCCTTCCGACGCGATTTCGATCGCTACGTGCGCGAAGGCAATGGGTCCGGCACGGGCGGCATCCGCCGGCATTGCCGCGTGGACGGCAAGGTGATCTTCGTCGACGTGTCGTTCCACTTGCTGCCGTTCGGCGGCCACGATGCGTGCTTCATCACCGCGCACGAGGAAGCCAAGGCGCAGTTGCACATGCGCAGCCGCGCACTCGAAGCGGCACGCCGACGCAGGCCGCGATCGGCTGGGAAGCCGGCCTGCCCAGCGTCGCGTCGCTACAGCTCGCGATGCGCGACGACCGCGAGATCTCGGAGATCGTTCCGATGACCCGCCTCGACGGCTCCGCGTTCTGGAACGACGTCTACGTGGGCCCGATCCTCGACGATGCCGGCCGCCCGACGCATTGCATCACCGTGTTGAGCGACGTGTCCGAACGCGTGCGTCATCAGAATCAGTTGAAGAAGCTCGCGCTCGAAGATCCGCTGACGGGTCTGCCCAACCGGCTCGCGCTGGGCGAACGGCTCAAGCATGCGGTCGAAGAGGCGCGCAGCCGGCACGAGACGCTCGGCATCATCTTTCTCTATCTCGACGGCTTCAAGGAAGTCAACGACAAGCTTGGCCACGCGGCCGGGCGGTGCTGCGCGAAGTGTCGCGACAGCTTCAGTTCAGCGTGACGCCGCCGGGACTCGTCGCGCGTTACGCGGGCGACGAGTTCGTCGTGCCAATGCCGAGCGGCTGCGTGCCGCCGATGCGGCCATGTACCGGTCCAAATCGATGCGCGCGAGTTCCATTCATGTGTTCGATCCCGAGATCAAAGCCGAGGATGGCGCGCGCGCTCGAATTGGCCATCGAGCGGCAGTAACTGTTTCTGTTGTATCAGCCGAAAGTGTGTCTGAGGACGCAGAAAGTGCAAGGCTTCGAGGCGCTGCTGCGCTGGGAGAGCCGCGAGTTCGGCCTCGTGAATCCCGCGCAGTTCATCCCGCTCGCGGAGAGCACGGGACTGATCGTGCGCATCGGCCGGCGAACGGGTGCTGGAGCAGGCGTACCAGCAGGCGAAGGCGTGGTCGGCGCTGTGCGCGGATGTCGTCATCGCGATCAACGTCTCGCCGGTTCAGTTCGAACGCGACGACGTGCCGAACATGGTGGCGCGCACACTGCGCCGCGCGAACGTGGACCCGCACCACATCGAACTCGAAATCACCGAAAGCACGCTGATGGCGCATGCCGTCCTGCCCGCGTTGCGGGAGTTGAACGTGTCGATCGCCATCGACGATTTCGGCACCGGCTATTCAAGCCTCGGCTATGTGCGCAGCTTCATGGCCGACTGGGTGAAGCTCGACATGTCCTTCGTGCGCGGCAGGCATCGACTGCTCGCGCGCCGACGAGGTGATCGTCAAGGCCGTGATCGCGATGGGGCAGGCACTGGATATCCGTGTCGTCGCTGAAAGCGTGGAAACGGCCGCGCAGGTCGACTACCTCATCGAGAACGGCTGTGACGAAGTACAGGGTTTCTGGTTCGGCCGCCCGATGCGTCCGGAAGCAGCCGTCACGATGCTGATGGCGCCCGGTCCGCGCATGGCGGAACCGAGCGCTGCCGGTACGATCAGGGCGCTGGCCGGCGCGGCATAGGCGCGGGCCTCACTTCGGGTTGGTCGCGATGAAGTTCTTCGCGTCCGCGTAAGCTGGCTTCGGCGTCTTGCCATCGTTGAGCATGATGCCGTACGGACCTTCGCCGGTCGGCGGATCGTCGTAGAGCTGATAGATCTGCAGCGACTCGATGTCGTATTGCGGCGCGATCGCGAGCAGTGCGCCCATCATGTCGTTGGCAAGGAAGGTGCCGGCCTGGTCGATCGTGCCCGGAAAGTCCGGCCGCATGCCGACTTCGTTGATCCAGATCGGCTTGCCGAACGACGCCAGCGTGCCGATGACATCGTGGCAAGCCGTGCCGCAGGCATGGCGGATATCGCCCTGTTCCGAATACCAGTGCCACGACGTGATGTCCCAGCGAACCGGCGGATGCCCGCTCGTGTCGTCGGGCTGCGTGCCGTNCGGATCCGCCGCGCGGATGCCCGCGATCATGCCGCTGATAACGCCGCGCGCGATCTGGAAGCAGTCGTTGCGGAAATCGACCGGGCTCGCGCCGTCGGGCCAGCCGTTCAGGCATTGCGCCGCCAGTTCGTTGGTGACTTCGTAATACGCGTAATGCTGCACGGCGGCGACCTGCTGCGCGAAGGTGTACGCAGCCTGATACGCGGTCGCTTCGTCCGGATAGTCGAGCTTCACCAGGATGACGGGATACACGGTCACGCCATTCGCCTGCATCATCTGCGCGATGCCCGCGAGCTTCACGGCATCGTCGACCGAGTTCACGTCGTTGCGATACAGCGTGACGCCCAGGTCCTTCAGTTGCGCAAGCTGCGTTGCGGGCGAGGTGGTCGCGTAGGCGCCGCCACCATCGACGTGCCCGTTCATGCCGTAGAAAATGCTGCCCGCCGACGCGATGCGTGTAACCGGCGTCGTCGTCGACGGCATGCTGGCGGCATCGGGCGCGCTCGCGGGTTGAGATGTGGAAGCGGACGACGGCGACGACGCAGCAGCCGGCGCAAAAGCGACGGAATCTCCTGCCGGCGGCGATGCATTGGTATTCGCGCCCGTATTATTGCCGCCGTCTCCGCCACCGCAACACGCACTAAGCAATAGACAAGCCGCAATAATCGCATTAAAAGGGCTCAATCGAATTGACGAGAAAAATTCGGCAAGGCGCATGGTCGATAATTCGTGAGTTAATG
>JAQFVI010000324.1 GCA_029439495.1 Caballeronia sp. BR6202001590007
AATCATAAAACACGGTAGTACCTCCCCGGCTGGGCGTGGGCACGCCGTTTTCTATCGTGTTCTGGATGACTGACGGCGTTAATCTGCGATCCTGCATTCGATTAAGTGCATGTCCGGCATAGTCGGTTCCACCGACATTTGGCCGTATTACGCGTCGGCTGATAGCTTGATTCTTTGGCTGATTGAATTGATTGGACTTGCTCCCCACAGGAACGGAAGCATCAGATTGACCGCCGTTTGAATCTTGTGCGCTATCACCACTTCCATTATTAAACGTCGCATTACTTGCCACATACCCCGCCGTTCCCGGCGTCGCCGTAGCAGGCATAATCGCACATTGCCCGCTAACCGTACATACCACCAGCGGCAGCGTGACCACCGCCCCTCCGGTTGCAGGCGGCTGATTCCCGTTATGCGCATCCACCAGCGGGTTCGCATCCGCCGGCGGCGTCTGACCATTATTGCTCGCGATCAGCCCAACAAGCTCGTTCACCCAGCGCTTGACGTCCCCGCCCGGACTTCCATACGTCTGCCTGAGCCATCAGATACCTGATTGTTTTGCGCCTCAACCTGCGCCGCGCCAGCAGCCGTGGCCATGTCCGCACCACTCGCGCCCATCCCCGCCGCGACACCCGCCACTAGGCTGTTGACGAGATTCTCCCGCACCAGCCGATCCGCCGCCGACATATTCTCGGTCGGTGCAAGCAGACTACAATCACACTGCTGGCCGCCGCACCCATCGCCCCCGCGCCGCAGTTCGCGCCCGATCCCGCCGCGCCTGCGCACCCGACGATCGCATGCAGCGCCGCCCGCGCGCTTTCACTACCAGGCTANACTGCCCGGCACCAGCCGTNCGGCCGCCAGTCCTTATTCAGTGCATCGGCCTGCTGCTGCGCCTGCGCCCTCTGTTCCGGACTCAAACTGGAATCCTTTGCCGCCGCCGTGGCCGCATCCGCTTCCTTCACGCGATTCGCTACAAACGTCCCCGCCTCCGCCGCGAACTGACTCACGGTCGCAAAGCCGTTCTCGATCTTTTCCTTGTCAAAGATCGGCGCAAGCACGCCTCCGGTATCCGATGTATCGCGGTTCAATCCCGCGAGGTCCTGCGTCTGATGCGCCGCGTCCGTTACCGTGATCGTGCCCGCGCTGATGCCGCTGCGCGTAGTCGAGTTCGCATCGCCCGATGCCGCCATCGCCACCGGCGGCGCAATCGCCAGCCCGCCGTCGTTCTTCGGCAAGTCCGTGCCGGGCACCGGATTCACGTTGTCCGCTTTGCCCTTCTGGTCCTTGCCGATCCCGCTCTTGTCACCGCCGCCGCCGAAGCTATAACCACCGCTTGCCACGAAGCTCAACGCATCGTAGGCATTCTTGGCCGCCAGCGCCGTGGTCGCGCCCGCCAGCACGATGAGCCGCGCATCGCCGTTCACGTTGCGCGCTGCCTGTCCCATCTGTTGCGCCGTCTGGCCGGCCGCCACCACCGAGTTGCTCACGCCGACCGTCACGCCCGATTGCCGATAGCGATGCTGCTCCGCCTCGTTCATCGTGTCGTAGGCCGAGCCGATGCTTACCGTCTGGCGACCAGTCTCACGTCCTGCCCCGCGTGCAGCGTGCTGTCGGCCATGTCCAGCGCGTTGCCGGCTTTGATGTTCAAGTTGCCGTCGAGCGAGCCGATCAGGCTGCCATTGTTCGTGACGGCATGTGATTGCTGTTCGTCCGTTTGCGAACGCGTGCCTACGGTCATCGAGAGGCCGCCATTACCCATCAGCCCCGACTCGTTCTGATGATAATAACGCGACCCGTCTTGCGTGTCCTCCGTCGTCGCGATCTTGATGTCGTTCGCCGCAGAAAGATTCACGTCGTTTTGTCCGACGACCGATGCGCCCTTGATCGTCAGATCGTGGCCCGAGTGGATGGTCACCGATTCGCCCGATACGGTGCTGCCCACGCTTAGATTCGTCTGCGTGTTCTGCATCGATCGGTCGTGGTGCTGTGCACGAAGCTGCCGCGCTCGGAGTGCCGATAGGAATAATCGTCGTGCCTCTCGCGCGCTTCATTCAAGGTCACATGCCGGTGGCGACGATGTTCGCCGCGCCGATGTCGGTGGTTAACGTCGACCCCGTCAGCGTGACGTTGCCTTTGCTCTTGTCCGCACTGATGGCGGCGAGCGTCGCATTGCCGCCCGCCGAGAAGCTCGAGCCCTTGGTCTCTTCGTCGAAGGTGCGCTGGACGAACTTGTCCCGATCGTCCGTTGCGACGTTGTCCAACTTCCGACTGTCGGCGACCGTCGTCGTGGTCAGATTGCCGCCCGCCACGATCGCCATGTCCTTGCCCGCGCTCAATTGCGCGCCCTTGAAGGTCATGTCGTTGCCGGACCGCATCGCCAGGTTGCCGCCTGCGCTGATGCCGCTCGTCTGATGCAGCGTCATGCTGTCTTCCCAATGGTGATCTGCGTTCTTCGTCACCGATTGCGACGTGTTCGACTGCACCGTATCGACCACTAGTCGTGGCCCGCCGTGATTTGCGCATTACCGCCCGCATCGATGTTTGCGCCACGCACCGTCAGATCGTGTCCTGCCGCTACCACCATGTCGCCCGTCGACACGATTGCGCCCTGCGCGCCGATCAACGTCTGCTGGACCTTGCTGTTGCCCGCGATCGAGCTCCCGCCCGCTGCGTCGATCAGGGTGGTGTTGACGATGTCGTTGCCGGCTAGCACCGCCACGCGATTGCCCGAGATGCAGCCCGACGCGTTCAGCACGTCGTTGGTCGCGGCGATCACCGTCGTGCCATTCGCGCCGCTGCTGCCGATCGAGCCACCGCGGTTCAGGATGTCCGTCCCGGTGATGACCGTCCGTGTGCCGCTCCTGATCACAGTGCTGTTTGTCACATTGCCCGTGGTGTGGATCTCGACGTCATCGGCGGCGATCAGCGCACCGGCCGGCTGCAGATCGTCGGCATGCGTGCGCCATATAGACGACCGGCGCGAGCACATGCTGCGTGCTGCCATCGGGCAAAGTCACGACCTGACCCACCAGCCACACGATATCGCTGGTCAACACATCCATTTGCGCTGCCGTCAACGAGAGGCCCGGCAGGAGATTGAACGTCTGCGCGAAGTTCACGCCGTTCGTCATCAGCGCGCGGTATTGATCCTCATTGCTCATATAACCATCCAGATACACGCGGCCCGTCAACTGCGTTATCTGGTTGCGGATGAGCTGCTGCTCGTACAAGCCATCGCCCAGACGCTTCTCGATTTTCACGGGATCGAAGTTTAGGGCGCTCAGCATGTAATCGCTCGAGATGAAGCTCTTGCAGCTCGCCAGGCGCGGATCGGTTGCGATCAGATACTGCGCGTCCGGCGACTTGTCGTAGCGGTACACGCCGCTCGTGGGCAAAGTGATGTTCAGCGCGCCGGTCACGCTGGCGCCCTTGCCGCTCGCCACGGACGTCATCACGGTGTTCGCGCCGAGTGTCCCGCCGGTCGCCGAGTTGGCCGCCGCGACGTTGACGCTGTTCACTTCACGCGCGTTGATATCGACGAGCTGGTTCGCGATGATCGTCCCGCCCGTGCAGCGGTTCATCTGCATTGATCTCCCGCAAGGCGTGACTACCGTCGCGACGTCGATCAGTCTGAAATCACAGACTGATCTATCTCCGCCCCGCAGTCGAACAAGCCGGCTTCTTACCTTTACGGCTCGAACTGAGGCTGCTTGAACTTCAAGGTTCTGAAGTTCTCCAGTAACGTGCGCTGGGTGTTATCATCGAAACTCGTTGTTGACTCGGCGTGGATTTCGACCGTGACGGTTACGCAAGCACCAGCTTGATTCATGAGCGGCTCAAGCACCTCTTGGGACAGATCGCCGGCATTCTTCACGATCGTGTTCGGGTCAAGATCGACCGTGGCGAAGAAACGTGTTTTCTTAGGCTTTGGCGGCGGAAGGACTGTTTTCGGATCCGGAGCAGGGGGCGAAATCGTGCCCTTGTCATCGAGGTCCGGAGTCGGTGGCGACTCGATCGATTGCTGAAAAGCTCTTGCGACGTCAGGCTGAATGAGCAGCAACGCTTCATCCAGAATCGGGGACGTGCGAGCGCCGAACATGAAACCGAGATAGCGCTGTTCTTCCTTACCTTGCGCGAGGCCGAAGAAGTCCTGGCTATCGGTGCCCATCGCGATAGCTCGCTGGAACACACCGTCATCTCCCAGGCGTGGCAGATAAAGATACTGGCAACTCTGCTGCCAATCTGGAGCGCCGTCCTTCCAGAACCATTGATCCAACTGCGTGCGCAGATGGATGGGAGTCCATTGCGTGATCAGCGCCTCTATATCCTTCAGTACGCGTTCGATGTCTCGCGCAAGATCCGCCGCTCCCGGATTGATCTCACATTGATCCCACTCGATTTTGCTTTCGACTCGACCGCCCTTGAAGTCTTGTTTGGGTGCGAGCGCCCATTTGTAGGTTTCGCGCAGCATGCGAGCAAACGTTTCCTTTGAATCGCTGAGGCTCTTGCTCGCATGCTTGGCCTGAACCTGATCAAGGATGAGCTTGGTGCTTTCGATGTCATTGACGATCGACTGCCACGCTAGAACGGAGCGCGTCTGGTCCTTGAGACGGCTCACGCTGTTGTAGTCGGGAGCGAGAAAGATCAAGCAATTCTGTTTGAGACGCGGCTGATCGCCTCGGTTTTCGAGGATCTTCTGTGCATGCTCGAAGGCCGACCGGTTCGTCGTGCTCCGGCGGCTGCACGAGGCATCAGGCGGCAGCACGACAAGTTTCAGATGGAAATCGTCGGGCACGTCGCCACTTTCGGAAAATACATGCACAGCCCCGAAAACCTCACCGGCGCGCGCCACCTTCCTCATGCCGTCCTCGATCGCCTTGACGACGTCGCTTCTATCGTTGAAGCGCCGTTTGCGATTCTCTATCTCGCGCCGCAGATTCGGGCGTATGTCGAACCAGAAGCGATTGTTTCCGCTGTTCAGATAATGCAGACGATCGATCAGGCGATGCAGCGCATCATCGAATCTGCCGATCTGCTGCCCCGGCTGTGCGACGCCCAGAAAAACTCGCTCGAGTTCGATTCCATGAACCATCTGATTCGACGTGCTCGGCGCACTGCCCAGAAAGATCGCCCGCGCCGAACGTCGGCAAGCTTGCACGCTGCCAAGCAGCGGATCGGCGTTTTCGATCTCGGTCGTCTCGGCATGGTCGCCATCGACGTTACGCGTGATCACCGGATCCCAGTCCGGCGGGAGGTGATAGAGCATTTCGTTGCGCGTGGCGCCGTCCTTCAGCGGAAAGCTGCCGGGCATGATGAGCAGGTCTTTGTCGTTGTCCTTCCACAGACAGTAGATGACCTTCGCCATCAGTTTCAATACGCCGCGCGTACGCTGGAAGTTGTCGAGTGACGACCAGTCTTCGTACAGGCGATCGAAGACTTCCGGATGAATCGGATACGCCCGTACCAGACGGTCGAAATAGCGGCTCTCCTGTGTCTCGCGCGGGAAGTCGTCGACGTGATCGATATAGTAATCGGCGAACACGCGGTAGTAATCGGCGAACACGCGGCAAACGGCTTGCGCTGCGAGCGGGTCGGCCGTGGGTTCGAACAAGCGTCGCTGCACGATTTCGAACGCCTCTTCCGTGGCCACCGGCTTCCACAACGCCTGCACACGACCGAAGAAGCGTTCGAGCGAATCGAGCGTCTTCGCGCCATGCTCGCTGCCCGCCTCGCGCTTCGATTCCGGGAGCGACGCCAGCAACATGCCTGTCGGAACCGCCTTCAGCGCTTCGGTCAACGCCTGCACGAACGAGAGATTCGAGTCGAACGTGCCGCCCGTCAGGCTCTTGCCGTCCTCGAACTGGCGAATGTACGCGACCAGTTCGTCGATGAGAATCACGCATGGCGCATAATGGGACAACAGCGCTTCGAGCACCGCTTTACCGGGCGACGTGCCGGACACATCGGCAGCCGCGACGAGCGCGTAGCCTTCCGCGTCGCCGAGTTGCCAGGCGAGATCGCCCCAGAGCGTGTTGATGACTTGTCCGTCCCGAATCACCGGCTGATTCGGCGACGACTTGATGCCGTCCAGCACGGCAATCCGCGCGCGGCAATTCGGTCACACTCGCTGCGTCGAGAATCGCCCCGACGCCAGGCATGTCGCGCGGCGACGCATCGCCTTTCGCGGGGTGATATACGGCCAGCATGGTGTGGGTTTTTCCACCGCCAAACGCCGTCTGCAACTGGATGACCGGATCGCCGCCCTCGCTGCACAGCCTCTGTACGACGGAATCGAGCAGCAGGCGCATGCCGTCGGTGATGAAGGTACGTTCGAAGAACAACGTGGGATTCTGATACTCGTTCGACGCCGTACCGTCATGGACGCGCGACAAGTCCGCCGCGAATTCGGACTGCTGGAACATGTTGTCCCGAACGTCTTTGTGTGGAACGGCGATCTCACACCATGGTTTTAGATTCATTTTTATTGTTCCTGTTGAAGATCGAAGGTGCCCTGCGAGTTCCTAACGCCCGCATTTTCGGAGACCTTGTCGATTGCTGGCCATGCTGCGACCAGTTCGTTGTACGCGCGTGCTTCCTCGGCCCACCCTTTGCGTTCGCATAAGGTGAAGAGACGGTAAGCCAGCGTTCGTGTGGGTTCGCGCCGCGTCGGCATGCGTGAGAGCAGCTTGCCGGCGCCGCCCGCACCGTCCTGATTCAACGCGCGAATCAGTTGATGCAGCGCTTCCCATATGGGCGTGCGAGTGTCGCGTTCGGGCGACCAGTCGCGCGGGAGTTCGGCCCAGCGCAAGAGGCGCAGCTTGCCCGCACCGCTTTCGATGACGCCTGCATCCTGCAGCCCTTGCACCGTCGTGCCCTTGGCGGTGGCGAGCACGGCCGCCTCGCCGTATTTGCCTTCGGCCCAGCCTTCCTGTGCGAACTACTGAAGGCAGAACTGGGTGTCGGCGTCGAAGTCGTCGTCGGCCAGGAAGCGGTTGATCAATTGAAGCGCGGTGCGCACGGACATCGGCGTGCCGTCGGATTCGAGGACGGCTGCGTACTGACTGAAGATCACCATGGCCGGACCGATGATGGCCTGCGACAGGTCCACCGGTGCGATCGGAGAGTTGACGCCGCCGCGCGTCATCTCGTCGAGCGCGTCGGTAAGGACGGTGTCGAGTTGACGCAGGAAGTCGCAGCGGCTGACTGTGGGGGCGTCGACGGGGCGTTTGCGGCAGACGAGGACAATGCAGGAGGCTAGGGCGTTGGTGCCCGACTTCAATCCTTGATCCCGCTCCGCTCGGATTGGCCAGGTACCAGTCAAAGAAAAGCCGGCTTTAACACAGCGTCCAGGAATGTCTCCCAGCCCGTGCTTGACGTCTCGCCAGTGACCTTGCTGTCGGTCTGTTTGAATGCGTAATAGATCGTAACTGGAAACGCTAGTGAGCCTGGGTTGCCAATCCATGCATCGCGTGGGCCCATACCTTCGAGAAAGAACGCTTCTGCCGCTCGTCTGCTGCCATGACGATACGGAGCCGCTATCAATTCTTCATCTTTTGGAACTACCAATGTCGCATAAAGTCGAGGGAAAACTGACTTCAAACTTCTTCGCAACCAAACGTAGAAGAAATCTGATAAATCTGCGCATCCAATGTTGTCGTAATACGGTGGGTCTGTCGAGATGACCTTATCCCAGCTGATGCTTTGAGATTGAGCGTCCGCATGCTTAACCTGTCCGATGCCGTAACCGGGAACCGTCACAACGAGTGCCTTGTAGATCCAATCGATTACACCCGCCCAATTCCCGGTTTCGTTTGACATCGGATTTGCCTCAGCATGATCCCAGACCATCGGAATTGCTGGTCGACCAAAGGTTTGAACTATGAAATCGCCGCCCCAAGGAGTAAGCAAAGACCAATAGTTAGCGCTACGGTCTACTGCAAAAGCAAGATAAACCCCCACGGCTTCAGCGTATGCGCGCGCACCACTACCGTCGTTTTCCAGACCCACAAAATCGTTAGCGAAACCCTCTGCTATTGCATCGTTCCGACACTTGTCGATTGCTTCTCGAACCAGATCCGAGAACGTATTTAGCGCAAGCAACTGGCGCGGCGTGAACAAATCCCCCATCGCTCCAAGCCATAGTTCCCCCGGTCACAATTTCGCTGGAACTTCTCCGTCCGGTCTCCACGTCGGCTTTGCTTCGCGCGCAATGGCTTCATGCTCAGCCGTAGGTGCCAAATAGACACGACCGCGCATGCCCTCGGCGACGATAGCCATTAACCTTGCGCCCAATCTTCGGGCTTGCCCTTCAGCCTTAACTTCAGCCTTAATATAGCTTCCGCTGACAGGCGCTCGCGAAATCAGGCAGTGAAAGTTCGCACCTCGCCCACCGGCTTTCGTCCCATTCTCCGCCCCTGCCGGCCACGCTCCGCTACGCACCTCGAACCGATACCCGTCTCCCTCGATCACCGGCTGAACATACCTTCCCCTTCTTACTGGAAAGCACGAACGTATAAGCAAGCGGCACCTCGACATGGCTATAAGCTGGATATAGCGCCGCACGTCCTCCGCGAGCCCTTTCGCACCTGACCAGTCCTCATGCAAGCTCGCTTGCTTCTCATCCGGAGACAGCGGTCCGACCGGCTTGCGTCCGGCAAAGCGCGGCAGAATCTCGATCATCGCCTTGTTGATCGTCACGGCCACTGGATTCAAATCGGACGCGTAGCTCTCGAGTCCGAGACGCTGAGCCTCCAGCGGCAGCGCGCCTCCACCAGCGAATGGATCGTGAAATGCCGGCAACTTTTCCGGATCGAACAGTTCGGCGGCCTGCGGATGCCGCTTGTTCAACTCACAGGTTTCGCGCCACGATTCCCAGATGACCGCGCGCGCACGCCCCAACACCTCTTCGTTATTGGTGTTCTCCCACAGCACGAGATCTTCGATGATCTTGAACAGTTCATCGCGCTTCACCTTGGCTTGCGCCTTGGTCATCCCCGAAAAATAACCGTGCTCACCGCCCGGGTCGTTGACCATCTGCGCAAAAATCACGGCGCGCGCGGCCGCGAGCGGGCGACGCGCCCACCACAAATGCAGCGTCGACGGATGACCGTGACGAATCGACTTTTCTCGTGCCACGGCGGCGTTGATGGCATCGAGCGGCAATGCGACTTCGATGAGCTTTTTCGGCGTTTTTACTGCGGTCACGAAAGACTTCCTTTTGATGTTATCTGGCGGACGTAGCCCGGCTCAGCAGCGCGTGCAAATTCAATTTTACTCTGGTCTCAGCCCATCCCGGTGAGCGGTCGAACGGCCGTAAGACGTAATACGGCCCCTCGTGCGTGTCTCCATCGACGAGCACGATCGCCAAATGAAACTTGTCCTGCTGATTGAAACCTTCGCGCATCTCGTTCGCGGTGACGGTCACCGTGTCGCTCCCCTTCGCGCGTCCCTTCACTTCGATATGACGCGGCCACGGCAACCTGCCGTCGCGCGGCTTCAGCTGACTGGTAATGTCCCAGCCACACTTCAGCCCCGATACATCGACGACGTCGTGCCCAAGCGCGCGTTCGGCATCCATGACTGCGGCCATAGCAATCCGTTCGATGCGTGCGCGTGCGGCAGCATCCGTCGTGGAGCCGGCCTCTCCGTGCAATTGCGCCAGCAACCCCGCGGGAATCGCGAGCGCCCGCCCTACGACGAGCGGCTGCGCCGCCACGAGTTCACGCATGGCCGTCAGTTCACGTTCGCGGATTTTGATCCGCTCACCCAATTCGTCGATCGTTCGGCCGAGCTTGGCCCGTACGAGGAGAACATCCTTGCCCGCTGCCTCCTCCTTTCGCAGATCGTTGTAACGAGCGGACAAATAGCGGATCTCGTTTCGCAACCGCTCGCGGACCGCATTGAGTGTTTTGTCAACATCGTGCTCGCGCCGTCGGCGCACCTCGTTCAGATGCTCGGTTGCGATGCGCAAGCAGGCTTCGGAGTTGACGACGTGTGCGGCGTCCCGAACGATCGACGGATCATCGAGCAGATGCGCGATCGTTGCGATGTCCGAAGGCAATGCCGCATCCAGCGCGAAATGCGGTGAGAAGCCCGCATTGGCCGCATTACCGTCCGGTGTGATCTCGATGAACTGGACACGACGCGTTTGCTATCGCCACCTTGTTCGATGGAGTGATCGATCATGAAAAGCAAGCGAGGCACGATGCCCATGTCACCCCGGTCGACGAGAATGGCACCCTCGGCGAGTTGATTGCGATGGCGCTCCAGGACGAGATCCGTGACCGTGCGAATGAGCGGATGCGCGGGATGGATCAGGCTCGCGACCGCCGTGTCCGGGCGATCGGCGAGACGCACGTACCGCTTGTCAAAAGCGACACGCTCATAACGTGGTGCCACCGATTGCGCCCGGCGCTTGTCGAGACGTGCAAGCTTCAACGCATGCTCGCGGATTTCAACGGGGACGTGTGTGATCTCGAATCTTCCCGTCTCGCGCGATCGCATGACGCCGCCGAGTTCGTCGAAAGCTCGCTCGAAGAAAGCGTGAATGAAGTAAGGCTGGAGCTTGCGGGCCTCTGCCTTCTCCATGTCGTCACGCACGGCGAAGAGGCGCGCCTCGTCCATCACTTGTTCGCATAAGGCGTTACGCGCGATGATCGATTCGATGCGAGCGGTATCGAGTGCGCCCTCGACCGTCGCAAGCGGACCTGCGCC
Organism: Caballeronia sp. BR6202001590007; assembly: GCA_029439495.1. GTDB lineage: Bacteria > Pseudomonadota > Gammaproteobacteria > Burkholderiales > Burkholderiaceae > Caballeronia. The sequence continues at coordinate 10,717 of JAQFVI010000324.1, forward strand.
GAACGCTCGATCCGACCCATAGCGGATCGCGTCGACCAACAGATCCTTCAGATCTGCGATTCTCGAAAAGTTCACCGAGAATGTCGAAAAACCCGACCGCCGAGGGTTTCGCGCTCGTTATTCAGTTTTTCGAAAAGACGCCGGAAGACATCGCCTTCGCACGTACCTGCCGCAACCATGTTACAAAGATTGCAGACCGCCGTCTGTCCGATTCTGTGAATGCGCCCGAAACGCTGCTCCAGACGATTCGGATCCCATGGGAGATCGTAGTTCACCATCAGATTCGCGTTCTGAAGGTTGATACCTTTCCTGCTGCATCTGTGGCCACTATCACGAGCACTTCCGGATCGTGACGAAACAGGTCCTGTACATGACTTCGGTCCTCGCGTGTCACGCCGCCGTGAATAACGACGACCGAGTTTTCACGACCGATCAAATTGCGAAGTTTCGATGCGAGATAGTCGAGCGTATCGCGATGCTCGGTGAAGACAACCAGCTTGCGCCGGCGGCCCTCTCGGTCACGCATTTCCGGCGTGTTCTGAAGCAGGTTCGACAATTCGTCCCATTTGTGATCCCGCCCGCTATCGACGACGCGGCGCGCCTGATCCTCGAGCCCTTCGAGCACGGCAATCTCGGCTTTGAGTTCGTAGATTGTTCGCGCCGCACTGGCTTGGTCAACCAGTCGCTCTTCCTCCGCTTCGTATTCAGTCCGCTTCGTATTCAGCCGCGGCCAGTGTCTCAGAAGCTTCCCACATGTTGTCTGCGGCAATGTCGAAGGAGCTCGACAGGATTTCGCCTCTCAGGCGTTGTGTCAATTTCTCCGTGCGACGCGCAAGAGATCGATAGATCGCCTGCGGGCTCGACGCGAGGCGCCGCTGCAACGATGTAAGCGCAAAACCGACGGCGCTTCTGCGCGTGTTGTCGTTCAATGCGTCGGCGCGGTTCATCTCCTGCCGAACATAATCGGTGACCGCGCAATAGAGCGCGTCTTCCTGGTCGGACAACAAGTAGCTGGTCGTGTATGCACGGCGTTCGGGAAAGAGGCGCGTTCCGTCGAAGCGCAACATCTCCTCTTTCACCATCCGGCGCATCAGATCCGATATGTCGGCGCGCACTGCTCCGTCGCGCGCTCTTCCGTAGAAACAGTCGGCGTCCAGCAGCGACATGAACAGTTCGAAGTCTTCTTCCTTGCCGTTATGTGGCGTCGCAGTCATCAGCAGGAAATGCCACGTCAGACTTCCTAGCAGTTCGCCGAGTTGNCGTCGACGACGATCAGATCCCAACGGGATTCGTTCAGTTAACCGATCAGATCGTGATTGCGCGCGAGTTGGTCGATTCGGGCGATCACGAGATCGGCTTCGTCGAAAGGATTCGCTTGTCGGGATGCGTCTAATGGATCGCGTCTCAAAAGCACGAAGTCGAGACCAAACTTCGTCGATAATTCTTCTCTCCATTGTTCGACCAGACTTCCGGACGCGACGATCAGTACGCGCTCGGAATCCGCGCGCATCAGCAGTTCGCTGATGAGCAGACCTGCCATGATCGTTTTGCCGGAACCCGGGTCGTCGGCGAGCACGTATCTCAATGGCTGCCGCGGCAGCATCGATTCGTAGACTGCGGATATTTGATGCGGTAACGGTTCGACGCTCGACGTTTGAACCGCCATCATCGGATCGAACAGGTGCGCATGCTGCATTCGATAGGCCTCGGCAGCCAACTTGAACGCCTCACCCGATGTATGGCATGACGGAAAGCGGCCCGCCCTCGATACAGACGTATTCGATTGCATCTTGTGTGTCTGAGATTTGAACTCGTTTTCTTCGACACTCATCGACGCACGTCGTATTCTTCGCTGCGTTGTTTTTCTAGTGTCTCGTTAGACTGTAAGAATACGCGACGGCCGAGATTCGACAAGCATCTTTATTCGCTAGGGTCACTATTTGTTGGAATGTAACGTCTCCAACTAA
>JAQFVI010000325.1 GCA_029439495.1 Caballeronia sp. BR6202001590007
CAGAAACCTAAACAGCAAGAAACCAGCAACCACTCATAAATCAAAGCCCACACCACCCACAAGATCAAGCAAAAAAATTCAAGCCAACCGCGGCCGAGCGGAATCAAAAAGCGGCCGTACGTGCTGATAGAGTTCACGAAAACTCTTGAGCCTCGTGCGCAGGGCCTCATGCCTCCGTGTATCCGGCAAGAACTCTTGCTTGATCGCCGGCTTGGCAAGCACGACCGCAGGATCGCCCCCGGCTGCAAGCCACCCCAACCGTGCGTGCGCGTCGGCGTATCGAACGCGTCTGCGAACATCTGCGCCCAGTAGGCACTGCGCTCGCTGTCGCCCAGCATCGACAGCGCCCGTGCCTGCGTACCAGCGGACTGCAGCGTATCGAGGCTATCGGTCAGGAAAAGGTCACGCCTTCGAGCACGGCATAGCCGAGCAAAGCACGATCGGTCGCGTGCGTCATCCCGAAGAACACGCCCTGCGCGTAAGGATCGTTGTGCGGCGTGCGCTCGCCCGACAAACAAGGCAGGAACAAGGGCGCCGACGACAGCGCCTCCGGCGGCAACGCCTCGATCTCGCCGAGCAGCGTCGGCTCGTCGGTCGATGTCAGCTTGCACACCCAGCGCAGGCAACTCGCAGCCGACAAGACCACGCTCATCTGATGCCAGCGATCCGGAATCGCATGGCAGAACGCGTGCACCGCCGACGCCGGATTCGGCTGGAAGCGATCACCGATTACGCACAGCACAGCACGCTCGACATGCCGAGCGACAGAAAACCGTCGCCCGGATCGGTCGCGCCGATGCCCACCGCGCTCGCCGCGTTGTCACTGCCGCCCGCCGCGACGATCACGTCGTCTCGCAAGCCGAACTCGTGCGCGAGCGCCGGCAGCAAGGTGCCCGAAAGCTCGCTGCCCTCGGCCAGCGACGGCATCTGCTGACGCGTCATGTCGCACGCGGCCAGCAGTTCGTCCGACCAGTCGCGGCACGCGACATTGAGCCATAGCGTACCCGGCGACATTGGACGGATCGGAGACCTTCGTGCCCGTCAGATGCATGCGCAGATAGTCCTTCGGCAACAGCACGCATCGGAGGTGCCGAGATCGATGCCTAAGTACATGAACGAACCCTTGTCGATAGACGTTCGGCCAAAAGAAATGGCCGCGGAAAGAAGGCCATGAACTAACGGACTAATTTAATTAACGTCACCGGGCGCGCCGCGCCAATGGGCACAATACCCGAGCGACGCAGCTTCGCCTGCGGCGATGCGCTGAGGTCGCACGTGACTTATGCTCGCGTCGCGAGCCACGCGTCGACACGGCCGATGGCGCCGCGTCCGCATATCACGCGCTCCAGTCCTTCGTTCTGTGCGAGGCTGCCCCACAGCAGCTTGTCGGACGTGAAGGCTCTGAGACCGGATCGGGAGACGTGAAAAAACCGTGCGCGACGTTCGCGTCCATGACACCGTCCTGGTAGGTGTAGGGCAGCTTGCCCTCGTGCTAGCGTTCGAGGAAGCGGAAGAACAGCGCGGGCAACATCGCGGTCGCATCCGGATCGACGCCGCGCGCGAAACACTCGGACAAGGTCGGCGCGATGAAGCCCGGCAGCTTCGAGAAGCCATCGGCGGCGACGCGCTGATTCGTGTCCTTGATATACGATATACGATTGCTGAAGCGGTCGAGCACCACGTCGCGGTACTTCGCGAGATCGAGTGGGCTCGGCGTGAGGCAGGGAATCACGTCTTCGGTGACGTAGGCATTCGCGAAACCGCGAATTTCGTCGTCCAGCGTGCCTTCGTGAATGAACTGCAGACCGACTAGCGTACCTGCCCACGCGATGCAGCTATGCGTCACGTTCAACACGCGAATCTTCGCTTCTTCGTACGCGTGCACGGAATCAACGAGTTCCGCGCCGACCTTCTCCCAGGCCGGCCGCCCGGCGATGAAGTCATCCTTGATTACCCACTGGATGAACTTCTCGCCCATCACCGGCGCGCGATCGTCGAAACCGGTCGCGGCCTTCACGCGCTCGGCGACGTCCGGCGTCGGGCGCGGCATGATGCGGTCGACCATCGAGTTCGGGCCGACGTGTTGGCGAGCATCCAGTCGCGCAGGGCGGTTTCACCGCGCAGTTCGAGGAACTGCAGCATGCCCTTCTTGAAGCGGTCGCCGTTGCTGCGCAGGTTGTCGCAGTTCTGCAGCGCGACCTTGCCCGCGCCGTTCTTCATGCGCGCATCGAGGATCGCGGCAAGCGCGCCGTAGATGGTCGTGCGGCCGCCCTTCAAGTCGGCGGCGAGACGGGATTGGCGGTGTCGAGCTTGTCGTGTTCGTCGAGGTAATAGCCGCCTTCGGTGACGGTGAAGGACACGATCTTCGTCTTCGGATCCGCGCCGACGGGCGACGAGCGCCTCGAGATCCGCGGACCAGGGCACGACTTTCTTGATCGGGCGCACGGTCTCGTAGGCGCGCTCGCCCTGCGGCGTGACCGTTTCGAGCGTGTATTCGCCGTTCTGCGCGGCGAGCGCTTCGAGCACGGCATTCATGTCGCCGCGAATGTTGCCGACCGCGAGCGACCAGCTCGTGTCACCGGTCTCGTTCAGCCAATGCATATACCACGCCTGATGCGCCCGATGAAAAGAACCGGCGCCGATGTGCAGGATCACGTTGGCTTCGCTGTTCATATCGTCTCTCTTTTTGTCCTCTAATTGGCGGTGCGTCCGTTCTGTGCGGACGGCTCGATGCGCGCGCGAATCCGGCAATCAATCCGGCACGCGAAGTGATCATTTGCTCTTTTGATGATCGTATTCGCCCGGGCGAATGTCAAGGCGCGATGTGCGTTCGGGCGCCTCGCAATTCGCGCGCCGCGGGGATGCTCGTGGCGTGGCATCGATGTGCTTGGGACTTACCCGGATAGGCAGCGATGCGCGCGATCCGGTCCCATGCGAGCAGTGTCTTTCAACAGTGTCTTTCAAGATAGGCGAAAAACAACCTAGGCGAAAAACAACCGGCAGGAGACGAACATGGATTATGTGATCGGCATCGACATCGGCACGCAGAGTACGAAGGCGCTGCCGGTCGACACCAGCGGGGCGATCGTCGCGCAGCATTCGAGCGCCTACCATCCCGATACGCCCAAACCGCTCTGGGCTGAGCAGTGGCCGGACGTCTGGTTCGGTGCGGTGACCGAATGCATCGCGGCGTGCACGGGAAAGGCGTGCGAGCAGGGCATCGGCGCGGCGGATATCCGGTCGCTATCTGCTCGAAGAGAAACCGCTCGTCGTGTCGATCGGCAGCAGCCGCACGCTGAAAGCCTGCGTCGCGCAGATCGGCCAGATCGACCGGCCCCAGCATCGATTCGTGTCGATGGTCGGCGCCATCGCGCAAGACGGCTCGTCCAATCGCTACGACGTCGCGCAGCAGTTGTCTGAAAAGACCGGCGGCAAGCACTTCATGCTGCCCGCGCCGCTGATGGTTGACAGCGAAGCGGAACGCGCGCAATGGGTCAATCACCGTCTGTATCGCATCGTCGACGAACTCGCGAACAACGCCGACGTGTCCTTCGTCGGCATCGGCAATGTGCGCGTCAACTGCCCGCTGCACGAAGACGGCTTCATCACGCGCGCGGAAGTGGACGAGCTGATGTCGGTCGGCGCCATCGCCGAATGGCTCGGCCTGCCGATCGACCGGCAAGGCGCACGCGTGACCAGCCTCCGGCTCGATACGCCGCCCCGGCGCCCGACACCATCGGCTTCGCAGGCGGCCAGCGCAAACGCGATGCGGTCATCGCCGCGCTCAAGGGTCAATGGCTCTCGGGCCTCGTCCCGACGAACTCAGCGCCCGGGCCGCCCTCGACGCCTGAAGACAAAATAAAATACGTCAGAAGTCGATCTCGGCCGCCACGTCCTGCCCGACTTCGAGCGCCACGCCTTCGCCCCCGACCACGACCGCATTCTTCCCGAGGGTCAGCTTGCCGCCCATCTGCTCGCTCGCGCGATTCGCGCTCATCGTGTCGAGCGACTCGTGCGGAAACGCTGGATCCGGCGCGCCGGTCGCTTGATCGACCGTCGGCATCGGGCATCGCGAGCACAGCTTGACCAGACGCAACTGCGCTTCGCCGATCCGCATCTCGCCGACGAAATCTTCCTCGTAAGCGGCGCGGTCCAGCTTTCATCGACGACGCGCCGGGTCGCCGGCGCGAAACGCGCGAGCCGCACCGGCATCTGCAGGAACTCACTGAACCAGCGCGCGGTGTCCTCGCCTGTGTCGAGCGCATCGAAGGTATCGCGCCAGACCGTGGTGCAAAGCGGCTGCGGATCGACGAGCGCCTCGGCACGCAAGGGCGTGCGCAGCGTCGGCATGCCCGGCGCATCGATGACGAGATCGTCGGCCTCGAGCGCCGTGCGAATCAACGCCATGCGCGGATACGTGCGCTGCGTGAGCATCGCGCCGTCGGCTTCGCAGACCATCCAGTTGCGGTCGTATTCGAGCCCGGTTTCGAGGAGCGTCGCCCGCTCGAGCGCGATGCCCGCGCAGGACTTGATCGGATAAACGTAGATTTCGGTGAGGACAGGCATGGCGATTCTTGTACGTGACGGCCGCAAAAACCGTCATTATCGCCCGCGAAAAGGCGCCGTCCGGGCAGGGCGGCGCCTTTCGATGCAAATGCCTCGGTGGACGCGGTCGAATTTGCTCAGGCCTGCGCGGCCCGCACCTGCGCGACCGGATGACCGGCATGCTCGCGTGCCCACGCTTCGACGACGTTGCGCCGGAACGCCTGCCCTTCCGCATTGAACAGATGGCAGTGATCGGGCGCCGCGCCGAGCTTGATCTGCGTGCCGCGCGCATGCTTTTTGAGCGGCGGGAGCAAGATCAGGCCATCGAGCGCCACCGGCATTTCGGCGTACAGATACGCGGCATCGCCAAGCGTCTCGACGGTCATCGCGGTCGTCGTCACGCTGAAGTCGCCGGCTTCCGCGGAATGCGGCTGCAGATGTTCTGGGCGGATGCCGACGGTCACCGAATCGCCCTCCTTCGCATTGCCCGGCAGCACGCCCGCGAGCTGCGTCTCGCCGGTCGAATCGATGAAGCCGCCCACGAACTTGTTCGCCGGCGCGTGATACAGCTCGTTGGGCGTGCCCACCTGTTCGATGTTGCCCGCCGACAGCACCACGATCTTGTCCGCGAGCGTCATCGCCTCGACCTGATCGTGCGTCACGTAGATCATCGTGGTCTTGAGATCGTCGTGCAGGCGCGCGAATTCGAAGCGCATCTTCACGCGCAGCGCGGCATCGAGATTCGACAAGGGCTCGTCGAACAAGAAGACCTTCGGCTTGCGCGTAATGGCGCGGCCGATCGCGACGCGCTGGCGTTGGCCGCCCGACAACTGCTTCGGCTTGCGGTCGAGCAGGTAATCGATATGCAGGATCTTCGCCGAAGAAGCGCACGAAGCCCGTGCGCGTCAGCACGCTGTCGACATACGACGAGAAGCTGTTGCTCGCGCAGGCCTTCTGGAACGGCACGGCGGCGAGCGCCTCGGCGATGCCCGGCACGGTCGGCGTCCGCATCGCCGCGACTTCGACCGCGCGGCGGATCGAGATGACCCGCTCGTGCGTGAGCGTGCGGCCGACCGTGTCGGCGGCGCTCGCGAGCACCGCCTCGATGCGCAGGCTGAGCAGCGGCAGCAGCACCGGCTCGATATCGACGCCCGGCCCAGCGCCTCGAGTTCGGTGACGAGCATGTGCGCCGCCACTGCTTCGCAGTCGATCAGCACGCCGTCGCAATCGCAGATCAGCAGGCGATCTTCGAGGCTGGCGTCGCGGGAGGAAGTGAGCGTCACAGGCATGCCCTCACTTCACCGCGCCGAAGGTCAGGCCGCGCACCAGTTGCTTCTGCGACAGCCAGCCGACGATCAGGATCGGCGCGACCACCAGCAGCGACGCCGCCGACAGCTTCGCCCAGAACAAGCCTTCCGGACTCGAATACGACGCGATGAACACCGTCAGCGGCGCCGCGTTCGAACTCGACAGGTTGATGCTCCAGAACGCCTCGTTCCACGACAGGATGATCAGCAGCAGGCCCGTCGAGGCGAGCCCGGCAACGACATCGGCATCAGCAGATAGACGATTTCCTGCCAAGTCGTCGCGCCGTCGATGCGGCCCGCTTCGAGAATGTCGCGGGGCACTTCGTTGAAGTACGTGAAGGCCATCCAGACCGCGATCGGCAGATTGATCAGCGTGTACGCGATGATGAGGCCGGACACCGTGTCGAGCAGGCCGGTGTTCTTCCACAGCAGATAGATCGGCACCAGCACGCCAACCGACGGCATCATCTTCGCAGCAGGACTTTCTGCGTCTTCTTGGTCGGGAAGAAGGCTATCGCGTAGGCGCAGGGAACGGCGAGGATCAGGCAGATCACCGTGACGCCGACCGAGATCAGCACCGAGTTCAGCGCGAAGCCGAAGTAATTGCTGCGCGCGAACACTTCGCGGAAGCTCCCCAGCGTCGGCGTGAAGAACAGCGACGACGCATACGCCTGTTGCTCTGTCTTGAATGCGGTGATGGTCATCCAGAAGATCAGGAAGAACAGCAGGCTCGACACGATCCACGCGACGATTCCCGGCACGATGCGCTTGACCCAGTCGAGCGCGGAGGTCGACGGAACGGCATTCATCGGCTGCGTGCTCATGATTCGTACTTTCCTCTGAGGTTCTTCGCGAGCATTCTCACGAGAAAGAACGCGACGACGTTCGCCAGGATCACGGCCAGGATGCCGCCCCCCGAAGCGAGGCCGACGTCGAATTGCTGCAAACCGAGCGCGTAGATCAGGTACGACAGGTTGGTGGTCGCGGTGCCCGGACCGCCGCCGGTGGTCGTATAGATTTCGGCGAAGATCGACAGCAGAAAGATGGTTTCCATCATCACCACGACGGCGATCGCGCGCTTCAGGTGCGGCAGCGTGATGAAGAAGAATATCGCGAATGGGCCGGCGCCGTCGATGCGCGCCGCTTCCTTTCTGCTCCTGATCGAGCGACTGGATCGCCGTGAAGAGGATCAGGAACGCGAACGGCAGCCATTGCCACGCGACGATCACGATCACCGCGAAGAGCGGATAGTCGGCGAACAGTCGATCGGCTGCAGGCCCATCGAGCGCATAAGCGACGCGATGATGCCGTACACCGGATGCAGGATCATGTTCTTCCAGATCAGCGCGGAGATCGTCGGCATGACTAAGAACGGCGCGATCACCAGAAGGCTCGCGATACCCTGCCCGTAGAACTTGCGGTCGAACAGCACGGCGAGCAGCACGCCGCCCACGACCGTGATGACGAGCGCCGCGACGATCAGCGTCATCGTGTGCACGATGGGCGGACCGAATGCCGGATCGGTGACGAGAAACTCGAAATTGTCGAGACCGGCGAAGCCCTTGACGTCGGGATTCAGCAGGTTATAGCGCGAGAACGAAAACCAGATCGTCATCGCGAGCGGAATGGCCATCCACAGGAACAGCAGGCTGGTCGACGGCATGATCAGCCAGCGCACCGACTTCGCGCGGCGCTTGTCGCGCTCGGCGGCGGACTTCTCCGCGCGATGTTCGGCCATGGTGGGATTCAATTGACTCATCGTGTCACCTCTCGATGATGATGCTGCGTGGGCCGCTCCGTTGCAGAGGCCCGTGTACCGCATGGGATGACCGCGGCGTGCCGCGCAGGACCTTACTTCTGGTATCCGGCCTGCTTGACGGCGCGATCCGCCGCGGCGTTCGCGGCCTTGAGCGCGGTGTCGACGTTGGTCTGGCCCGCGACCACGCCCGCGATCGACTGGCCGACCACCGTGCCGAACGACTGGAACTCCGGAATGCCGACGAACTGGATGCCGCTATACGGCATACGGCACCTTGGTGATGGTGGCATCGTTCGGATCGGCGGTTTCGATCGCCTTCAGCACGAAGTTGCCGAACGGCGCGGCCTGCTTGTACTCCGGACGCGCATAGGTCGACTTGCGCGTGCCCGGCGGCACCGATGCCCAGCCTTCGTCCTTGCCGACCATCTCGATGTATTCCTTCGAGGTCGCCCACGCGGCGAACTTCTTCGCGGCGTCCTGCTGCTTCGAGGTCTTCGGCGTTTCGGCGACCGGCGCGGCGGCAAAGCCGATCTTGTCCGCCACCTGCGACTGCGACTTGTTGTAGAGCATGCCGGCGGCGACCGTCGCGTCGATCCACATCGCGCACTTGCCCGAGGACATCAGCGTGAGGTTCTCGTTGAAGCCGTTCGAACTCGCTCCCGGCGGGCCGTCGTTCTTGAGCAGATCGGCATAGAAGCCGACCGCCTTCTTCCACGGCGCGGTGTCGAGCTGCGCCTGCCACTTGTCATTGAACCAGATGCCGCCGAAGGTATTCACGACCGTCACACGTAGGCCATGTTCTCGCCCCAGCCCACCTTGCCGCGCAGGCAGATGCCGTACTGGCCTTTGGACTTGTCGGTGAGCTTGTCGGCGAACTGCTTGACTCGATCATGTCCGGATTGTTCAAGGTGGCGATGGTGATGGTCGTCGCGGCATTCTCCGTCGCCGGCACGAGCGCGACGGCCACCAACACGGAGGCTGCGAGCACGCCCGGCACGCGGGTCGCGCGGGGCTTCGTCCGGACGATGTTGTCGATGCGTTTCATTTTGGTGCGTCTCCTTTTTCGTTGGCAGGGCGCAGCGCCTGGCGCCGGATTGCCGCTTGACTGCTTCAGGGATGCGATGGAACTCACGTAGTGATGCGTTTGTTCGTGCGTTATTCGTGCTGCGTCTGGTTCTGCCCGCGGCGCGCCCTCCGATCAGCGATGCTTCGCCGCGACGCCGTTTCAAGTTTCAATATAGACGGTGAACTTCATGCTGCAAGCTGCACCGCGCGCGGCGGCGCGGCGCCAAACGTCACGACATCCAGTTGCCGCCGTCGACGTTCAGGGTCTGCGCGGTGATGTAATCCGCATCCGAAGACGCCAGAAAGAGCGCCGCGCCCGTCAGATCGTCCGGCACGCCCATGCGTCCGAGCGGCACTTCCTTCCTCTCCGACGAGACGCTTCTTCTCGCCGAGCGGACGATTCTCGTAGCGCGCGAAGAGGGCATCGACTTCCTTCACATCGGGGTATCGACGACGCCCGGCGCGATGCCATTCACGTTGATGCGATCCTTCGTGAGCGCGCTTCGCGAGCGCGAACGCCGCCGATTGTATATAGCTGATGACCGCGGCCTTGGTCGCGCAGTAATGCGACACGAGCGCTTCGCCGCGCCGTCCGGCCTGCGATGACATATTGATGATCTTGCCGCCGCGACCCTGCTCCACCATGCGCCGGGCGACGGCCTGCATCAAGAAGAACATGCCCTTGACGTTGACGGCATAGAGCCAATCGTACACGTCCCAGGATTCGTCGAGGATCGGGCGCATGTCGAAGAGCGCCGCGTTGTTGAAGAGGATGTCGATGCTGCCGAAGCGCTCGACGGCGCGCGCGACGATCGCGTCGATGTCCGCGCGCTGCGTGACGTCAGCCCGGAGCGCGAGCACGCGCGCCTGCGCGCCTTTGCTTTGAAGCGTTTGGCCAGTTCGGCCTCGTCCTTGACGTCGACGACGACGAGTTTCGCGCCTTCGTCGAGATATCGCCGCGCCACCGCTTTGCCGATACCGCTTGCGGCATCCGTGATGATGGCCACCTTGTCTCTCAGTCTCACACCGATGTCTCCGATTTCTCGGCAATCGTCCAGAGAGCTTTGATGAGCGAAAGCCCGAAAAATGAACAATTGCTCTGTTGTTGATCGAGTGATCGGCGTTGCGCGCGCCCGTGTCAAGGCGTGAAAACGAGGTTTTGATGCTGCGACGCGCAAACGTCAGGCTGGCGAAAAGTCGGCGGCAAAGGCAGGNCGTGCAAAATCGAGTGATACGTTATATCATCGCCGAATTCNGGCCGCCGCGCGGCCGATCTGACATGACCTCATCCGTCGAAACCATGCTGGCCCGCGCCGAGGCGCNACTCGTGCTGAAGGCGCACAAGCCGATCGGCGCCTACGACCTGATCGATGCCATGGAACCGAAGCGCGGTGCGCGCGTTCCCCCGACGACCGTCTATCGGGCGCTCGACTTTCTGGTCGAGAACGGGCTCGTTCACCGCATTGAGTCGAAGAACGCCTTCGTCGCCTGCTGCGATGCCAGCAAGCCGCACGAAAGCCAGTTCCTGATCTGCGACGAATGCGGCGCGACGCTGGAAATCCAGGGTCGCGAGATCGCGTCGTCGCTGTCCGCGAGTCCGCCCGCGCACGGCTTCGAAGTGCGTCATCAGGTCGTCGAGCTGAGCGGTCTGTGCGGCGACTGCCAGAAGAAACATCGCGCCGAGCGGTCTACGTGACGCGCTCCGTCTTCCGTATCACTCTTCAGAAGGGAAATCGATGAAATTCGCGCACGTCCTGACCTGCTTTGCCATCGCTTTGGGCTTTCGCGAGACCGCCGCCGCGCAGACCGAGACCGCGCGCGTGCCAGTCGTCGCGGCGGAGAACTTCTATGGCGACGTGATTCGTCAGCTCGGCGGCAATCATGTGGAGGTAACGAGCATCCTGAGCAATCCGGACGAAGACCCGCATCTGTTCGAAGCCAGCCCGAAAACCGCGCGCGCGCTGCAGCACGCGGCGCTCGTCGTCTACAACGGCGCGGACTACGATCCGTGGATGGACAAGCTGCTCAGCGCATCGAAGTCGAACGACAAGCGCACCGTGATCGTCGCGGCGCAGTTGGTCGGCAAGAAGAGCGGCGACAATCCGCACCTCTGGTACGACCCGGCGACGATGCCCGTCGTCGCGAAAGCGGTGAGCGCCTATCTGACGAGCGCGGACCCGTCGCACAAGAGCGACTACGATGCGCGCCTCGCAAAGTTCCTCGACTCGCTCAAGCCGATCGACGCGAGCGTCGCACTGCTCAAGTCACGTTACAAGGACGTGCCGGTGACGGCGACCGAGCCGGTGTTCGGCTACATGGCCGACGCGATCGGCTTCGAGATGCGCAACCAGCGTTTCCAGATGGCCGAGATGAACGAGACGGAGCCGAGCCCCGCGGACATCGCCGCGTTCGAGAAGGATCTGCGCGAGCGCCGCGTGCATGTGCTGATCTATAACAGCCAGGCGACAGGCGCGCTGACCAAGCGCCTGCTTAACGTCGCGAAGGACGCGCATGTGCCGAGCATCAACGTGACGGAGACGCTGCCCGCCGGCAAGACCTATCAGCAATGGATGACTTCGCAACTCGATACGCTGTCGAGCGCGCTGCAGGGATGGCAACGATGAACGTCGGCTCGCCCGCGGCGCTCGAAGTCGATCGCGTGACGCTCGAACTCGGCGAACGCGCGATTCTCGACGGCGCGAGCTTCGCGGTCGGGCAAGAGGAATTCATCGGCGTGCTCGGCCCGAACGGCGCGGGCAAGACGACCTTGATGCGTGCGCTGCTGGGTCTCGTGCCGGTGGCATCGGGTTCGATTCGCGTGAACGGCGCCGCGGTGATGCGCGGCAATCCGTCGATCGGCTATATGCCGCAAATCCGCAGCAGCCTCGCAAACCGGCGCGTGCTCGGCCGCGATTTCGTCGCGATGGCGGCGGACGGGCATCGCTGGGGACTGCCGCTTCGGAACGCGCGCGTCGTCGCCGATGTCGAGCGCGTGCTCGCACTCGTCGGCGGAGAGCAGCTCGCGGCGCGGCTGCTGTCGGAACTGTCGGGCGGCGAGCGTCAGCGTCTTTTGCTCGCGCAGTGTCTGCTCGGCGATCCGCGCCTGCTGCTGCTCGACGAACCGCTGATTTCCCTCGATCCGCGGCATCAGACGGGCGTCGTCGAACTCGTGCGGCGCGTGCAGCGCGAGCTGAACATCACCGTGCTGTTTTCCGCGCACGAACTCAATCCGCTTCTGAACTCGCTCGATCGCGTGCTCTATCTCGGCAACGGGCGCGCGGCGCTCGGCACGGTCGACGAGGTCATCTCGAAGCCGGTCTTGTCGAAGCTGTACGGATCGCCGATCGACGTAATGCGCGTGAACGGCCGCATTTTCGTGATGTCGGTCGATATCGAGATCGACAAGCTCGATCACGCGCATGAGGGCGACGAGCACGCGCACGAACACGACCACGGTCATAGGCATGGCCACGGTCATCACCATCATCACGCGAAGTAGACATGTTCGAATACGACTTCATGGTCAATGCCTTCGCGGCGTCGGGGATCGTCGCGGTGCTGTCGGGGATCGTCGGTTATTTTCTGGTGATGCGTCAACAGACCTTCGCGGGTCATGCGTTGTCGCACGTCGGATTCACCGGCGCGACCGGCGCGGTGCAGTTGGGCATTTCGCCGATTTGGGGGATGGTCGGATTCACGCTGGCGGCGGGCGTCGGCATGGGTGCGCNCGGGTTCGGGTTGTTGTTCCTGCACTTCTTTACCGCGTATGCAACGCAGGCTACGGCGCTGCTGTTCGGCAATGTACTGGGCGTCAGTCATGAGGCCTTGCTCGTGCTAGCGGGTTTGGCTGCGGTCAGCCTGGGCGCGCTGGCGGTCATCATGCGGCCGTTGATGTTCGCTTCCTTGCAGCCGGAACTGGCCGAGGCCAAAGGCGTTTCGTTGCGGCTCGTGTCGGTCATGTTTCTTGCGATCACCGCGCTGGCGGTGGCGGCGTGTACGCAGATCGTCGGAGTGCTGCTTGTTTTTGCTTTGATGGTCGGGCCTGCGGCCGCGGCTCAGAATGTGACTTCGCGGTTGGGGTCTGGGCTTGTTCTTGCGGGACTTTTTGCTTTGCTGCAGGCTTGGGTCGGACTCACTCTCGCCTATTACAC
>JAQFVI010000326.1 GCA_029439495.1 Caballeronia sp. BR6202001590007
GTTATGCGTGAGGTTAAATGCCGACGTATAGGGATTCCATTCGAACCAGTCGTTGTCCGCCGAGTCTGGAGGCGTGTCGTGACCTGCCTCAAAGGGCATTATCGGCATCGTCGGCAACATCAGGACATCGACCTCGTCGAACAGCGAGAACAATTGCTGCGCGAATACATCACGCTGTTGGTTTGCGCGCTGAATCTGCTCAAGTGTCGAGTTACGCACCGGTTCAACGAACTCCAAGAGGCCGGGGTCGAGCAGTTCCCGTCGCTCGACAGGGACGCTGTTCACTGCTCCGATGCATCCGATACGATAGAAAAACGCGTCCAGTCGCGACGCTTCATGAATGTCGAAGTCCACTGTTTTCATGTTGAAACCACTGCTCCAGAGGTAGCCGTAGGTCTCATCCATGGCTCGCTTGATGACATCAGCACTCTCGTCCTAGCGAAGCGGATTGAGCAAGCCGATACGTAAATCAGTGGGTGCACGGCTCGCCTTGAAGTCGACTGGCTCGAGGCCAATCGAGGTCCAATCCCGAGCGGTGGGGCCACTGATTACTGCCATGATCGCGGTAAGGTCATACACGCTTACCGCCATGGGTCCATAGTGCGCAACGTCGTAGAATGAGCTTGCCGGCGGCGTGATGGGTATGCGTCCGAAAGTTGGCTTAAGACCGAACGTTCCTGTAAATGCGGCGGGGATGCGAACTGAGCCACCTGCATCACTTCCTATCGAGACACGGACAACGCCAGCTGCCACCGCCGCAGTACAGCCACCACTGCTGCCGCCTGGCGTGAGGTCCAGATTGAGCAGATTGCGCGTGACGCCAAAGCCGGGGCTGTCGGTGACCCCTTCCATGCAAATTCCAGGCATGCGGGTTTTTCCGATAACAACGGCACCTGTGGCCAGCAAACGCTCCGCGACCACAGAGCTTTGTAGTACAGGCTCGCTAGAGGTAACCTGAGAGCCCTTGCGCGACGGCCAGCCTTCGAGAGCGATTCCATCCTTGATAGTGATGGGCATCCCATCGATGTCACTCAATGGCGCGCCGTTGAGCCATCGCTGTTCGGAGGCTCGCGCTGTCCCCATCGCGCGCTCTGCGTCGAGGAGCGCGAATGCGTTCAGGCTTTAGTTCACATCTTCTGCATGCTTGAGCGCAGAAGTTGCGACCGTCACTGACGAGAATTCGCCGGTTTGGTAGAGTGCCCGCAGTGCATCAAAGGACGCTCTATGTCGATGTCACGCATCTGCGCCGGCTGAGCGGCGACGAACGGGCAGCGGCGGGCGCAGGCGGCTGTCGGGGCCGATCATCCGCGATGCGGCGCTGCTGGACGTGCATCGGGCCTCGGAGACGAACGGGCCGTCGCTGTATCGCGACGAGCGCTACCTGTCGTTCGCGGCGGGCCTGATCGGGCGTCATACGCGGCACGGCGCACACCTCGACGCGGTGCCCCGCGAACCGCGCGCGGTCGCGTCCGCGCGGCGCTACGCGGCGCCTATATCGACGAGCGTCTCGCCGATGCCGTGCATCTCGAGGACATCGCGACGGCCGCCGACCTCCCGCCGTTCAGGCTGTTTGCGCGCCTTCAGCCGCGCGATGGGCATGATGCCGCACGAATACCAGCGCCAGGCGCGCGTACGGCACGCTCGGCGGCGCGCTGTCCGACATCACGATTGAACGCCGCATAGTCGGTCGTCTGCTGGCCTTGCACCGGAAAACCGACGACATCGCACGCAGCGGCGGCGGAGGTCTCCGCGCGCGCCGCCGCGAGTTGCTTCGCGTTCGCCGCGAGCACAGCGATGCCGATCGGAATCAGCCCCGGATGCGCGATGCCCGAGGCATCGACGAGCGGCTCGCCGACGAGCGACGGATGCCGCTGGCCGAACGTTAGCGCGAGCACGGCCGCCGCGTTGGCCGAGAGTCCGGCGGGCAGAGCGGCATCCACGACGATCACGCAGCGTTGCTGCGGGCGCGCGGGCGCTTGGGAAGATGTGGCTGCGGGCTCTTTCAAAGAGGATGTTGCGTGCAGATCGGTCATCGCCGGTTCCGTTTCGTTATCGATGCCGCGATTCTGCGCAAGCATGCGACGCGCGTCTTGAACCCTATTGCACCGTGGACGAAAGCTGGTCGGCGAAGTCCGCGCCATGCCGCGAAAGCTCATCGAAAAGGAACGGCAATTCCTGCCGGTTTTTTTGTTGTTAGAACGCTAAATCTCAGGAAAACCTGGCCATTATCAGCGAGAAAGAGCCGCATGTTTCATGCAAACTACGCATTATTACGAATAAGCTCCGAGGCGCTTTACCGGCTTTTCGTCGTATAAATCAAATAAGACTGGACCGTCATGCTTGCTGAACCGTTGTCGCAGCCATCCGCATCTGCGCACGTATCCGACATCGAACGCCGGGCGGAAGAACAGGCGCGCTTTGCCCGTCAGACTCCTTCGGAGATTTCCATCGTGCTGCGCATGCTTGTGCAGCGCGGCGACATGTGCATGGTCGCCGGCGCGTGTGGGCAGATCGTGTCGCAATTGTTCGAAATCGATCCGCGCGAAGGGCCGCATCGTGTTCGACTGGGGCGGCGTCGAGGAAGCGAACCGCTTGCTGCTCGAAGAAAAGCAATTGCAGTTCAAAGGCGCGCCGGAAGGCGTGCGCGTCGAGTTCACGACGAACGGCGCGCAGGCGACGAGCTTCGAGGGCCGTCAGGCTTTCGAAGTGCCGTTTCCGGACAAGCTCTACTACTTTCAGCGCCGCGAATTCTTCCGCGTGCCGACGCCGATGATGGACCCGTACACGGCCAAGGGCGTGTACGCGGACAGCCAGACCTTCCGCTGCGAGATCCAGGACGTATCGCTCGGCGGCATCGCGCTGCGCATCGAGTCCGTGTGTCTGGGCGAAACGGAAAAAGGCACGCTGTTCAACGACGTCGCGCTGTTTCTCGGCTCGTTCGGCACCTTGAACGTCGCGCTCGAACTGATTTCGCCACGCAGCTTCACGACGCCCAACGGTATGCTGCGCCATGTCGTCGGCTTTCGCTTCATCGAACTATCGGGGCAGGCGGAAGGCGTGTTGCAGCGTCTCATCACCAAGATCGAGGCGAAACGCCGCAATCTCGCAGGCTGAGCGCTGACCCGACGCGCCGGGCCTCTGGAGTAGAATGCGGGCCTTCTTTCAACGAGATGGTGGCGCATGTTGCTCAAGGTCTGGCGCGGCAAAGAGCGTTTCTGGAAAGTCTGGTGGCTGCTCGGCGTGCCATTGCACGTCGCGTGGTGGACGCTCTATTTCGATCTCTGCGCGAGCGGGCTCGCGCCCGAAAATTCCTGCTGCTGAGCGTCTGGCTGTGGCCGTGGCTGCTCGCGCTGTTCGGCGCGTGCTCTGCGCTCTATCTCGTCTGGTGCGTGCTCGCCTGGCGATGCGCGGGCAACGTCGACCACCGCATGTGGGGCAGTCTCGGCCGCGTGTCGGTCGGCATCGCGTTCGGCTCGTTCGTCACCGAATGTCTGCTGATTCTCGCGGCGCCTCTGTCCTGATCCGAACGTCGCGCCGCGCGCGGTCGGCGTCGTCATCCTGCTCGGTCCCCCCGAGGCGCTCGCGTCGGCGCATCTCATCAAGTAAACCCTAAGCGACTCGCGGCGATGGTATCGCTACCATTTGCCGTTCGGAATGGTAGCGATACCATCGAGGAGACAACGCTTGAACTTCGATCCCACGAAACGCAGAGAGCCCGAGGAACTGCGCAGTCATCGCTGGTACGGCGTCAACGATCTGTGCTCGTTCGGCCATCGTTCGCGCACGGCGCAGATGGGCTATCATCCGTCCGATTACATGGGCAAGCCGGTCGTCGCGGTCGTCAATACGTGGAGCGAGATCAACTCGTGCCACACGCATTTCAAACAGCGCGTCGAGGAAGTGAAGCGCGGCATCTGGCAGGTGGGCGGCTTTCCCGTCGAAATGCCGGTGGATGACGCTCGCCGAGCCGTTCCAGAAGCCGACCACCATGCTCTACCGCAATTTCCTCGCGATGGAAGTCGAGGAACTGCTGCGCTCATATCCGTTCGACGGCTGCGTGCTGATGGGCGGCTGCGACAAGACCACGCCCGGCCTGCTGATGGGTGCGATCAGCATGGACCTGCCCGCCATCTTCCTGCCCGCTGGTCCGATGCTGCGCGGCAACTGGAACGGCCGCACGCTCGGCAGCGGCTCCGACACCTGGAAATACTGGGCGGAACTGCGCGCGGGCAAGATTACCGAGGACGAATGGAAGGGCGTGGAGAGCGGCATCGCGCGCTCGCCGGGCCATTGCATGACGATGGGCACGGCCTCCACGATGACGAGCGCTGCCGAGGCGCTCGGGCTCACGCTGCCCGACTTCGCCTCGATTCCCGCGGTCGATCGGCATGCGCAGTTCGCGTCGCTGACCGGGCAGCGCGTCGTCGAGATGGTGTGGACGGACCTGAAGCCGTCCGACATCCTGACGCCGAAGTCTTTCGACAACGCCGTCACGACCGTGCTCGCGATGTCCGGCTCGACCAACGCGATCGTGTATCTGGTCGCGGTCGCACGGCGCGCGAGCGTACCGCTCACGACGGCGCGCTTCGACGAACTGGCGCGCGTGACGCCGGTGATCGGCAACATCCGGCCGGCCGGCAAGTATCTGATGGAAGACTTCTTCTATGCGGGCGGCCTGCGCGCGCTGCTCGCCGAGCTCGGCAATCCGCTCGTCGCCAACGACGGCCTTGTGCCGTGCTGATCGGCAATCTCGCGCCCGACGACGCCGTCATCAAGCCCGCCGCGATGGAAGCGCATCTGCTCAGGCATCGCGGCCCGGCGGCCGTGTTCCGCGATTACGCCGACATGGCCGCGCACATCGACGACGACGCGCTCGACATCACCGCCGATTCGGTGATCGTGCTCCAGCATGCGGGACCGGTCGGAGCGCCGGGCATGCCCGAGTGGGGTCAATTGCCGATTCCGCAGAAGCTCCTGAAGCAGGGCGTACGCGACATGGTGCGCATTTCCGATGCGCGCATGAGCGGCACGAGCTACGGCGCCTGCGTGCTGCACGTCGCGCCGGAATCGTTCGTCGGCGGGCCGCTCGCGCTGGTGAAGGACGGCGACATGGTCGAACTCGACGTGCCTGCACGCCGCGCCGCGTGGACAGCGCCGAAGCGTCCGTTCGAACGCGGCTTCGGCGTAATGCATCAACTGCATGTGACGCAGGCGAACAAGGGCTGCGACTTCCACTTCCTCGAAGAGCCCGTCGCGAAGGCGGCATCGGGCGGCGAGCCTGAAATCCACTGAATCCTTAGAAATCTCGATCGAACCGACCGACATCATCACGACCACCGACGACACCGCTCTCTCCGACGCCACGCTCGATTTGCTGCGCCACGTTAGCACCGCGACCCTCGCCACGCAACTCTTCAAGCGCGGCTTGCGGAACGTGTTCCTGCAAGGCGTTGCGCCGCTCGTGAAGCCCGCAAAAGGCGCGCCGAACATGGTCGGTTCCGCGTTCACGCTGCGCAATATTTCGGCGCGCGAGGACCTCGATCACCTCGGCGTATTTCAGAATCCCGATCATCCGCAGCGCAAGGCCGTCGAGACCGCGCCGCCGGGCAGCGTGCTGGTGCAGGATTACCGCGGCGACCGCAGCGTCGCGTCGACGGGCTCGATCCTGACGACGCGGTTCCTGAAGCGCGGCGTCGCGGGCATGGTGTCGGACGACTGCGTGCGCGACCGCCGCGACAGCGGCAGCATCGGCGATATTGGCCTGCCGCTCTTCTGCGCGGGCGCGAGCGCGCCGCTCAATCTCGCGAAGTATCACGCTCGACATGAACGTGCCGATCGCCTGCGGCGGCGTCGCGGTCTATCCGGGCGATATCGTCGTCGGCGACGTGAACGGCGTGGTCATCGTGCCGTGGCATCTCGCCGACGAAGTCGCGAAGGACGCGAGCGAGCAGGAGATCCTCGAGGAATTCATCGCGCACAAGGTCGAAGGCGGCGCGATGCTGCGTGGCACCTATCCGCCGAACGAAGAGACGCTCGCCGCGTACCGCGAATGGCGCAAGACGCGCTGAAGCCGAAGCGTTCGCGCGGCACGCCGCAGGGCGTGCGCATCACCGATGTCACGCAAGTCGCGGGCGTGTCGCCGATCACCGTCTCGCGCGCGTTCAACGCGCCGCAGACGCTCGCGCCCGACACGCTTGCGCGTGTGCGGCTCGCGGTCGCCGAACTCGGCTACGTGCCGAACCGGTTCGCGGGCAGCTGTTGTCGGCGAAATCGAAGCTGATCGCGGCGATCGTGCCGATCGTCGCGCACTCGTTGTTCTCGAAGTCGGTGCAGGTTTTCAGCGATACGATGTCGCGCGCCGGCTATCAGGTGTTGCTCGGCCTGTCCGGCTACAGCGACGAGAACGAGGACCAGCTGCTCGACGCGATCCTGAGCCGCCGTCCCGAAGGCGTGCTGCTGACCGGCGTCGCGCATACGGCGACATTGCGCGAGCGGCTGCGCAAGATCGGCATTCCGATCGTCGAGATCTGGGACATGACCGACGATCCGATCGACATGCTGGTCGGCTTCTCGCACGAACGCATCGGTGCGGCGGTCGCCGAGCGGATGATCGCGCGCGGCGGCACGGTTTCGCCGACGAGGCCTTCGCGCGGCATGGCGTCAGTCCCGTGCGCGAAATGCTGATGCCGCCGCCGAGCCCGAGCTCGGTCGCGAGCGGCAAGGACGGGCTCGCGCGCATGCTCGCCGCGCATCCCCAAGTCGATGCGATCTACTGCAGTTCAGATCTGCTCGCGCTGGGCGTGGTGGCGCAGGCGCGCAAGCTAGGCTTGGAGGTGCCGTCGCGTTTGAAGGTGTACGGTTTCGGCGATCTCGAATTCGCCGCCGATTCGCTGCCCGCGCTGTTGACCGTGCGCGTCGACGGGCCGCGCATCGGCGCGACCGCCGCGCGTTGTCTAATCGATCGATTGAACGGCAGCGGCGGCGAGTCCGCGCGCGTGGACGTGGGCTTCGAGATCGTCGAGCGCGAGACGCTCTAGGACTTCGCCGTCGGCGAACGCCTTCAGCAGATGATGCGCGATGGCAAAAGCCTTCGGCGCGGACAGGCCGTCGGCGTGCGTGCCGTCGAGCATCTTCCCCATTTCGTCGCGCGAGAACCAGCGCGCGTCTTCGAGTTCGTTCTGATCGACCGTTAGCTCGGTGTCGACCGCGCGCGCGAAGCAGCCGATCATCAGCGACGACGGAAACGGCCACGGTTGCGACGCGAAATAACGGATGTCCGTGCAGCGGATGCCCGCCTCCTCCAGCACTTCGCGATATACCGCGTGTTCGAAAGTCTCGCCCGGCTCGACGAAGCCCGCGAGCGCCGAATACATGCCGGGCAGAAACTGCTTCTGACGCCCGAGTAGGCAACGCTCGCCGTCGGTGACCAGCATGATGACGACCGGATCGACGCGCGGAAAATGCTGCGCGTGGCAGTTGCCGCAGATGCGCTTCCAGCCCGCGCCCGCGTTGCCGGTCGGCGTGCCGCAGTTCGCGCAGAAGCGATGTCGCCGATGCCAGTCGAGCATCAAACGCGCTTCGCCGAGCGCGGAGATCATCGGCGGCGGCACGAGGCCCTGCATCGCGATCGGGCGCAGTTCGACGGCTTCGGTGTCCGGCGGCAGATCGTCGGCGCTGCGCTCGAGCGACAGCGCGAAGAGCGCGCGGCCATCGGCTTCGCGGCCCAGAAACACGCTTTGCAGTGGCGCGCCGAAGCGGGCGGCTTCGGCGGCATCGAAGAGCGGATCGTGGCCGTGCGCGCGCTTGAAGAGCGGCACTTCTTTCAGAAACAGCAGAAAGCGGGTCGAGGCATAGTCGCGCAGCGCGGCGATGAAGGCTTCGTCGTCGCGGCTTTCGGAGACGCGGTCGAGCGGATCGAGGGTGAAACCGATGGCTTGAGGCGGCGTGGGCATAGTATTTTTCAGTATGGCGGGCACGCATCGATCGGGCAATGAGCAGCGATCGCGCCCGGGACGAGAAGATGCATGGCCAGTCGAGCATCGTAGCGAACTTGGCGCGTTCCTGTTGACTAACGCCGCATGTTTCGCGCGATGTCCGGCCCGCGCGGAGGCGACATGATCACGCTCTATTCCTATCCTGGACTTTTCAGACTCGAAGACAATAATCCTTACGGACTGAAGGTGTTCGCGTTCCTGCGCATCAGCGGGCTTGCGTTCGAGCAGCGCCATGTGATGGACGCGAGCGCTGCGCCGCGCGGCCAGCTTCCGTATCTGATCGACGACGGCGAGACCATCGGCGACAGCGATGCGATCGTCGCGTATCTGACGCTCAAGCATGTGCTCACGCTCGACGACCTAACGCGCGAGGAACGCGACATCGATCTTTTCGTGCGCCGCACGCTCGACGATCTGTACTGGGCGATGTCGTATTCGCGCTGGCGCGACGACCGCTACTGGCCGCGCTTTCGCGATGCGTTGCTGCACGCGCACGCTGGAATCGACGCGGCGGCGCTCGATGCCGCGCGGCGCTATAACTTCAAGCGCTAGTTACCAGGACATCGGGCGCTACGAAAGAGACGACGTTTACGCGCGCGGTTGCGCCGATCTCAACGCGCTCGCCAATACGCTCGGCGACTTCGCGTTCATGTTCGGCGACGAGCCGTCGAGCACGGACGCGAGTCTGCGAGTCTATATGGCTTCGTCGCGAACATCCTGTATTACGACATCGATACGCCGCTCAAGGCATGCGTGAATGCGCGGCCGAATCTCGCGTGGCACTGCGCGACGATGCGCGCACGCATGGGACAGGCTGGACCGCCGTGATCATTCGGGCGCAGTCTCGACTTCGGCGGCGGTCCAACTGATGCCCGACACGCCGCGCTCCATGCTCATGCGGCTCGCCATGCGTTCGAGCTTCGCCTGATCTTTCGGATGCGTGCGTACCGTCGCGGTCACCTTGACGCGCGGCGGTTCGGTGTCGGTGTTCTCGCTCGTCAGGCTTTGGAAGGACAGCGGCTGCGCGCCCATCGCATTCGAAACCATCGTGCGGATATGCACTTCGACTTCGTCTTCCTGACGCCCGACCATGGTCAGCACGTATTTGCGCACGAGGTCGGCGCTTGAAACCGGCGTCGCGTTGATCGCGCGGCTCACTTCGCGCAGCACGGTATTGGTCACGAGCACGACGAGCGTGCCCGCGATGGACGGGCCATAGTGGCCGGTGCCGCACAGCACGCCGACGGCGGCGGAGCACTAGAGCGTCGCGGCGGTTATTGATGCCCTGGATCGAGCCCTTGTTGCGCATGATGACGCCGCCGCCGAAAAAGCCGACGCCCGACACAACATACGCGGTGATCTGCGTGACGCCGGATTCGCCGTTGCCGGGGTCAGCATGCCGAGTGACGAACAGGCACGCGCCGCTCGCGACGAGCGTGATCGTGCGCAGTCCGACGGTGCGCTGGCGCATCTGCCGTTCGAGGCCGATGGCGACACCGCACGCGAACGCGGCAAAGAGGCGGATTGCGAAGTCGACGCTCATCGAAGCCCAAGCGGTGTTTCGAAATAAACCGGCAACGATGTCATACGCACATGTCGCGCGCGTGAATCAGCGAAAGAGGGCGCGGAAGGCCTGGAGAAGGCGTCGCAGGCACGCGGCTCGGCGGGTTTCACGCTCGTTCAGGTCGAGCATGGCGTCGTAGTGGACGCGCGATTCGTCGACGCGGGGGCAGTTGCGAGAGCAGCAGGAATTTCATGATGTGTTCCGTGGCGCCGGGCGCGGCGCTTTCCTGAAGGCCGGCTGCGCACGGAACGACGCGTCATCGGAGCGTCGAGGTCATCGCGGCGAGGCGGCTTTCGCGTTGTGGGCAAGGCTAGGCAAGGTCAGGCTGGGCAAAGCAAAGCGGCATAAGGGATAACTGTCACCGTCGGGCATCGTGGCTCCTTCAAAGCGAATGTCGATACGAGTCGATACGCCTCGCGCAAGGGCGTTCGAATCGCGACGGGTGTCTGTCGCACATAGGCTTCGGCGCGCGTTCGCTCGTCGCCGACCAGCGATTGCAGGTAGGCGATGGCTTCGTCCTCGCTGGGCACCCGGCCATTGCAATCGCGTGACTTCGCCGGCAACGCGGTCCAGACGACGGCGTCGGCGCCGTTGTGCTCGAGCCAGGCGGTGAACGCATGCGCCTGCGGATAGTCGACGTGTGCCGGTCGCGGAATGCTGCCGATCCATTCGGTCACATTGGCACGGACGTCTTCGCGTGCGCGCAGGGCTTCGCGCGCGGCATCGAGCGAATCGAGCGCGACGGTCGCCCAGGAGGTCGGTTGATGCGGCACGCCGTCGACGACGACCAGACTCACGATTTCGCCATCGGAATGCCGGGCATATTCGAGCGGAATCAGTGGGCCGCCTTGCTGCCAGTCTCCTTCGATCGGAAAGCCCTTGAGGTTCCACAGAAGCGATCCCCACGCTACGCATACAATTTGTTCTCGTCGATGTTCTCGTCGTCGAATGAGATCGGGTGTTAGCACTGGCTGTGCCAGACGGCTGGCATCGGCGATCACATCCGGTCCACCGCGATCACCGCATCCGCGAACGCCCGAGGCGATTCCTGCGGCAAGTTGTGGCCGATGCCGCCGCTCACGTCGATGTGCCGGTATTTGCCGGTGAATCGCTTGGCGTGAGCCGCGGGCTGCGGATGCGGCGCGTCGTTTGCATAGCCTTCCATCGTGATCGAAGGCACCGTGATCGCCGGGAATCGGGCCAGACGTTTTTCGAGCGCGTCGTATTTCGCTTCGCCTTCTGCGAGCCCGAGACGCCAGCGATAATTGTGGATCACGATATCGACGTGGTCAGGATTGTCGAATGATTGAGCCGAGCGATCGTATGTCGCATCGTCGAAAGCCCACCTTCGGTGAGGCGAGTCGCCAGATCAGCTAACTCATGCCGGTTCGCGGCGTAGCCCGCGCGGCCGCGCTCCATCGCGAAGTAAAACTGATACCACCATTGCAGTTCGGCCTGCGGCGGCAAGGGGGGCGCGATTCGCCTCCTGACTGCCGATCAGATAGCCGCTCACCGACACTAGCGCTTTACAGCGTTGCGGCCACAGCGCCGCGATGATATCTGCCGTGCGGCCGCCCCAGTCGTAGCCGCCGATCAAAGCGCGCTCGATCTTCAGCGCGTCCATCAACGCGATGACGTCGGCGGCCACCACGGCTTGTTGACCGTTATGCGGCGTGTTTGCCGAGAGAAAACGTGTCGTGCCATAGCCGCGCAGAAACGGCACGATCACGCGATAGCCGGCTGCGGCGAGTATCGGCGCGACTTCGGCGTAGCTCTGAATGTCGTATGGCCAGCCGTGCAGCAGGATGACCGGCGGATGACCGGCGGCCCGCTTTCGGGTCCTGTCTACACGTAACCGACGTTCAGCACACCGGCGTCGATCTGCCGTATTTCGTCGAAGAAGACGGCCGGTGCTTTGGCGGCACTCACGGTCGATTGCGCATGTGCCAGTTCGCCGATGCCGAACTGCAACGCGCCGATCCCGGCAATGGCCGTGCCGAGCAGGCGGCGGCGCTTGATGTCGATGGTGTCGTTCACGTTTATCTCCTCGGTTCGCTTACGATGATCCGAATGGTGTCGGCGAAGCGGCTTTCGAGCAAGAGCAACAAAGTTTACATATCGTTGCTCTACGAACAATAGGAGGGGAGGCGAGGGGAATCGATGCGGGAAATCAACCAGCAGCGGTTACGCTACTTTCATGAGGTGCTCGCGCACGGCACGATCCGCGGTGCGGCGGATCATCTGAATACGTCGCCGTCGGTCATTACACGGCAGATCAAGCTGCTCGAAGACGAGCTCGACACCCGCCTTTTCGATCGCGAAGCGCGCGGCGTGCGACCGACCGAGGCGGCGCTTCATCTGCTCGAATTCTGGCGCGGCTACCGTTCGCAACAGGAGAAGCTCGAAGATCAGCTACACGCGCTGAAGCATCTGCGCCAGGGCAGCATACGCATCGTCGTCAGCGAGGGCTTCGTCGATACGCTCGTCAACGACGTGCTGGCGCGATTCTGTCAGCGCTATCCCGGCCTCGATATCACCGTCGACATGCTCGGCGTCGATGCGCTGATGGAGGAAGTCGCACAGAGCCGCGCGCATATCGGGCTGGCGTATAACCCACCGCCGCATTCAACGCCGCATTCAAACATCGCCGTGCGATGGAGTTCACCTCAGCCGGTGATGCTGCGCGCGCGGATCATCCGCTGATCGAACGCGGCGGCAGTGCGACTATTCAGGATCTCGCGAGCTATCCGCTTGCGTTGATGCCGCGGATTTCGGCATCGGCCATGTCGTGAAGACGTTGGAATTGACCGACGGCGTAACTGTGCGCGCGGCGCTGACGACCAACTCACTCAGCGCGCTCAAGCAGATGGTGAGCCTGGGAAGCTAGATCACGCTGATCGGCGAGTTTGCGGCTTACCGCGAAGTCACCGCCGGACAACTGGCTACGGTGCGCGTCGCGCATCCGCTCTGCGAGAACGCTCAGGCAAAGGTGCTCGTGAAGAATGGCAGGCCGCTCGCGCAAGGTCCGCTCGAACTGCTCGATTGGATCCTGCGCGATCTGCCGATGTTGTCCGGTGGTTCGAAGAAGCCCGTCAGGCGCAAGCGGCGATGAACCTGTCAGCGCGGACCGCGCCAAATCGCGCGCCGCGTTTGCTCGTCAGTAGTGAATGGTGAGCGGCTCGGGATAGTGCTGCGTGATCAGGTAGGTGCTCCCGACCGTAAAAGCGGTGACGGTGCTGACCCACGGCGTGCATTGTGAGAAAATCGGATTTTGATGAGACGACTGAATGGCGACAGGACCGGAGTCGGCATCGCTCGCCACATACACGGTGACGTCTGCGCCTTGCCTGACAGCTATCGAGGGACGAGGCCCGGTCGAGTAGAGAATGACCGGCGTTCCACTGCAGTCCGATGAAGGATAGGCGACGCTTCCGACCGATCCCCATTGAAACTGCGTTGCCGACGCGCGTTCGTTCGTGCCGGCCCGCGTGACGGGAACGAACGTGATCGCCCCGTTGATCGATAGAAAG
>JAQFVI010000327.1:0-7478 GCA_029439495.1 Caballeronia sp. BR6202001590007
GCTATCGGGCGCTGCCGCCGCGCATGCACGCGCGCAGTTATGCGGTGTTGCGCGCGTATGTCGAAACGACTCTGGGATCGCTCGAGGAAATGCATGCGAGCGGCGAGACCGTGCCGCGCGAGATGGAAATCGAAATGGGCGAGGACTTCGCCTAGCTCTTTCTTAAGCTTCGCGATAGACCTTCGCAAAGCGCGCCGCCTTGACGACGCGGCGCGCGGCCGGATCAGTGGCGAGATCGAGTTGAGCGAGATGGATCATGAGGCGTGGCCGGATGAGTTCGAGGTACGGGATCGTAACGGCTAACGCGTTATTTTGCATCAGTTCAATGAAACGAAGCCCGCGGCTTGCGCACGCGGGCTTCGTGTGAAGGCGTCGGGCTCAAGGCGTAAGGCTTTAAGCCTTGAGCATTCAGGGCTTGGTTGCGGAGGCAGCATCGGCATTCGATGCATGGGGCTTGCGCGGCGGATGCGCATGGCGTCCCTTGCCCGGACCGCCCTGGCGGAAGGCCGTGTCCGAGAGCTTCTTCTGCTCCGGCGAAAGGCTCGTGTAAAGCGGCTCGAAAGCATCGACGAGTCGCTTGGTGCCTTCGGCATCGGTCTGCGTGATCTGTGCGTATTGCTTCATGTCGTCGAGTGCCGACATCGTGTCGCGTCGTTCGACTCGCTGCCGATACAAATCGCCCATGTTGTGCGCGTTGTCACGCATGACGTCGGCGAATTTGGACCATTGATCCTCTTGCTGCGCCGTGATCTTGAGGCTCGAATGCAATTGCTTGATGCGTTCTTCGACGCGTGCCTCGCGCTTAGTCGGAGCGGGGGCCAAAGCAGCCGGTTGCATCGCCGGCGCGGAGACCGCTGCCGGTGCCGAGGACTGCGCGAATGCCGCGCTCATCAGGCCAAAGGCCGCCAATGCAACGAGAGTCTTTTTCATGTGAGTTACCTTGGATCGGTGAAAAGGGCATTGCCCTAGGCAAACGCCAATGGCAAATATTAGTATCACGATTGCGTGGCGATTCGCTCGCGATTGCACAACTGCTTACATTCGATACGTTCAGGAAAATCGCCGTGGATACGTTATTGAGCATGCGCGTGTTCGTTGTTATCGTCGATGAAGACAGTTTGAGCGCCGCCGGGCGCTTTTCCATTTCCGCCCCGGTGGCCGGCAAGCACCTCCAGGCGCTCGAAGCACAGCTCAAGGCGCGTCTGGTCATGCGTACCACTCGACGTCATAGTCTCACGGAGATCGGCCGCGAATACTACGAGCGATGTCGCCGCATTCTCGCCGACGTCGACGACGCCGACTCGCTCGCAGAGGCGATGAGCGCAACGCCGCGCGGCTTGCTGCGCGTAACCGTACCGCTGACCTATGGCGCGCAGCTCGTCACGCCGGTCGTCACCGAATTCTCACGCAGTATCCGAGTATCAGCGTCGAACTTGATCTCACCAACCGACGGATCTGGTCGAAGAACGCTTCGATGCGGCGGTGCGGATCGGCGATCTGCCCGACTCGAGCTCGTCGCGCGACCGCTTCATCCGTATGCGATGACGGTCTGCGCATCCACCTCCTATCTTCAGCGCTCGGGCACGCCGTCGACGCCCAGCGATCTCGCTCACCACGAATGTCTTGGCTTCGTGCATCGCGGACGCGAGGCAGTGTGGCGTCTCGAAGGCAAGGACGAGGCCATGCATGCGAGGCGCACGGCTTCGGCACGATTCAAGGCGAATAATGGGCAGGCCTTGCGCAAGGCAGCACTGGCGGGCTTCGGACTCGTACTGCAGTCATGCGCGCTCGTCGAGGACGATCTGAAGAGCGGGGCGCTCGTCGCGGTGCTGCAAGATTGCCTGCCTAAGCCGTCGCCCGCGCATCTTGTCTATCCCCGCGATACGCGAGTCACGCCCAAGCTTTCTTATCGTGGACTTCGTAGTGGCGCGCCTGGGCGTGTGATGCCGGCACGCGCCGTCGAAGATAATGCATAATGCAAGGCATGGGAGAGACATGAGACCGCCGCGCCTCGACCAACTCGACGACATCGACCACAACCTCATCGCGCTGTTGCAGACCAATGCCCGTGAGAGCGTGGCCAGTCTTGCACGACAGCTCGGCATCGCGCGCACGACGGTGATCGCATGCATGGTGCGGCTGGAAAAGAGCGATGTCATCGCGAGCTACGGCGTGCGGCTGGGACAGGACGTGCTCGACGCGAGCATTCAGGCGTATGGTGGGTATCAAACTCGCGCCGAAGTTCGGCCGCGACGTGCAGAAGCGATTCGCGCGCATGCCTGTGATTCAGTTGCTGTGCGCGGGTGAGCGGCAAGTTCGACTATGTCGCCTGGTTGCGCGCGGCGTCGCCGGACTGGCTCAACGATCTTCTCGACGAAATCGGCGTGCTCGAAGGCGTTGAACGCACGACCACGTCGATCATCCTGGCTCGCAAGATAGACCGAACCGGATAGCGCCTGCATGCAAAATGCAGTGTTCAATCGTCGAATCGACGAAAGCCGTCGTCGAAGCGCATCAAATTGCGTCTAGGATCGGTCTGCGCACGCTCCTACACATCGCTCGAACGATCGAGCCGAACACGACAACACAACAGGAGCAGACGATGAAAGTGGCACTTATCGGCGCGGAATTGATCGGACACAACATTGCGCATCTGCTGCGCGAGAGCGGCGATTTCGAAGTCGTGGCGTTGGACCGCGACGAACATGCATTGGCGTCCCTCGATGCGTAGGGAGTCGCGACACGCCGTGTCGATTCGGCGGACACCGCGGCCTTGTGTGAAGCCCTGATAGGTTTCGACGCCCTCGTCAATGCGCTGCCTTATTACCTCGCAATCGAAGTAGCGTCTGCCGCAAAAGCAACCGGCGTTTACTACTTCGATCTCACCGAAGACGTGCGGGCTACGCATGCGATTCGCGCCATGGCGCAGGAAAGCGATTTTGCATTCATGCCGCAAGCGGCCTTGCGCTCGGGTTCATCGGCATCGTCGCGCACGATCTCGCTTGCCGGCTCGACGACGTGCGGGAAGTCAAGATGCGCGTCGGCGCCTTGCCCGAGTTTCCGACCAATGCGCTGAAGTACAACCTGACATGGAGCATCGACAGCTCATCAACGAGTATTGCCAGCCTTGCGAAGCGATACGCGAGGGTCGCACGTAATGGGTGCAGCCGCTCGAAGGCGTCGAGCATTTCTCGCTCGACGGTATCGAGTACGAGGCATTCAACATGTCGGGCGGACTGGGCACGCTGTGCGAAACGCTGGCGGGCAAGGTCGAGACGCTCGATTACAAATCGGTCCGCTATCCGGGGCATCGCGACCTGATGAAGTTTCTGCTGGACGATCTGCGCATGTCCACCGATCGCGACAGTTTGAAGACGATGCTCAGGCGCGCAGTTTCATCGACCGCTCAGGACGTAGTGTTGATCTTCGTCACGGTGACGGGCATGCGTAACGGCCAACTTGTGCAGGATGTATTCACCCGCAAGATCTTCGCAAAGCAGATGTGCGGCATGCCGATGAGTGCGATTCAGATCACCACCGCCGGCGCGATCTGCGCGGAACTTGATCTCTTCCGCGAGGGCGTGCTGCCTCGCAGCGGGTTCATTCGTCAGGAACAGGTTCCGCTCGATGTCTTTCTGAATAACCGCTTCGGCAAGCTGTACGAAGGCGTAAACACGCTGAACGCCACACGGGAAGCGGCGCTCTCGGGCGTCGCTATGACGCCGCGAGCAGACGTGACAGCAGGGCGTCGTAATCGGCTTGCGAAGCGGTGGTGTTGTCGAACAGAATGAGTGTCTTGGCCACCGCCTCGTCAGGCATGAAGAGACGTCGACGGTAATCGTCCCAATGCGCGAGCTTGTACGCATCGTTCGGGTCGCCGCGCGTTTCGAAGCGCTCGCGCGCGACCGCTTCGTCAACGTGGACGAACACGACGCGAATGCGCACGTCGTCGCCGACACCTAGCCAGGCGCGATCGAAAAGACGGCCTTCGCGAATTTCGCGTGACAGCGGTGCGACGACGACAGCGCTCACGCCTAGTGAGAGATTCTCCGCGGCGGTATCGATGAGACTGCGGTACTCGGGATCGCGCAGATGCTGGAGGAACAACGGGCTGTCGCGATCATGCGGATCGCCCGCCAGCGCGCCAATAGCCGCGGTGCTGTACGCGCCGTAAAGCGTGTCCTTGTCGAGCAAGCAGAAAGGCTGACCGCTCGTGCGCAACAGCGGCGTGAAGAGCCGTTTGGCGAGCGTCGTTTTACCGCTTCCCGCATGTCCGCAGATAAAGAAGAGATGCTTCACGGTCGTCGCTCCGGACAGTTCGAATCGAATGGCATTTTGCATGCTGCACGCCGCATGCATCATACCTAATGCACTTCACGGAATGCCCCTGAGGCACCGAATGCGGCGCGGTCAGTGTCGGCCCTTGATTTGCCGATAGCGATTCATCAGCGGTGTCGCCGTGACGCCATGTAACACGACGGACGCGACGATTGCCGCTATGACGAGCGGTATCAGCGGCGTCGCGACCTCGCGCGGGGCATGCTCCAGTGCGTAGAGCAAATAGTAGAACGGAACGAGCCCACGCCGCGAATCCCGAACCAGCTCATGAGTCGGCGTTGCGCGGCTGTCGCCGTCGAGGCGAGCAGCGACGCTTCGACCGCGAGCGGACGGAAGCACGAAAAACAATGCTCCCAGCAGAAGGGCCGCCTTCCACGAAAAGAGGTCGCGCCACAGCGTCGCGACTACTGCGCCCACCTCAGCATGATTGCCACTTCGGCGATACGTTCGAGTTCGATCGTGAAGCCATGAACGCGTTGGGCCATGAACGCATGCGCGCGTTCCGGATCGGCCGCAGTGGCGCCGATATCGTCCGCATCGATCATTCCCACGGCTTCGCCGACCGACTTGTCTCCGCTCGATTTCTGCTCGACGCGTCGCATCGCGAGTCCGGCGGCGAACACCGCGAGAAACGCATAGGTATGAATCAACTCGGCGACGCCATACGACAACGCGATCAGTCCGAGCGCATAGAAGCCTTCGGGACCAAGCGCCTCGCCGTGCCGCGTGCGCAAGTAGGCGACCAGACGCACGGACAGTTCGCCGAGTAGCCAGCCGCTCGCGAGCACGCCGACGACGCCCCAGGCTGCCTGCGCCGCAAACGCCCATCGTAGGGCTTCACTCGGTGAGGTTTCGTACCGGCCACGGCGATGCCGAGCAGCGCGAACGGCAATGCGATGCCGTCGTTCAGGCCGCCTTCGCCGGTCAGCGAAAAGCGCAGCAGATCGATATCGCCAGGGGTTTCGACCTGGACATCGTGTGCGAGCACGGGATCGGTGGGCGCGAGCATCGCGGCGAGCAGCAACGACGGTCCCCAGGTGAAGCCGAGCACATGGACGCAGAACAGTGTGAGCGCCGCCACCGTGAAGACCATGGCGACGAAGCCGAGGCGAATCGGCAGAAACCAGATGCGGTCCGTAGGCGGCACGCGCAGGCGCAGCCCGATGGCGAACAGCGAGACGAGCATCGCGACTTCGGTAATGCGGCGCAGCACGGACGCATTGCCGAGCAAGTCGAGATGCAACAGCCCGGCTCCGCTCGGGCCGAGTGCGAAGCCGATCGCGAGATAGCACATCGCCGTGCTGATCGGCAGGCGTTTGAAGGTCGAGCTGGCGAGGCCCATGAAAATAAGCACGCCGACGACGAGAAACCACAGCGTCTCGGTCATGAAAGCATGGGTGCAGGGAGTGGCCAGAAAGGGGTGTCATCATCCGGCAAGCATGGCTTATGCCCAGACGCGTCCTCTGATCGCGCANGGCATGTCACAGCATTTCGATGCGGTCGTCATTGGCACGGGACAAGGCGGATCGCCGCTAGCGGCACGGCTCGCGCAAAGCGGTCGACGCACGGCCTTCATCGAGCGGCATTTGTTCGGCGGCACCTGTGTGAACGTTGGCTGCACGCCGACCAAGACCTATGTCGCAAGCGCGCGTGCCGCCCATGTGGCGCGCACCGCGGCGCGTTATGGCGTGTCGATCGGAGGAAACGTGTCGGTCGACATGGCGCGCGTCAAGGCGCGCAAGGACGAGGTCATCGCCCAATCGCGCGAGGGCGTCGAAAAGTGGCTGCGCGCGGTACGGACAATCTCACCGTCTTCGAAGGACATGCACGTTTCACGGGACCGCACACGCTCACCATCGAGTCGCGCACGGGCGATACGATGACCATCGACGCCGACCTCGTGTTCATCAACACCGGCACGCGTGCCGCGGTTCCGTAAGTCGATGGACTCGATACTGTCCCTTGGCTCACGAATTCGACCATCCTCGAACTGACCAGCTTGCCGGAGCACCTCGTGATCGTCGGCGGAAGCTATATCGCGCTCGAATTCAGTCAAATGTTTAGACGCTTCGGTAGTCGTGTCACGCTGCTCGTGCGTGGCGATCGCATTCTTGCGCGCGAAGACGCCGACATATCGAAAGCCATTCAGGACGTGCTGGAGCGGGAAGGCATCGAGTTTCGCTTCGGTGCGCAGTTGCAGCACGTGGCACCGGATGGCGAGGGTGTTCGCATTCAATATGCAAACGAATCGATCGTTGCCTCGCATCTGTTGTTCGCGAGTTCGCGACGGGACTCACGCCGAATACCGATGATCTCGGTCTCGAGCATGCGGATATCGCGGTGAATCGTCACGGCATCATCGAAACGGATGGACAACTGCGCACGAAGGTCGACGGCATATGGACGTTAGGCGATGTCAACGGGCGTGGCGCATTCACGCATACGTCGTGGAACGACTACGAAGTGATCGCTTCGAATGTGCTTGATGGCGAATCGCGCAGCGTCGACACGCGCATCATGACCTATGCGGTTTTCGTGGATCCGCCGTTCGCGCGCGTCGGCATGAGCGAAGAAGACGTGCGTAACGACGGACGCGCGGCGCTGATCGCCACCATGCCGATGTCCCGCGTCGGCCGCGCCCGCGAACGAGGCGAAACCGACGGATTCATGAAAGCGCTGGTCGATGCGAATACCGAGCGGCTGCTTGGCGCTGCAATCTACGGCATCGAAGGCGACGAGGCGATTCACACGTTCGTCGACGTCATAAATGCAGACATTTCGTACAAGACGCTGCAGCGTGCGATGCACATCCATCCCACGGTCAGCGAACTGATCCCGACCTTGCTTGGAAATCTGCAACCGCTCGCAGCACGCGGTTGAGATCGTCGATCGAGTTTGCATGCGGCATGCGGCATGCGGCATGCGGCACGCAACATGCAGAATACGATTCTGCCGGCGCAGCGCAAGCACCGGCGCTCAGGCTTTCACGGCCGGCTCTTCGGCAGGCTTCTCCACTGCCGCGCCGCGTGTCTCCGGCATGGCCAGCCAGACCAGCAAAACCGCGAGGAGGCCCGTGCCGGCGAGACCAAAGAAGCTGATTGCCGTACCGAAGCGATCCGCTGCGAAGCCCGCTGCAGCCG
>JAQFVI010000327.1:7484-13120 GCA_029439495.1 Caballeronia sp. BR6202001590007
TCAAGGGCAGCATCACGCCGAACACGGCTGCGCTGATGCCATCGAGCATCTGAACTGGTACGAGCAAATACGGGCTCGATACGCCCGCGAATAACACGGCGCGTACCGGCAGTGCACAGAAGCCGAGTATCAAGACGGGGCAGCGTCCCCATTTTTGAGCCTGCCGGCCGACCCATGGCGAGAGCGCTGCCACAATGAACTGCGGCACGATGATGCACGCCGCGATCACCAGTTGAACGTTGTCGCCCATGTGCGCAGTGACTTCGCCGGCGGCGAGATTGAGCATCGCCGCGTTCGACAGATGGAACAACACCACGCACGCGGCAAATATCAGCAGGCGCCTGTCCTTCAGCAGCTCGCGCAACGACTCACGTTCCTCGCCCTCGGGCGTCATCTTCTTCTTGCTCGGCGGTACAGGCAGTGCGAGCGGCGGCGGATCGTAATGGATCATGCGCAGCGCGACGATGGCGGGCAAGGCGAGCGCCACGGTGAGAAAGAAGACCGAGCGCAGCGACAAGTATTCGCCGAACGCGCCCATCAACGCGGCCGTCAATGCGCTGCCGATGGAAGCCCAACGCGCGTTGCGACCGAGCCGGTCGCCGAGATCGGCGCGCGAGACGAGGGCGAGCGAGATCGCGGCCATCGCCGGCACGAGCATGCAGCTCGCGAAACCGTGCAGGACTTCGGCCGCGAAGACTGGAATGAAAGTCGGGCTCGCGGCAAGCAGCAACGCGCTCGCAATGATCGCGATGATCGCGGAGAGCGCGGCGAACTTTTTGTTGCGCATCGCGTCGACGAGCGCGCCTGCCGGCAACTGGCTCGCCATCGCGCTGATCGTGCCGACGGAGAGCATCAGGCCGATTTCGCCCTGCGTCCACTTGTTGGCCGCGAGGTACGAAGCGATGAAGGGGCCGAAGCCGGTCTGCACGTTGGCGACGAAGAAGTTCAGCCAGTCGAGCGCGCGCAGACTTCGTGCAATTACCATGTTGTGATTCGGTTATCGATGTCGTTATCCGTTGTCTGCATGCGCTATCTCGCCGGGCGCGCGGCCGATGCCGTCGCTTGCGGCGACACCGCTCCCGAAGCGGTCGTCGCGGCCTTGTTCACCGCGGCCGCGCCCGATGCACTCGATGCGCTTGATGCACCGGATGCCAGCGACGCCGCACTCGACGATGCCGCTATCGGAACTACGGGCGATACGATCTTGATCGGCTGATCGGCCGCGTAGGTCGGCGAAGCCTTCAACTGCGCATCGGTGAAGTCCATCTGCAACGACTGTTGTTTGTTGCGCGAAAGAACATGCAGGTCGTTCCAGTTCGCCGCGATGTGACGCTTGTCCTCCGCGAGCGAACTCGAAAGATCCAGCACGAGCGCCTGCGGCTCACCCTGCGAGTCGACCAATACATCCACCACGCGTCCGATGCGCACGCCGCTCTTCTGTGCGACCGTCGAATCGACAAGCTGCAGCAGGTTGGGCGGTGTTTCGTTGACCGGTTGCGGCTTGGACACCGGCTCGGCAGGCTTGCCCTTCGTCGCGGGCGGCGGCACGAAGGTGATCGGCGCCGTCTTCGCACTGGGCGTGAATTTGAATGCATTCCACGGAAAGTTCACTTTCCGATCACCGATGCCGAGAAAGCCCGCGAGGTTCACCATCAGCAGCTTCGGCTTGGCCGACGGGTCCACGTACATGTCCACCGCGCGGCCGACGACCTTGCCATCCGGGCGTTGCACTTCGGAATCGAGCAGACCGTGCAATTGCTCGTGCTGCATGATGCGCGTCGAAATGATTTGCGGCGGCGGTTCGGGCGGCGCCGGCGGCGGCGTCGGTGCGGGTTCGGGAGGCTTCGGCTTGACGATGCGCCGCTTGGGCTTTGGCGCAGGGGCGGGCTTCGGCGCCGAGGCCGGTTCGGGCACCGCAACCGTCGATGCAGGTTCTTCCGGTTCGGCGGCTTCCGTTTCGGTCTCGGCAGGCGTGGGAATGTACGAACGTTCCACGATGGGCGCGGACGTCTGCTGCGGCAGCAGGCCGCATGCGGACAGTGCACAGGCAGCGAGAAGCGGCACGCTCGTCGACAGTCGCAGCGCGCGCCATCTGACGATGGTCATCCAGCACAGCATCGCCCATCGCGGCAATGCATTCAGAATGCAATGCACGAACGCCGGACGTCCGAACACGGTCGGTACGCTCGACGACGCATCGCCTCGATGCGGGAANCGGATGAAACTGTCGGACACGTTCATGGTGCGAAGCGGATTGAATGCAGTTGAAGTCGAGCCGAGTACCAGGGCTCATCGCAGGGTGAGTCCGACGCTCACGCCGATGGCTCAGTCGGATGCCAGTCGGGTGAGATGCGCGGCCGTATCCGGCGCGCCCATTTTCTCGGCGGCATCGCGTGCGGAGAATCCATTGGCATCGCACGCATCGGGATTGGCTCCGCGCAAGATCAGATAGTTGACCATCTCGACGCGATTGAACATCGCCGCGATCATTAAAGCGGTGCGCCCGTCCGGCGAGGCGCCCTCGACGTCTGCGCCATGATCGAGCAAGGTTTCGATCACCGGTTTGAAGCCCTTGAACGCGGCACCTGCGATCGGCGTCTGGCCGTTGTCGTTGCGCAGGTTCGGATCGGCTTTGTGTTCGAGCAGCACGCGCACTGTGTCGGCGTGTCCGTGATAGCTCGCGAGCATCACGAGGCTGTCGCCCTTGTCGTTGCGCAGATTGGGCGGCACGCCTTTGGTGAGAAGCGCATCGAGCATCGCGGCATCGCCCCGGCGCGCGACGTCGAAGACTTCGCTGGCGAAGGCGATCATGTCCGCGTCCGGGCCGTTGTCGGTCGCGCCTGCCGGTGAATTCGATTGCTGCGATTCATTCGTGTGTCGTGTGTCGTGGGTCTTGCATGGCTTACTCCATGTCGATCGTGCCGTGTTGTTCGGATCGATCGGTCGGGGTTCGTTGGCGCGTCGTCGCGGGAGAAGTGCCGCTCGCCTCGGCGATCATCGACGGGATTGTGGGCAAAATCGCCCCGAGACGAAACCTCGTTCGCCGTCGCGGCGCGCGACGATCTGCATTTTGCATGCACCGTGCGGGCATTCGGCATGCATTCGCATGCGAAAAACACCCGGGAGCATACATAGGTTTGAAGACACGCCGCGCATTCAAGACACAAGACACGCCGCGCATTCGCAGGCCATGTTAGCAGGAATCGCGCCATTTGTCGGCATAGATTAGCCGGCAACGGGCTGTAACGCANCCGACGATTTGCCGCCGAGCGCAACCGCGACGCGATCCTGGCCGTGCTCGAAATCGCCAGCGGCACCGGGCAGCACGCGGTTCATTGCGCCGCTGCGTTGCCGGACATCGTCTGGCAGCCGAGCGACCCGACGCGCCTTCGCGCAACTCCATCGCGGCATGGCGCGCCCACGCCGGACTCGACAATCTGAAAGCACCGCTCGCGCTCGATGTCCTGTCGCCCGACTGGGGCATCGGCGAAGTTGCGGCGATCGTCTGCATCAACATGATCCATATCGCGCCCTGGGAGGCCGCCGAGGCGCTGTTCCGTAGGGCGGCCGATTGCATGCCGCATGCAGCTTGCATGATGCAAAGCGGCGCGGCAACGCATTCAAAATGCAGGATGCGTGATCGGCGCGCCGTCTACCGCGCGTATTCACCATCCCGCCGGACAGCACCGAAACTGCCTTCGCCGTGTAGACTGCGAATGGTCATTCATCGCTCCCCGGCTCCATCGCTCGGGACGCTCAATTCGATCTCCCTTCACCGGAGGCGTCATACATGCGCGCAGCGTTGCCTCAGGGCGAGCAGGAAGCCGGTTCGGCCGATAAGAGTTCCAGGCCGCCGCGCGATCTGCGCCGCATCGACATCCACCCCGACCATTGGTATTCGCTCGCGTGGTCACGCGAGGTCAAGTGCGGCAAGGTGTTCGCGCTGGAAGATCGCTGTGCACACCGCCAGGTGCCCTTGCATGCAGGCGTGGTCGACGGCGAATCGATACGCTGCTGTTATCACGGCTGGACTTACATCACGGCTGGACTTACGACTGTACGGGCCGCTGCATCGACATTCCGTATCTCGGCCGCGAGCGTTTGCCCAATGGCGTGCGCGCCTATCCTTGCCGCGAAGAAGCGGGGCTGATCTTCGTCTTCACGGGCGACCCGCTCGTTGCGGACGAGGCGAAGTTTCCCGATCTCGGTTCGGTGACGGACAAGGCCTACAAGACGCGTCGCTTCGGCCGCGAAGTGAACTGCCATTACACCTTTATGCACGAGAATCTGATGGACATGAACCATCCAGTTCCTGCATCGCCGCCAGATGGGCAGCATGCGTGCGCGTTCTCTGGGACGCCACCGCGGCAAGGACTGGGTGAAAGTCGATTATGTCTTTGCGCGCGAGGCAGGAAAGCAGCCGATCGGCGAGGCGCTCGTCTTCGGCGAGAAACGCGGCACGAAGCCGGACGAATCGCAAAAGGACGTCATGACGATTCGCACCGACTATCCCTGACGCTGAAGATCCGCACAAAAGACGACACGATGGTGATGGATCTACGGATCGCCTACGTGCCCCTCGATGCGGAGCAGCGTACCAATCGCACCTTCGGGCTGCTGTCGATCCGTCGTCCAAAGCTGCCGTTGGTGCTCGACGCCGCATGGCCGCTGCTCGTGTGGTTTACCGAGCGCATCTTCAAGGAAGATCGCTGGATCGTGGAGCGAGAGCAAGAGGCGCACGACCGGCAGGGTGCCGATCACAATCACGAAGTCTTTCCGGTCATCGTCGATTTGCGTGCGCTTCTGATGGAGCAGGGTGTACCGCATCGTTCTGGTATCGACGGGCGCCGCGTGCACTTCATTCAGCCGCTGCAGGACTAAGCGCGATTAGCGCAGTGACGTGTCGCGGCGCTATAGCGGCGCTATACTGGAGAAGCATACATGTACGGAGCAAATGAGTCATGAACAGCGAACCAACCAAGCCGCACACGTCCCGTCCGCAGGATCCGTCCGTCGACGATGCTCATCCCGAAGTGGAGCACTTCGATGCGGCGCCGACTCATGTCGACGAATCGTATGCAGCGGGCAAGATCGCCGCGCATGCCGCCAAGGGCATTCTCTACAGCATCATCGAAACGCTGGGGACGCTCGTCGGCGATCCCGATCTGCCGGAGCATGCACGTTCCGGATACGAAGGCCTGCTGGAAACCGCGCGCGAATTGCGGACTCGCATCGACGCATGAGAGCGTAACGGCCCGTCCACTTTGACAGGGGCGTGACCATACGCGCCTGTACTTGCTGTAATCCGAATCTTTCCTCGCGCTTACTTCACCAGTACCGCGCCGTCTCGGCGATCGGTTCGATTCTTCGCGTTTTCTGCTTTTGCGTGCGGTGGCGCACTGTTCCTTTTTGACCGACGGGACGATCGGTTGTGTCAGCACGCTGCCTCGTCGTTGCTCGAAGCAGAAATCGTTAAAAAATCAGTCTGTTGGGGGCGCATCAAGCCCTCCCGGAGACGAAGCGCCCCGCATCCTCGATCGTTCGTTGTCAGTTCTCTGTCAGTTTCGCGCCCGGAATGCCAACTTCGGCCGTGGCGAAAATACGGGTTAACCATGTAGTGAAAAAACGACACGAAT
>JAQFVI010000328.1 GCA_029439495.1 Caballeronia sp. BR6202001590007
GTCGACGCATCACGCGCTTGCGCAAACGCCGCCCGGGGTGGCGGCACCGGCATCGGGTATCGGACTCCGGCTGGCAATCCGCCAGGACGCGTCGCGCGCCTGAACTA
The DNA here is from genome assembly GCA_029439495.1 of Caballeronia sp. BR6202001590007. Taxonomy (GTDB): domain Bacteria; phylum Pseudomonadota; class Gammaproteobacteria; order Burkholderiales; family Burkholderiaceae; genus Caballeronia. Next base: position 108 of record JAQFVI010000328.1, read on the forward strand.
CACGGCGAGCACCGTGACGACACAGCCCGCCGGCGCATCGGAGTGGAGCTACGTGCAAATCAACCGCCCGCTCACGACCGGCGATCAACTCTGGAACGACGACAACGCCCGCTTGGAACTGCACATCGGCTCGACGGCGGTGCGGCTTGGTTCGTCGACGGCGGTAGCGATCCTCGCGCTCGACGACGATACCGCGCAACTGAAGGTCGCGCAAGGCACGCTATCGATGCGCACCCGCGAGATCGCGCCCGGCGCGCGTATCGAGATAGATACGCCCAATACCGCGCTCGCGATCATCTCGCCCGGCGACGTGCGCGTCGACGTCGCGCCCGACGGCCGCGCGATCACCGTGACCGTGCGCGCGGGCGGCGTGACGGCCTACGGCGACGGCGGATCCGCCGCGCTCGGGCCGGGCCAGCAGATCACCTTCGAAGGCACGAATCTCCAGCAGGCCGCCGCGAACGCCTCGCCCGCTCCCAATGCCTTCGATCAATGGAGCACCGCGCGCGATGTCGCCAAAGACTGTTCGATCTCGGCGCGCTACGTGTCGCGCGGCATTCCCGGCTATATGGATCTCGATGCCAACGGCACCTGGCGCAACGATCCGTCCTATGGCGTGATCTGGGTGCCGAACGCGGTATCGGCGGACTGGGCACCGTATCGGCAGGGTCATTGGACGTGGCAGGCGCCGTGGGGCTGGACGTGGATCGACGATGCGCCCTGGGGTTTCGCGCCGTATCACTATGGCCGATGGGCGTATGTCGGCTCGCAATGGGCATGGGTGCCCGACCCGATGAGCGCGCCGCCCGCCTGCGCCCACTCTGGTCGCCTTCGTCGGCGATGGCGGCCACGGTACCGAGGAACGTCGCGCTGACCGTCGGCGGCGTCGCGGCGGCGGGCGTCGCGTGGTTCGCGCTCGCGCCCGGCGAGCCTTGGCATTCGCATCACGACGGCTGGAGTCCGCGTTACTACGAGCACGTCAATCGCAATGTGTACGTCGATAATTCGGTGCACATCCGTAATACCTATGTGAACTATCGCGCGCCGCGCGGACTGACCGCGTTGCCCGTCGGCGCCTTCGTGCGCAGCCAGCCAGCCGGCCGGGCATCAGCCTTATGCGGTCGATCCGTCGCGCTGGCACAATCCGCGCTTCATCGCAGGTGCGCCCGATCGCGCCGACGCGCGACAGCTTCGCGCCAGGCGCACGCCACGCCGATTACCAGCCGCCACAGGGCGGCTTTGCGCGGCCGGTCGTGGCGACACATGCGCCAGTTGCGCCTCCCGCGTTCCACGACGCATTCACTCCGCAAGATGGACGCGCGCAGCAGCATACGCCGCGCGGATTCGACGATGTGCATCTCGTCGCGACGCACGGGCCGGCGCGCGCGGTCATCGAGCCGCATGCGCCGCCGACGATCGCGCCAGGGCGGCCAAACGTAGTGACGCCGCCATCGCCTTCATTGCCGTCGCCGCATGTCGCGAACGTGCCGTACCCGCCGCAGCGCGCGAATGCCGTCGTCGCGCCTTCGATGTCCGCGCGCGAAAACGGCGTGCCGCATCCGCCGCAATATGCTCGGTTCCAGGGTCAGCCGAATGTGTATCGCGGAGAGTCGCATGACGGGCCGCAAGCACCGAGGGAAACGCTTGCGAACGGATTCGCGCCGCAGCCGATGCATCAGCCGCAGCAAGTCCGAGCGATGCCGCATCAGGACGTGCCGCATCGAATGGAAGCGCCGCATCAGGCGATGCAGCAGCCGCACCCGTTCGCCCCGCCGATGCCTCACCCGCCATCACAACAGCAGGTACCACAAGCGCAACAGCCGCATGGCGGCGGCAACGAACATCATCACGGCTGATTGCGACGCGCGCCCGTTGTCGAGGCCGACGCCCAAACAAAAACGCGCGGCCAACTGGCCGCGCGTTCGAATTAGAGGCTAGAGGCAGACGCCGAAACGGCTCAGACAGCCATCGGCGCCGTCAGTGGATCGTGATGCTTGTAGCCTTCGAGCGCGAAATCCTTCGGCTCAATCTTTTCGAGCCATTCCGGATCGTAGCGCTGAGTTTGCGCGTAGTCGGGCACGCGATCGGAGATGATCAGCTGCGGGCTCGGCAGCGGCTCGCGCTTCAACTGCTCGTGAAGCATGTCGAGCTGATTCTCGTAGATGTGCGCATCGCCGATGAAATACGTGAACCAGCGCGGCTTGTAGCCCGTCAGGCGGCCGACGAGGTGCAGCAGCGCCGCGCCTTCGGTCAGATTGAACGGCGTGCCGAGGCCGACGTCGTTGCTGCGAATGTACAGACACAGCGAAATTTCGCGCGTGACCGCGTTCGGCAGGAATTGATATAACAAATGACAAGCAGGAAGTGCTATCTCGTCGAGCTTCGCGGGGTTCCATGCATGAAACAGAATTCGACGGTCCGTCGGCCGCTCGATGATCGTATCGAGACACTGACGCAACTGGTCGATCGCCTTGTACAGAAGCACCTGCTCGCGCCCGTTTTCGACGAAACTCGTCACCAGTTGATAGCCGCGATTGGTCGCATCCACGATCTGATCGCCCGCGCTCGCATCGACGAGCTTGTAGGCCGGCCACTTGCGCCACTGGACGCCGTACACGTCGCCGAGGTCGTCCGTGCCCTGCCGGTAAGGATTCTCGAGCCACTGCGGATTTTCGTTGGCGTTCGCGTCCCAGACCTTGCAGCCGAGCGCGCGGAAATCCGCCGTGCTCTTTGATGCGCGCAGAAAGCCGACGAGTTCGCCGATCGCCGATTTGAACGCGAGCTTCTTGGTCGTCACCGCCGGAAAGCCCTGCTGGAGGTCGAACCGCAGCATCGCGCCGGGCATGCTGATCGTGCGGATGCCCGTGCGGTTGTCCTGCCATGTGCCGGTATCGAGAATCGTCTGAACGAGCTCGAGATACTGTTTCATCGATGTCCCTTGGGACGCGCGGCGAACGCCGTGCGAAGGAGGCGGAAAACTGCAATTTTACCAAGCGCGCCGTTTACACGCTTATCGTTGCGGCAATAAGAAAGAGCGCCTGAAGCGCCCTCTCTTTGCGATGAAATCGTCCGAGTTTTCAGCCGCGCGTGGCGTGTTCCGTCGGCGCGTCGACTTCGATGTGGCGCATGCCGTGCGCGCTCAGCAGCCGATACAACGTGACGCGCGAAATGCTGAGATCGTGCGCGGCATCGCCCAGACGTCCGCGATGACGCAGCAGCGCGAGCGAGACCGGCGCGACTTCGACATACTCGCCCAGTTTGAGATCGCGCGCCGTGATCTGACGCCCTTCCGACATGACGATCGCCTGTCGCACGCGGTTGATGAGTTCGCGCACGTTGCCCGGCCAACCGTGGTTGTGGATCGCGGCGATCGCGCACGGCGAAAAACCGCGCAAACGGCGGCTCGCATCCTTCTTGAAGCGGTCGAGCATGTGCTTCGCGAGCAGTTCGATGTCCTTGCCGCGCGTGCGCAGCGGCGGCTCGTCGATCTGCAGCACGCAGAGCCGGTGATAAAGGTCGGCGCGGAAACGGCCTTCGATCATCGCCGTCTGCATGTCGACGTGCGTCGCCGAGATGATGCGCACGTCCACCGGCGTCGAGCCGTGGCCGCCCAGGCGTTCGACCTTGCGCTCCTGCAGGAAGCGCAGCAGGCTCGCCTGACTTTCGAGCGGCAGATCGCCGATTTCGTCGAGAAACAGCGTGCCGCCGTTGGCCGCTTCGACGCGGCCGATCTTGCGCTGATTCGCGCCGGTGAAGGCGCCGCGTTCGTAGCCGAAGAGTTCCGATTGCAGCAGATGCGCGAGAATCGCGCCGCAATTGATCGCGACGAAGGGCTGATCCCGACGCGCCGAACGCTCGTGAATGGCGACCGCCGTCAGTTCCTTGCCGGTGCCCGATTCGCCCGAGATGAACACGGGCGCGTCGGTCATCGCGACCTTGCGAATGGAGCGCAACAGCGCGAGCATCGCGTCGCACGAACCGACCATTTCGCCTTCCGCGCAGCCTTCGCCGCGCGCATCGTTCGACGCCGCGTCGTGCAGCGCCACCATGCCGTAGGCATGACCGACGGAATCGACGATACGGTCGTTCGAGGTCGGCAGTGTCACGTAATCGAAACAATAGTCGCGGATCAGACGCCGCACGGCGGCATCTTCCAGTTGTCCGGAGACGGTGGCTGCGACCCAGCCGACGTTGGTCATGGTCAGAGACAATTCGAACGCCGCCAGTTCGTGAGATTCGAAGTGGCTCAACAGGTCGAGCAGACCGCCGATTGCCATGTCGTTACGCAGTGCCTTGCACGTGTCGCGCGCGTTCGCCACGATTTCAATATGCCAGCCGCGCTCCTCGAAGCGCGCACACAGCGTCTCACTTGGATCGCGAGTCACATAGATGAGTTGCCGCCGAGCGATGTCCATTATATTTAGATCCTTTGTTCAACGTTCGTTGAAAAGGTCGCGTGGTTCAGGCTTTCGCTACTTGCAGACTTCAGGCTGCAGACTTCAGGCGCCCTTGCGCGCTGAGTGCGGAAATGCAGTTCGGAATGATGCCAGCGGGATATGGCACCCCGTACCCCGTACCCCGTCGCGAAACTTCTTTGTCTGATTCAGCGCCGATTTTTGAGAGACTACTATACCCCAGAAACCGCGCAAACAAATATCGTCACAAGGTTTGTCATTAGCTATAAAATCTGCATCTGACGTTCCGCGAAAGATGCATCTGACGTTCCGCGAAAGAATTTCTCACAGTTTTTAATAAAACCTTACCAGGTCTTTATTAAGACAAAATCTTATACCGGATCGGGATGGGATCCAGATATTTCTGAGCTTCCGTTTCATCTATGTAACGTTTTCGACGTTGTCGCGCCGGTACATTTTCTCGGTTGTTACGCCGATGCCCGTGCCGAAAGGCCGACATCGCCGTGGCACGCATCTCGCTAAACCACGCTCCGCAAGCGACGACCGGCAATTCCGTGCTTTGTTCGTACATTAATGCGTCGGACGTTTAAAGCTCACGTCAAAGCCTAAACCGGTCGAGCGATCGTTTTATTCCAGATTATTTGTCTTCGGGAATAGTTACCTTGGGTAATGTCGTCAAGATGGCCTTCGATTACTCTTTGGAGCACTTTACCGCGCGGCGATGTAAATGCCGCCACGCCAATGCACGGCCGAGACGCGCTCGATGTCCAGGACAAAGCGTTCGGACAACCGGCGCCCGGCGTCTACGCGCTGCACTCGGTCACCTTGTGGGACGAGGTTGCCGCGCGCATCGACGTCGAACGATGCCTCCGACCTCTCCGGCAACCTCACCGACGACGGACCCAGACGAGTTCGACGACGACTGGCGGCAGCCTCCGGTCGGTTAGAATCGTGGCCCGTGCGTGCCTTGCCCACGCGTTCCTTCGCCCGACTTCCCGACTCGAATGACGACGCTGACTCTCATCGTCGCCCGCGCGCGCAACGGCGTGATCGGCCGCGACAACCAACTTCCCTGGCGCCTGCCCGAAGACCTGGCCTTCTTCAAACGCACGACGATGGGCACGCCGATCGTCATGGGACGCAAGACGCACGAATCCATTGGACGGCCGCTGACTGGGCGGCGCAATATCGTCGTGTCTCGCGATGCGACACGCCGCTACGCAGGCTGCGACGTCGTGACGAGCCTCGAAGACGCGCTCAAACTCGCCGATGCGCCCGAAGCGTTTTTGATCGGCGGCGCGCAGCTCTATCAGGATGCGTTCGCGTGCGCAGACAAGCTGATCGTCACCGAGATCGATGCCGACTTCGTCGGCGACACGCACTTCCCCGCGCCCGATCCCGATCTATGGCGCGAAATCTCGCGCGAGACGCATCGTGCGACGCCGCCGAATGACTTCGACTTCGCGTTCGTCGCTTACGAGCGCATCGCGTCGTCGGAATGATCGCGTTGGCCTGAATGGAACAAGGCCCCGGACTCGCCGGGGCTTTTGTTTTGCAGTGACGCGAATCGGCGCTTACTGGCCCGCGATGGTCATCCGCTCGATCAGCACCGAGCCGAGTTCCTTCGTGCCGCGCACGACGGTATCCGCGCCGACGGCCTCGATGTGCCGGAACATCTCCTGAAGCGTGCTCGCGACGGTGATTTCCNGTCGCCGGTGACGTAATTGACGCCTTGCCCCATCAGTTCGGTCAGCAGCAGGCCCGTGTCGAGCTTCTTGAGCATCGCCTCGAAGTCGTCCTCGGGCTTCGTGTGGCTGCTCGTCAGCGTCAGGTTGTGCGAGCCGCCGGCATTGCCGGTCGTCTGCATGCCGAGCTTGCGCGCGGAATACGTCGACAGGAAATAACCCTGCACGACGCCATCCTCGACGACATTGCGCTTTTGCGTGCGCACGCCTTCCTCGTCGAACGGCGCGCTGCCCATGCCGCCCTTCATATGCGGATCCTCGACGATCTGGATATGCGGCGCGAACACCGGCTTGTCGAGCGAATCGACCAGAAACGTCGTCTTGCGATACAGCGCGCCGCCGCTCACCGCCTGCACGAACGCGCCGAGGATGCCGGCCGCGAGCGGTGCTTCGAACAGCACGCGGCATTTGCGCGTGTCGAGACTCTTCGCGCCGAGCCGCGCGAGTGCGCGCTGCGCGGCGTAACGGCCGACGGCTTCGGGATCCGCGAGGTCCGCGCCGCTGCGCTTGGACGTGTACCAGTCGTCGCGCTGCATGTCGCGGCCCGCTGCGGCGATCGGCGCGCACGCGATGTAATGGCGCGAGTACGGATAGCCCGCCATGAAGCCGCGCGAGGTCGCGAGCACGAACTGCGAATGCTGCGCGGACACGCTCGCGCCTTCCGAATTGATGATGCGCTTGTCGACGTCGAACGCGGCGACTTCGGCGCGGCGCGCGATATCCGCGGCTTCCTCCGCGTCGATGTCCCACGGGTGATACAGATCGAGATCCTGCGGCACCTTTTCGAGCAGGTCTTCTTCGGCGAGGCCCGCGGCGCTGTCTTCGGCCGTGAAGCGCGCGATGTTGTAGGCGGCGGCGACCGTATTGCGCAGCGCGTGGCGCGAAAAGTCGGCGGTACTCGCATTGCCGCGCTTCTTGCCGATGAACACCGTCACGCCGACCATCTTGTCGCGATTGTGTTCGATGGTTTCGACCTCGCCGCGCCGCACGCTGACCGACAGGCCATCGCCCTCGGAGATTTCCGTGGCGGCATCGCTCGCGCCGAGTTCCTTCGCATAGCGGAGGATGTCGGAGGCGATCTCCTTCAGCTCATCTTGCATATGCGGGAAGTAACGTTGCTTGACGTCCATGTCTGCAGCCATTTTGTCGTTGCCTTAAGTTCGTTGCCTGATGAATCGGGAGCGGTGCGCGTCCGCGCGGGACGTCGCGTCTGCCAATGCGTGTGAGCCGTGAGCCGATCAATCCATCACGCGATCATAGCAAGGACCGCGCGCCCGCACTCGTTGGTTGTGCGACGCGCGCAAACGGCTGCCGTCGATGCCGCGGACGAAGATGCCCCGACCCGCGAGCTACAATGTTAGAATGAACTGTAAAATCCGCATTCAACCTATCGACGACGCGTCGGCCGAAGACGACAACGGCTACCGTCCAAATCCCAGCTCAAGCGCGAAATGCACGCGCTCCAGGAACTCGGCGAGGCGCTCATCGCGCTGCCCAAGGACGTGCTCAAGCGCATGCCGATGCCCGAGGATCTCGACGACGCCGTGCGCGAGGCGCGTCGCATCACCGATCACGAAGGCAAGCGCCGCCAGTTGCAGTGCAGTATGTCGGCAAGGTTATGCGCTCGCTGACCGAGGACGAAATCGCCGCGCTGCGCACCGCGCTCGACACGCATCGCGGCGTGAACAAGGCGGAAACCGCGCGTCTGCACTGGATCGAACGCACGCGCGACAAGCTGCTCGCTGACGACGCCGCGCTCACCAAATTCATTCGCGCGCATCCGGGCGTCGATGCTCAGAAAGGCCGCACGCTGATCCGCAACACGCGCAAGGAGCGCGAGCAGCAGAAGCCGCCGCGCTACTATCGCGAGCTGTTCCAGTGGATCAAGAACGCGGCTGGCGTCGATGACGAAGCCGACGACCACAACGACGACAATCGCAGCGACGAGGACGACGGCGATATCGACCACGCGTAACCATCCGGACGAACTGGTCGTCGGACTCGTGTCGATCAGCGATCGCGCGTCGCAAGGCGTCTACGAGGACAAGGGCGTGCCGTCGCTGCAGGAATGGCTCAGCGCGGCGCTGAGTTCGCCGTGGCGCGCACACACCCGTCTGATTCACGACGACGCCGCAACCATTTCCGCGACGCTCGTCGAACTGGTGGACACGATGGGCTGCAATCTGGTGCTGACGACCGGCGGTACCGGCCCGGCGCGCCGCGATGTGACGCCCGAGGCGACGCTCGCCGTCGCCACAAAGTCGATGCCCGGCTTCGGCGAGCAGATGCGGCAGATCAGCCTGAACTTCATGCCGACAGCCATTCTGTCGCGGCAGGTCGCGGTGATCCGCGAGACGGACGACCACGCGGCGCTGATCATCAACTTGCCCGGACAGCCGAAGTCGATCAAGGAAATGCTCGAAGGACTGAAGGACGCCGACGGCAAGCAGAAAGTGCCCGGCATCTTCGCGGCGGTGCCATATTGCATCGATCTGATCGACGGGCCGTATATCGAAACGCGGCCGGAAGTGGTGGCCGCGGTTCCGTCCCAAGAGCGCGATCCGCGCGAAGGGCTGATTCAGGCCGCGGGCGGCGACTGAATCAGGAAATGCTCGCGGTAGTACTTTAGTTCGTCGATCGACTCGTGAATGTCGGCGAGCGCCGTGTGCATCGCGCGTTTCTGAAAGCCCTTGTAGATGGTGGGCTGCCAGCGGCGGCACAGTTCCTTCAGCGTGCTGACGTCGAGATTGCGGTAGTGGAAAAAGGCTTCCAGCTCCGGCATCCAGCGCGCCATGAAGCGACGGTCTTGGCAGATGGAATTGCCGCACATCGGCGACTTGCCGAGCGGCACGTACTGGCCGAGAAATTCGCGAATCTGCCGCGTGGCCTCGGCTTCGTCGACGGTCGATGCCTTCACGCGCTCGGTCAGTCCCGAACGGCCGTGCGTGTTGCGATTCCACTCATCCATCTTGCCGAGCGTTTCATCGGTCTGATGGATTGCGAGCACCGGACCTTCCACGAGCTTGTCGAGCGTCGAATTCGTCACGACGACCGCGATCTCGATGATGCGATCGTTGTCCGGATCGAGCCCGGTCATTTCCATGTCGAGCCACACGAGGTTCATGTCGCTGCGCACGAAAGCACTGGCGTCGGCGGGATTACCCGAATCTGGAGCGGCGGAAAGTTCGGTCATGGAAAAGCGGCCTGAGGGAGGAAAAGCCGTGTGCGCCGCCCATCGATGCAATTACATGATGTGACAACACGCGCACGGACTAGGATCTATAATTTTCGCATAGTTCAATCGGAATTCCCGGATGACCCATTTCTCTCTCGTCTTCTCGACGATCTTCGTCGTCGCCCTGGTCGCGATGGTGTCGACCAAGCTCTGGCTCGCGTCGCGACAGATTCGCCATGTCGCGGCGCATCGCAACGGCGTGCCGGCGCAGTTCAGCGGCACGATTCCGCTCGCAGCGCATCAGCGCGCGGCGGACTACACGGTCGAACGCACCCATCTCACCATGATCGAAGTCGTCACGAGCGCCGTCGTGCTGGTCGCGCTGACGCTGCTCGGCGGCGTGCAGATGCTCGATCACGCCATTTCCGACTGGCTCTGCCGCGGCTATGTCGGGCAGATCGCGCTGATCGCGTCGGTCATCGCGATCACAAGTCTCATCGATCTGCCGTTCGGCTACATCCGGCATTTCGTCATCGAAGAGAAATTCGGCTTCAACCGCATGTCGAAGAAGCTGTTCTTCGTCGATCTCGTCAAGGGCATCGTGATCGCCGCGATCGTCGGCCTGCCGCTCTTGCTACTCGTGCTGTGGCTGATGGACCGCGCGGGCGCCTACTGGTGGCTGTGGACGTGGTTCGTCTGGGTCGCCTTTCAGTTGCTGGCGATGGTCATCTATCCCACTTTCATCGCACCGCTCTTCAACAAGTTCGAACCGCTCAAGGACGAAGCGTNACGGCAGCCGCCGCTCCGCGCACGGCAACGCGTACTTCACGGGTTTCGGCGCGGTCAAGCGCATCGTGTTCTTCGACACGCTGCTCGCGCGCCTGTCCGGCAGCGAGATCGAAGCCGTGCTCGCGCACGAACTCGGCCACTTCAAGCGCCGCCACGTACTCAAGCTGATGATTGTCATGTTCGGCATCAGCCTCGCGCTGCTCGCGCTGCTTGGTTGGCTCGTGCAGACCACATGGTTCTACGAAGGTCTCGGCGTGCGGCCGTCGCTGGTCGGCAGCAACAACGGTCTCACGCTCGTGCTGTTCATGCTCGTGCTGCCGGTGTTCATGTTCTTCGTGACGCCGCTCGGCAGCCTGACTTCGCGCAAGAACGAATTCGAAGCCGATGCCTTCGCCGCGAGCCAAACCGATCCGAAAGACCTCGTCAACGCGCTGGTCAAACTCTACGAGGACAACGCGTCGACGCTTACGCCCGATCCTCTCTACACGGCGTTCTATTACTCGCATCCGCCCGCCTCGCAACGTATCGACCAGTTGATGCAGCACGCCGCATGACGGGCCGCGCTCCGAAGAAAAGCGGTGCGCGCCTGCAAGGCACCGTGATCGCCACGCACGGGCGCCACTATCTCGTCACGCCCGACGACGGCGGCGCGATGCTGCAGTGCTTCCCACGCGGCAAGAAGAGCGAGGTCGCCGTCGGCGATCGCGTCAGCTACGAGCAGCAATCGGCAGATCAGGGCGTGATCGTCGAGATCGGCGCGCGGCGCAATCTGCTGTATCGCTCCGATCAGTTCAAGTCGAAGCTCTTCGCCGCGAATCTCGATCAACTGCTGATTGTGCTCTCGACCGAACCGCATTTCAGCGAAGACCTGCTCGGGCGCACGCTGATCGCGGCCGAAGCGCACGGCCTCGACGTGCTGATCGTGCTCAACAAGATCGACGTTGAAAGCGCCCTGCCGCTCGCGCGCGAGCGTCTCGCACCGTATCGCGCGCTCGGTTATACGGTGATCGAACTGTCCGCGAAAATGGCGCCCGGCGACGTGCATCCGCAGCTCGACGCGCGCCTCAAGGACCGCTCGACGATCCTGCTCGGGCAGTCCGGCATGGGCAAGTCGACGCTCGTCAATCTGCTCGTTCCCGACGCCGATGCCGCGACGCGCGAAATCTCGTCGGCGCTCAACAGCGGTCGCCATACGACCACCTTCACGCGTCTCTACGATCTGCCGGCAGGCGGCGCACTGATCGATTCGCCGGGGTTTCAGGAGTTCGGACTGCATCATCTGACCGAAGGCACGCTCGAACGCGCATTCGCTGACTTTAGGCCGTATCTCGGCAAATGCCGCTTCTATAACTGCCATCACCTGCACGAACCGGGTTGCGCGGTGCTCGAAGCCGTCGAATCCGGCGATATCCGCCCAGAACGGCACGCGCTCTACGCGCAACTCGTCCACGAAGCGAGCCAGATCGTTCGATGAAACGCCTGACGCACGCGCCCAATCTCATCACGGCGCAGCACTGGGTCAACGTGCTGGCGACCGCGGGCGTGCCGTGCGAATTGCACAACCGATATCTGAATGGCGCGCTGGGAGAGATTCCAGCGGATCAGTGCGCGCCGGAGATCTGGATCGTCGACGATCGCGACGAAGCGCTGGCGCTGCGGCTTCTGGATCGGGCGAAGAACGGGCCGGACGGCGACGCCCGGCCGTGGAGATGCATGCATTGCGGCGAAATGCTCGAAGCGCAGTTCACCGTCTGCTGGCAGTGCGGCACGGAGCGCGATCCGCTGCAGGACTGATCGCGCGCGTGAGGCGGTCGCGCTTACGCGAGCCAGACCGCGATGGTGAGCATCAGGAGCAGCAGCATCCACAGGATCACCGCGCGCCACACCAGACCGACCGCCGATTGCAGCGTGCGCGGCGTGCAGTCGTCGCCGACGGGCAGCGGGCTCGCATCGCCGACGGCGAGCGCTTCGACCGACAGCGGCTCGGCCAGCGGTCCCGCGAGACGCGCGCCGAGCGCGCCGCTTCCCGCCGCAAGCAATATGCCCTCGTTCGCGTCCGGCCATTGGCGGGCGTGGTTGCGCCATGCGTAGATCGCGTCCTCGAAGTTGCCGACGATCGCGAAGCTAAGCGCCGTCAGTCGCGCCGGCACCCAGTCGATGACGAAAAACGCCCGCTGCGCGAATGACGAAAACGCCGCCGTGCGCTCCGGATTCGGCTCGGCCCACGCACGCGCGAGATATTCCACGATCCGATAGAACACCGCGCCTGCCGGCCCGATCGGAATCAAAAACCAGAAGAACACGCCGAACACATGACGATGCGAGGCCACCACCGCATGCACAAGCGTGTGACGCACGATCTCGCTGACGGGCATGTCGACGGTGTCGAGGCCCGTCCATTCGGCAAGCACTTCGCACGCGCGCGGCACGTCGTCGTTATTGAGCGCGAGGTGGATGTCGGTGAAATAGTGGCTGAACTGCCGGAAACCGAGCGTGAAGTACACGATCACGACGTTCCACAGAACCGCCAGCACGAAGTTGATCCGGTACAGCACGTAATAGATGAGCCCGACCATGAACGTCCACGGCAGCACGACGACCAGCCACGCGATGATGCCGTGCTTTTCCTTGCCCGCATCGAACCCGTGGGCCGTGGATTCCGCATGATAGTGAAGCAACGCCGAAATCGGATTGTTGGGCGATAACGCGCGCAACTGCTCGATGATGAGGGCCAGCAATACGGAGAAAAAAGTCATGCGAAGCGCCGATTACAGTCGGGATGGTTCGAGTTTCGCGTAACGATAGCACAGGGCCAGACGCCTTTAGGGCGCGAAGCTTCGGCGCTGCGGACTGCTGATGCATATTTCAGCCGAAGGTGACTGGCTGTTTC
>JAQFVI010000329.1 GCA_029439495.1 Caballeronia sp. BR6202001590007
TGGTGGTGATGGTGGTGATGGTGGTGATGGTGGAAAGCGCGCTCGCGGCGAATGCGCGTGCGCGATCCGGCCAGTCATCCGGCACGATGAAACCGCGCGATTGCTCGACCCACGCGCCATTCGCGTCGGGCGCGTAGGCGGCCACCATCGTCGGCGCAGCGACTCGTCTCAGGCGTTCGTGGATGGCAGCGGCATCGGCGCGCAGGGCATCGGCGTCGTCCGGCGCGCAGCCGCCGCAACGCGAGCCACGCCATGCGCGGCTGCACGATCCACACGCGCTCATCATGCGCCGCGTTGCCCCACTCCGATGCGCTTTGCCACCAGCCGCGCACATGCGTATCGCCGAGTTCGGGCGCGGGCGCGGCGTCCATGTCGCGATAGAAGAGCCGGCCCTTGACGAACGCTTGCGGCTGCCACGGCCCGTCGAGATTCAGCGCGGCGAATTCCGTGTGCGTCGTCAGCGCCAGTTGATGCGTGACGAGCCGCGCGTATTTCAGATCGAAGCGATCCTGCAGATTCGGCCCGACATAATCCGACAAGCGCGCGGCCGACGCATCCTTGCCGCCGACGTGCAGATAGAACTTCACCGCCAGTTCCCAGTGCAGACGCGCGCCGGCGGCATCTTCAAGCAGAAAAGCGCATTCGCCGATGGTGCGGCGGCCATGCCTTACCGGCACATTGGCGGCGACCAGACGCATCGCCGGGCCGTGCGCGAGGAAATATTCGAGCAGGCTTTCCGCGTACTTGCCGAGCCGCGTGAACTTCGGATTGCGCGCGTGCGTGTGGAGCGCATGCAGCGCATCGGGTTCGGCATCGAGCGTATGGAGCCAGGCGAGCACGGCGTCGCGTTCGGCGGATGTCGCGAACGGGCGCGCCAGCGGCGGCATGGCTGCGGCCGCATTCGCGTCGGCATTGCCTGCGCGCAGGAGATCGGGGGCGAACAGCAGCCAGGCCAGATTGCGCACGGTCACGTCTTCGAAACGATCGACGAGCCGCGCGATATCGATCATCTGCGGCCACCGTGCTTCGCGTTCCCGTCTGAGGCTTCGACGCCAAGTTTCGCGAGCGCATCGCGCCGCGCGCCGCGCGCCAGGCACAGATCAGTCCACGCCTTCGCCTTGTCCGGCAGGCTGCGCAGCAGATAAGCCGGGTGATACGTGACCACCACCGGCACGCCCTGATATTCATGCACGCGCCCGCGCAACGACGCGATGCTGGCTTCGCTTTTCAGGAGGCTTTGCGCCGCGAAACGCCCGAGCGCGACGATTACCCTGGGCTTCACCAGTTCGACCTGACGTCGCAGATACGGCGCGCAGCGTGCGACCTCGTCGACTTCGGGATTGCGGTTGCCGGGCGGACGGCACTTGATGACGTTGGCGATATAGACGTTCGATTCGCGCGACAGCGACAGCGCGCGCAGCATGTTGTCGAGCAACTTGCCCGCCTGACCGACGAACGGCTCGCCCTGCTTGTCCTCGTTTTCTCCGGGCGCTTCGCCGATCAGCATCCAGTCCGCCTCGCGATCGCCGACGCCGAACACCGCGTGCGTGCGGCGTTCGCACAGACGGCATCGCTCGCAATGCGCGACGCGGTCTTCGAGCGCCTGCCAGTCGAGCGTGCGGATATCGTCGAGATCGTCGGCTGCGCGAGCGGCGAGCGGCGCGGACGCGGGTGCGTCGTCGGTCCACGGCGGTTCGTCGGCGGCGCCGAGGTTCGCCGGCTCGATGTCGGATGCGATCGTCGCGAGCGCTTCGTCCTCCGAACGCGGCGGCGCGGGCAGCACGCCCCGCTTCGCTTCGACTGCCGGTGCGCGCGTCGTTTCGGGCGGCGCATCCTCGACGATCGCCGCGGCAGCTTCGGCTACGGGCGGCCTGCCCCGCCTTACCCAGACCGGACCGATGCCCAGTTCCTCGATCAGCGATTCATCGAGCGCCATGCACGAACTCCTTCGAAAATGACAGACGCATGACGATTGCGTCCTCGCACATGTGATGCCGCGCGGGGTAATAGTTCTTCCGACGGCCGATCGCCATGAAGCCGAAGCGCTCGTAAAGCGCGATCGCACGCGGATTCGACGGCCGCACTTCCAGCAGCACGCCTTCGAGCTTTTCGGCGCGCGTGATGCGCACGGCTTCGCGCAGCAGCGTGAGGCCGGCGCCCGCATGCTGCGCGGAGGGCGCCACCGCGAGATTGAGCAGATGCATCTCGTCGACGACCAGCATCAGCACGCAATAGCCGAGCAGCGTGCCCGTGACGTGACGCAGGCAGACACCGTAATAGCCGTTGCGCAGCGAATCCTGGAAATTGCCGCGGCTCCACGGGAACTCGTAGGCGAGCTTCTCGACGGCGGCGACTTCGTCGAGATCGGCTTCGGTCATCGGCGTCAGATACCGATCCGCCAGCAGCACGCCGCTCACCGGAGCGCCTCCGCGTTCGCGTCGGTTTTGTCCGCGCGCGCCTGCATGCGCTCGGCGGTCGTCTGCGCCACCTTGTCGCGGACATATACCGGCGCGGCCAATTCCGGCACGACCGCGCGCCCGGCGCGATACATGCGCAGCCCGACGAGTGCGACCGGCAATGCGTGAGGCAAGGCTTCGCGATCGACCTGCGATGCCGCCGCGAGCGCCGGCAGGCGATCGCCGAAGGCCTGCGCTGCATTGCCCGCCAGCGCGAACGGCGCGTCGGGCAGGACGATCGCATCGGGTGCACTTAGCGACGCGGGATGCAGCGTGCGCCAGCCGCTGTCGGAATCGGCTTCGGCTTCGGCTTCGGCTTTGAAACTCGCCCAATACACTTCGTCCATGCGCGCGTCGAGC
The DNA here is from genome assembly GCA_029439495.1 of Caballeronia sp. BR6202001590007. Lineage (GTDB taxonomy): Bacteria > Pseudomonadota > Gammaproteobacteria > Burkholderiales > Burkholderiaceae > Caballeronia. Next base: position 2,817 of record JAQFVI010000329.1, read on the forward strand.
GCGACCAGCACCCGCGGCGCCAGCGACGGCGTGCCGATGCGCGCCGCCTCGGCGCAGGCTTCGAGCGTGCTGACCGGCACGACCGGCACGTTCAGCCCGAACGCGAGCCCTTGCGCGACGCCCGTCGCCATGCGCAGACTGGTGAACGAGCCGGGGCCCGCGCCGAACGCGATCGCGGTGCAGTCGGCAAGCGTGAGGCCGGCATCGGCGAAAAGCTCGCGTACGGCGGGGAGAAGCCGCGTGCTGGACACCGCGCCGGTCACTTCGTGACGAAACCAGACGCGCACGCCGCCGGACTCGTAGGGAGGCGCGGCGGCGGTCGTGGATGGGGAAGCGGGATCAGAAGCAGAACCGGAAGCGGGACCGGAAGCAGGATCGGCGAGCAGGAGCGCGACGGAGCAGAATTCCGTCGAGGTATCGAGGGCGAGCAAAACGGTACGTGTCATGGCCGGTATTGTAATGCGGGACATGGCCGTCGCGCGCGCGATGCAAGCGGCGTGGTCCGAAAACGCGGTGCGCGACACGCGAACGTTTCTGGAACGAGCCCTCGGTTCGAAGAAACCCTCGACAGGATGAGCGCAGCGCGCTTGCTACCATCCTTCGTCCGATTCTTATACCCGCAGGAGAACGTCCGCATGACCGATATCGACCAGCAATTCGCACAAGCCCAGCATGACGTGACGAAACTGCCTGAGCGCCCAGGCAACCTGACCTTGCTGCGCCTTTACGCGCTTTTTAAGCAAGCCAGCAGCGGCGACGTGAGCGGCGACAAGCCGGGCCTCACGGACATCGTCGGCAAATACAAGTACGACGCGTGGGCCGCGCTGAAAGGCACCGCCGCCGACGAAGCCAAAGCGCGCTACGTCGACTGGTCGAATCGCTGAAGCGCGGAGAAGCCAGTTGAACGCGCCCTGAGCGCCTTCGATGCACTGAAAACCGTCCTGCGTCGCCTTTTGCCCGAAGATGGCGCGGGATTTGCATCAATATGTGGCGCGGTGCAGCAAATTCCGTTATACTTTAGACATTGCTTAATTTCGTGCGGCCCGCTAAAGTCAATAGAAGGCGGCTACGCGCAAAGAAGCGCTTTGTAGCGTTTCGATCCAATCCAGTTTAGAAACTGTCCCTTTCCTGCTAGGCCGTAGCGTCGCACCGTGTCGTTCGCGATGTTCGTTTATGGCCCGTCATGCATCAGGTTGACTCCGCGCCCTTCGGGTTCGGTGTATCCGATACAGCTTCTAACAAAGATTCTCGCCGTATGTCCGCGCGAGTGCCCCCCGTTTTACGATTTGCTCGCTGTTTCTTCGCTCGCTGAATCCAACGACCTGGGTATGCCGATTGGCCCCGACGCCTTATTTCCCGTTTCAAGGATCGACATGACTTCGAGCTTCACTCTCAGCCCGTTGGACAACATCGCAGCACAAGCACTCGGCACGGCGCCCGCGCCCGCCACGGAAGCACCCGCCGCACTCGCAGTACCCGCAGGTCCCTCTTTCGAATCACTCGGCCTTTCGCCGGAAATCGTCTCCGCGCTGACGGCCGCCGGCTATCAGAACCCGACGCCCGTGCAGCAGCGCGCGATTCCCGCCGCGCTCGCCGGCCGCGATCTGCTCGTTTCCAGCCCGACCGGTTCGGGCAAGACGGCGGCCTTCATGCTGCCCGCCATCGAAAAATTCGCGCAACTGCAAAAGCAGGAAGCATCGCAACCGCGTCAGCCGCGCGATCCGAACGCGAAGCCCGGCCGCCGTCCGATGCCGGTCGCCCGTCCGAAACTGCTCGTGCTCACGCCGACGCGCGAACTCGCGATGCAGGTTTCCAACGCGGCGACCACCTACGGCAAGCATCTGCGTCGTCTGCGCACCGTTAGCATTCTTGGCGGCGTGGCTTACGGCCAGCAACTGATGCTGCTCGCCAAGAACCCTGAAATCCTCGTTGCCACGCCGGGCCGTCTGATCGACCATCTGGAACGCGGCCGCATCGATCTGTCGGAACTGAACATACTCGTGCTCGACGAGGCTGACCGCATGCTCGACATGGGCTTCATCGAAAACATCGAGACGATCGTCGCGGCGACGCCCGCCACGCGTCAGACGCTGCTGTTCTCGGCGACCATCGACGGCAAGATCACGTCGCTGACCGGCTGCCTGCTGAACGATCCGGAGCGCATCGAGATCGTCCAGAAACTTGAGGCGAAGAGCAACATCGCGCAAACCGTGCATTACGTCGACGACCGCGACCACAAGAATCGCCTGCTCGATCATCTGCTGCGCGATTCCGAACTCGATCAGGCGATCGTCTTCACTGCGACCAAGAGCGATGCGGATCTGATCGCCAATCGCCTCGCGGACGCCGGTTTCGAATCGGCCGCGCTGCACGGCGACCTGCCGCAAGGCGTGCGCAACCGCACCATCCGCGCGCTGCGCGAGCGCCGTGTGCGCGTGCTGGTCGCCACCGACGTCGCCGCGCGCGGCATCGACATTCCGGGCATCACGCACGTTTTCAACTACGACCTGCCGAAGTTCGCCGAAGACTACGTGCACCGTATCGGCCGCACCGGCCGCGCGGGCCGCAGCGGCACGGCGGTGAGCCTCGTGCATTACGCGGAAATGGGCGAGCTCAAGCGCATCGAGCGCTTCGTGCGCGCACCGCTGCCGGTGAACGTCGTCGCTGGCTTCGAGCCGCGCAAGGCGCCGCCCAAGGGCGGTTTCGGCGGCGGACGCGGTCGTCCGGGCAGCAGCAACGGCGGTCGCCGCTTCGGCAACGGCAGCCGTGAAGGCAGCGGCCGCGGCTACGGTCCGTCCAACGCGAGCGGCTACGGCGCCAAGCCGGGCAGCGAATCGCGCGAAGGCGGCTATCGTGGCAATCGCGATGGCAGCTACGGCGCACGCCGCAGCGACAGCTCGCGCGCACCGCGTCGCGGCAACTAAAGCCGCTTCGACTAGGCTCAAACAAAAAACCGATGCTTCGCGCATCGGTTTTTTCGTCTGCACGCCAGATTTCACGATGCGCAACGACTTTGCGCGTCGCAAAAGATGTGCTGCGCGGCACAATCGCGTGCGTTGCAGGATAGAAAAACAGTTTCCGCAATCCGGAATGGTCGTACTATCTAACTGAATTTATTAGTAAATAAATCTCGGAAAAACTGTTGGCGAGGGATTTGTCGACGCGTGCCAGAGGCCTAGACTTTTATATAAATAAAAGTTGAGCAAACGAAGCGCCCCTTCCGGTGAACCAGACGCTCAACCCCCCGAATCACATTAGTCGTTCAGCCTAATCTCAAGGAGAAACGCCATGTCGACTCGCCAACAGCAAGCACAGCAACTTCATCAGCAATGGGAAACGGATCCACGCTGGAAAGGCATCAAGCGCGGCTACACGGCGGACGACGTCGTGCGTCTGCGCGGCTCAGTGCCGGTCGAGCACACGCTTGCCCGTCGCGGCGCGGAAAAGCCCTGGGAATCGATCAACGGCGAGCCGTTCGTCAACGCGCTCGGCGCGCTGACCGGCAATCAGGCGATGCAGCAGGTGAAGGCCGGCCTCAAGGCCATCTATCTGTCCGGCTGGCAGGTCGCGGGCGATGCCAACGTCGCGGGCGAGATGTATCCGGACCAGTCGCTGTATCCGGCGAATTCGGTGCCGCTCGTGGTGAAGCGCATCAATAACACGCTGACGCGCGCTGATCAGATCCAGTGGTCGGAAGGCAAGAATCCCGGCGACGAAGGCTACGTCGATTATTTCGCGCCGATCGTCGCCGACGCCGAAGCCGGTTTCGGCGGCGTGCTCAACGCGTTCGAACTGATGAAGGCGATGATCGAAGCCGGCGCGGCAGGCGTGCACTTTGAAGATCAACTGGCTTCGGTCAAGAAGTGCGGCCACATGGGCGGCAAGGTGTTGGTGCCGACGCGCGAGAACGTCGCCAAGCTGACGGCCGCGCGTCTCGCCGCCGACGTCTGCGGCACGCCGACGCTGCTCATCGCCCGCACGGATGCGGAAGCTGCCGACCTCGTGACGTCCAACATCGACGAAAACGACAAGCCGTTCCTGACCGGCGAGCGCGCCGTGGAAGGCTTCTTCCGCACCCGGCCGGGTCTCGACCAGGCGGTGTCGCGAGGCCTCGCCTACGTGCCCTACGCGGATCCGTATGGTGCGAAACCGGCAAGCCGGACTGGAATATGCGAAGAAATTCGCCGAGGCGATCCACAAGGAATTTCCGGGCAAGATGCTGTCGTACAACTGCTCGCCGTCGTTCAACTGGAAGAAGAACCTGGACGACGCGACCATCGCCAAATTCCAGCGCGAACTGGGCGCGATGGGCTACAAGTTCCAGTTCATCACGCTGGCCGGCTTCCATGCGCTGAACTACTCGATGTTCAACCTCGCGCACGGCTACGCCCGTTCGCAGATGAGCGCGTTCGTCGAATTGCAGCAGGCCGAATTCGCGGCAGCCGACAAGGGTTTCACGGCGGTCAAGCATCAGCGCGAAGTGGGCACGGGCTACTTCGACGCCGTGACGCAAACGGTGGAAAAGGAAGCATCGACGACCGCGCTGCACGGTTCGACCGAAGACGAGCAGTTCTTCGACAAGAAGGTCGCGTAAGGAACGCGAATGCAGGCTAATCAGGGAGAGCGGTANCGGGGATTTTCGTATGCGTCAGCACGCGCTGGGTTNCGTCGCAGCCGTTGTGCTCCGCCGTCTCGATGATGCCGACGTAGGGCGAGGATTCGACGCTCGTCACGCTGGCGCACGCGACGCCGGCGCTTTGCGCGGCGCGCTCGACCACGCGCAGATGTTCGCGTGCCTCGGCTTCCGCGCGGGCGTGGAAATCGTCGGGCGACTCGACGGCGACATCGGCGAACGGGGAATATGGGTATTGCGGCAGGCAGGCGTAGGCGGTGATGCGTGCGCCGACCGACTGCGCGAGATCGATCGCGCCATCGATGGCCTTTTGCGACAGCTCGGATCCGTCGGTCGGCACGAGAATGTGCTTGAACATGGGGGCCTCTGGGGGAGGTGAGGTGTTTCTATTGTAGTAACGCCATGTATTAGACGACAGGCTCCGATGCGTGCGATGACTTCCAAAGGACGCGAAGCACACGCAGGCAAAAAAAGAACGGACCCCGTTGGGTAATCCGTTCCGTGACGCTCGGCAGGACAGTCGAGACTTTCGTCTCGGGCGCGTCGCAGTAGGGTCGACGCTCCCGCCCCGGGAAGAAAATTTAATCGGAACACCGAATGAAATCAACTAGCCGGACGGACTATTCCCCCCAATACTCCGCCCCGCTATACGTACGCTTCAACAGATCCAAAAACAGCCACCCTCAACGGCAAATGCCGCCTCTGAGGAAACACCGCATGAATGCCGATCGGCGGCGCCGCGAACGCATCGAGCACACTCACCAAACGTCCTGCGCCGATATCCTCGCCAACTTCCCACCACGATCGCCACGCGAGCCCACGCCCTTCCACACACCATTCGTGGAGCACGGCGCCATCGGAACATTCCATCGTGCCGGAGACCTTGATCGTCGTGACCTTGCCGTCGTGCTGAAACATCCATCCGCACTGCTGATTCGCCGATGCGCCGAGCGCCAGGCAATTGTGCGCGGCAAGCGCCGCGAGATCCTTCGGCTCGCCGCGCTGCGCCAGATACGCCGGCGAGGCGACGCACACGCGTCGGTTCTCGCCAAGCTTCAGCGACACGAGCGACGAATCGGGCAGCTCGCCGAGACGCACCGCGCAATCGAAACCTTCGTTGACGAGATCGACCATGCGATCGGTGAGATCGAGACTCACCGACACGTCCGGATGCTGCGCGGTGAACTTCGGCACGAGCGGCGCGACATGCCGCCGGCGCCGATACGCGCAAATGCCCGCTCGCCTTCACGCCGCCCGCCGAGATGCTCGCCTCCGCGTTCTGCATGTCGTTGATGATGCGATGCCAGTCCTCCAGAAACGCCGAACCTTCGAAGGTCAGCGTGATCTTGCGCGTGGTGCGCTCAGCAGCTCGCCGCCGAGCCGCTCTTCCAGCGCGTCGAGCCTGCGCCCGATCACCGCCGGCGCAATGCCCTCCGCCTACGCCGCCACCGACAAGCTGCCCTTCGCCGCCACCAACACGAATGTCTCTATCTGCTTGAACCGATCCATGCGTTTCGCTCGTCAATTTCGATGTTGTCGCACAGACTAGGTATTGGAAAGTAAAAGATCAAGTGATTCGCGCACGCTTTTTCCGTCACCGCGATCACGAATAGAATGCGTGCCGGTCTCTTCGTGGAGCGCACGGCTATGTCGGCCCGAACCGCAGCAGCATCGGCTACTTCCCCGCGTTTGTTGCATCCGCCTCGCGCGGTTATCTTCGACGCCTACGGCACGCTGTTCGACGTGCATTCCGTCGTCGCTGCCGCCGAGCAGCTTTTTCCCGGCCAGGGTGATGCGCTCTCGCAGCTTTGGCGTCTGAAGCAGATCGAATACACGCAACTGCGCACGCTCGCCGATCCGTCGGGCGGCCATTAAGCGCCGTTCTGGAACATCACCGTCGATGCGCTGCGATACGCCGCCGCGCGCCTGAATCTGGCCCACGCGCTGACGCCCGCCGCCGAAAAGCGCCGATGGACGAATACGCGTGCCTGTCCGCGTTTCCGGACACCGTCGCCGCCCTGCGCGCCCTGCGCGAACGCCGTGGGCTTCCGCTCGGCATCCTCTCGAACGGCGATCCGCCGATGCTCGACATTGCCTCAAGAGCGCCGGTATGTCCGGCTTCTTTGATCGCGTGCTGTCCGTAATGCCGTGCGCGCGTACAAGCCCGCGTCCGCCGCCTATGCGCTCGGGACGCAAGCGTTCGGCGCGACTGCGCGCGATATCGTGTTCGTGTCGTCGAACGGCTGGGATATAGCGGGCGCGACCTAGTTCGGCTACACGACGTTCTGGATCAATCGCGCGGGGCTGCCCCTCGAGCAACTCGGCGTCGCGCCGTGCGGCAGCGGTTGCGGCATGGCCGATCTCGTGGCCTTCGTCGAAGGCGCGTTCTCGCCGTCCGCGTGAACGGTCGCGGAGCGATTACGCCACCGACGGCTCGCATGAAAACGGCCTTCGGGCTGTTTCGTCGTTTGGGCCGCGCGTGCCGGGATGGCGCACGCCGTGTGCTACAGTCCGCATCGTCTTTTTTCAACGATTCAACCGTGGAGCGCACTCCAGCGTGCGAACGACAGCATGAGCAATATCGAGCTCGATATCGAATGGACCGAAACCGCGTCGCGCAAAATCGAAAAGCTGATGCCGCGCAACGCCAACAAGGACGCGTATCTCGCGCTGCCACCGATCGAATGCCTGCCTATGGAAGGCGACGTGCTCTTTCTCAGGCCTCAAGGCAAGCAACAACCGTTTATCGTCGCCGAGCGTCAGTATCACCATGAAGGCAATGCCGACTGGACCATCATCCTGATCCTCGACATCCCGCACGAAACGCACTGACGCCCCGACGGGACGCGCCCGCTGTCCGTGCCTCAGACGATCTTGGTCGCCACGCGCACTTCGCCGTGCTTGGTGAGGTCCGGGGCCTTCGCGCGGAACGTCTGAATGTGTGGGCCGACTTGCCGTGTTCGTCGAGCGCTTCCTGGCTTTCCCATCGCTCGACGAAGATAAAGCGGCACGTCTCCGCGTTGTCCCGATGCAAGTCGTATTGAAGCGCGCCACGTTCCTTGCGCGTCGGCGCGACGTTCGCTTCAAGCACATACGCAGTTCTTCTTCCTTGCCCGGTTTGGCGACGAAAATGGCGACGACGGCGACTTCCGACATGTCATGCTCCTTTGATGGTCGTGGACGAAAGCGCCCAGCATAACCGTGCCGCGCCTGATCTGCCGGATCCGCAACACGCACTCGCCAAAGAAAAAGCCCGCGTTTCGCTGGAAACGCGGGCAAAAACCGTCGCCCTACGAAGATAGGCGACAGGGCCATCGGGGTTCGCGTAAGCGCGAACCATTATCACTTTGTCTAGTACGGACGCCTTTCCGAACGCTCTGTGCGACGTGTCGAATCGTCGCGTCGGACGCCGTTGACGCAATGTACTGGTCGGGCGCCAATTCCTATAAACTTTTGCGCACATTTCGCGATAAAAAAGAATTGTCTGCGCAATTCGATGGCGAGCGTCGCATTACCGTACGTGGAAAGCCACATTTGCCGCGATCGGCACGATTCATCGCATTGGGCGCGAGAACCATGAAAAAAGCCGCTTCGATTTCGAAGCGGCTTGTATCGGATGACAACTACGGTGCGCTCGGCGCCGGTTCTTAGCTCATCTGATCGGCGAGCAGCGCCATGATCTGACGGGCCTGCGCCGAGTCGTCCACCTGGCCCTTGTCGTCGACGATCGCCACGCGCGTCTGCTGTTCCGTGACCGCGCGCACATTGACCTGATACTGCTTCGCGACCATTTCCTTTCGGCCGTGGAAAACCTGATTCCAGAAACCCTGTTGCGCCGACGACTTGTCGTTCGGATCGACGTAGCGCACGTAGTAGACGCCCTTGGTACGATCGCGGTCGTCCACCGTGAAATTGGCGCGATCGAGCGCGATGCCTACGCGCAGCCACGCGCGATCGTAGGCTTCCGACAGCGTCAGCGCGGCGGATTCGGCTTCGGGCACCTTCTCGTTGCGAATCGAGCCATTGTTCGCGGCGCGCACGTTCTGCGCGGCGACCGCCGCGGCCTTCGCGTCGGGTTGCGCGCCCGATGCAGGCGTCGCACCGATGGTCGTCGGCGCGACGTTCTGGCCGTCGGCCATCGCGAGCGACGACATCAGGCGGCGCAGGTATTCGTTTTCCAGCGCGGGATCGTTGGGACGCGCCTGCCACTGGCTGGAGTCGTTGTTGACGCCGGTCAGCGCTTCGCACATGCCCTTCTGGCTCAGGAATACATAGGTGCCGCCGTTCGGCGCGGCTTCAAGACGCGCACGGTACTTGTTGCGTTCGGCGGTGACATACGCGTTGTCGGTGGCCTTGGCGAGCGTGTCGCGGATCAGGCCGTCGGAAATCTGCGGATGGGTTTCGTTCCAGTCCGTTTCCATCACGCCCTTGTCGCGCGAATCGACGACTAGCAGAAAGCCCTGTTCTTGCCAGAAGCGGCGAATCTGCGGCCACACCTGATCCGGCGTCTTGCCGTCGATGACGAGCCAGCGTTCGGCGCCGTCGCGCTGGATGTGCATGCCGCTGACGGGCGGCACGACGGTCGGCAGATTGGGCGTGGCCTGCTGGATCTGCTGCAGGCCCGACAGCGATGCCTGGCCGCTTTGCGGCGCGAGCGAGCGTTGGTCCGACGCTTCGTCGAGGAAATTCGGCGGCACCGCGAGCGACACTTCCTTCGAGCGTCCGTCGCTCTTGTAGTTGATCGCATTGGATGAAGACGTGCCGCAACCCGCCACGATGCCGGCCACGGCGATGAGCACTGCCGCCCGCTTGGTCACACGAAAATCCGTCATGTCTGGAAAGTCCTTCCGCTACGCCACGGCGGTTCTTCCGTGGATCAACCCGGCATTTTACCGGTGTCGCGCAACGACGTGCAAAAAGACCGGGTGAACGCTTTGCGCGCGGGCTCGGTTGAAAGTGCGCCCGGCCCGTTTGCGGCTTCGGGCCGGCAAGTCTTTTACTCGATTGCTGATCGGCAGGAAGTAGATGCCTGCGCTTGCGCAGCACACTCTGCATGCGAGTCAGCCATCGCGTCAAATTGACAATTTGTGACATCGCGGGCGCGTGGCGATGGTCGGCGCATCGTCATGCAAGCCTTTGTTCCCACGACGAAATTCGCCCCTTCGGCCAAGCGCAGATGGACGATCTCCGCAGCTTGCATTGCCGCGTCGTCCTCCTAGAATCCACGTCTCATAAATAAGATGAATGTCATAAGAGACAAGGGCCGCGATGATCAATCTAAGAATTCCTAACCACCCGCGAGCGATGTTCAAAATGTCCATCCTTCTGCCGGTGTCGTCCTTCCTTGCGTACGCGCCGTGCCATGCGCAACTCGGTTCCGTCATCGATGTTTCCGGCTCGCCGATGCCCGCCGCGCTGCATCGCGCGCCGAGCGGCACGGCGGCGTATCGCGAAAGCACCGATGCAAACGGCATCGTCGTGCGCCGCTACGTGGATTCGAGCGGCACGGTCTACGCCGTCACCTGGCGCGGCCCCGCGATGCCGAATCTGCAGGCGCTCTTCGGCACGCACTTCGCCCGCTTCCAATCGGAAGCGCGCGCCGTCGCCAGTTCGAGCGGCCTGCACGCGTCACGCGTCGCGAGCGCGGCGATCTGGTCGTCGAAACGCGCGCGCGGCTGCGCGAATACACGGGCCGCGCGTGGCTCGCGAACGCGCTGCCGGCGGGCGTCCTTGCCGGCGATATCCGATGACGCGCATGTTCGTCCGCTCACTGTTCGCGATGCTCCTGTCCCTGCTGCTCGCCGCCTGCGGAGGCGGCAGCGGTTCCAGTTCGCCGGCGGCTGCCGCGCAGCCCGGCGGCG
>JAQFVI010000330.1 GCA_029439495.1 Caballeronia sp. BR6202001590007
CGGGATTTTGACGGGCAAAGCGTTGAAATCCGCGCTTTTCGAGATTCTCGGCGGACATCTCGCAGACGATTTCTGGCACTAGGCCGGTTCCGAATACGGACCCAGATCGAGAGCCAAGTATGATATTCCGAAAATCCTAATAGCGTCAATAATTTGCGCTGAATTTCCAGGGGCCCAGGGGCGGCGAAGCGTTCGGAGCGCTTTTCTTCAGTCGGCGCCGACGACGTCGAGCAATTCGTCGCCGAAACGCTCCAGCTTGCGCACGCCGATGCCCAGAATGTGACGCAGATCGTCGATGGTATCCGGGTCGCTGCGTGCGATTTCGGCGAGCGTCGCATCGTGAAAGATGACGTAGGCCGGCACGCCGTCGGACTTCGCGGTTTCCGCGCGCCAGGTCCGCAGGCGTTCCCAGCGCGCCTTCTCGCGCGGCGACATGCCCGCCGTCGGATCGGCGTGCTCTCCGGTACGGCTCGACGATTGCCGGGTGCGCGCGGGTTTCACGTACTTGCGCAGCGTGACGCTCTGCTCGCCCTTCAGGACGGGCTTGCTGGCATCGGTCAGCACGAGCGAGCCGAAGCCTTCGTGATCGACTGCCAGGTAGCCGAACGCCACCAGTTGCCGGAACACCGCGCGCCATTCCGGTTCGGAAAGCGCCGCGCCGACGCCGAACGTCGACAGCTTCTCATGGCCGCGCTGCAGCACCTTCTCGCTGTGCGTGCCGCGCAGGATATCGATCAGATGCCCCGCGCCGAAGTGAAAGCCGCTCGCCTTCTGCGCACGGTACACGCACGACAGCACCATTTGCGCTTCGCGCGTCGCGTCGAAGGAAGCAGGCGGCTCCAGACACGTATCGCAGTTGCCGCACGGCGTGCTCGCTTCGCCGAAATACGCGAGCAGACGCACGCGCCGGCACGATGCGACTTCGCAAAGCCCGAGCAGCGCATCGAGCTTGCCGGTCTGCACGCGCTTGTGCGTCTCGTCGGCATCGGATTCGTCGATCATCTTGCGCTGCTGCACGACGTCGCCGAGACCGTAAGCCATCCACACGTTGGCGGGCAGGCCGTCACGGCCCGCGCGTCCGGTTTCCTGATAGTAGCCCTCGACGCTCTTCGGCAAATCCAGATGCGCGACGAACCGCACGTCCGGCTTGTCGATGCCCATGCCGAACGCGATGGTCGCGCACANCGGCGTGATAAGGCAGCGCGCGCACGCCCTGCCCTTTCAGCCAGTCGGCGGTCTCTTCGACCTTGCGGCGCGACAGGCAGTAGACGACGCCCGCGTCGGTCGTGCCGTCCTTGTTCGTGTGCTCGGCGCGGATGAAATCGAGCAGTTGCGAACGCGCGTTGTCCTTTTCGACGATGCGATAGCGGATGTTCGGCCGATCGAAACTCGACACGAAAATGCGCGCGTCGTCCAGTCCGAGCCGATGCACGATCTCGTCGCGCGTGATTGCGTCGGCGGTTGCGGTGAGCGCGATGCGCGGCACGTTCGGAAAGCGTTCGTGCAGCACGGAAAGCTGGATGTATTCGGGCCGGAAATCGTGACCCCACTGCGACACGCAGTGCGCTTCGTCGATTGCGAACAGGCCGACCGGCGAACTCTCGAGCAGATCGAGAAAGCGCGGCGTCATCAGCCGCTCGGGCGCGACGTAGAGCAGATCGATCGCGCCGTTGCGCAGCGCGCGTTCGGTCGCTGCGGCCTCGGCGCCCGAGAACGTCGAGTTCAGATACGCGGCTTTCACGCCGACTTCGGTGAGCGCCGCGACCTGGTCCTGCATCAGCGCGATCAACGGCGACACGACGATGCCCGCGCCGAAGCCCGCCTCGCGGCGCACGAGCGAGGGAATCTGATAGCAGAGCGACTTGCCGCCGCCGGTCGGCATCAGCACCAGCGAATCGCCGCCGCCCGCGACGTGCTCGACGATCTCCGCCTGTTGTCCGCGAAACGCGGGATAGCCGAAGATTTCCTTGAGTATTTCGAGGGCGCGGGACATGGAGGAGGCGGGGCGATGCAGCGTGAGCGATATCGAATTCTACCAACGCGACCGCGTTCGACGACGGCGTTGGCCGATCGGACGAATCTTCCGGCATGCGGATCCAGCGCGCAGGAAAGGCCAGACGAAAAAACGCCCGGCCAAGGCCGGGCGGTTCATCAGAGCGACTAGCGTCGGAAGCTTACTCGTTCGTATGCGGCTGTTGCTCCGTTGCCGGGGTTTCCGGCGTACTAAAATCGAAAGCCTCTTCGGCTGCGATCTGGTCGAAGCGTTCGCGATCCGACGATTCCTTCGCACGGCGTGCCTTGTGGAACGCGAGACCCGTACCGGCCGGAATCAGACGGCCGACGATTACGTTTTCCTTCAGGCCGCGCAGATCGTCGCGCTTGCCCATGATCGCCGCTTCGGTCAGCACGCGGGTCGTTTCCTGGAACGACGCCGCGGAGATGAACGAATCGGTCGACAGCGACGCCTTCGTGATACCAAGCAGCACGTTGTCGTAGGTGGCCGGACGCTTGTCTTCCGCGATCATCTTGTCGTTCTCGTCGAGCATGTCCGACCGCTCGACTTGTTCGCCAGGGATGAAACGCGTATCGCCGTTATCGACGATCTGCACGCGGCGAAGCATCTGACGCACGATCACTTCAATGTGCTTGTCGTTGATCTTCACGCCTTGCAGACGGTACACGTCCTGCACTTCGTCCACGATGTAACGCGACAGCGCTTCGATACCCTGCAGACGCAGGATGTCGTGCGGATCGGCCGGGCCGTCCACGATCATTTCGCCCTTGTTGACGACCTGACCGTCGTGGACCAGCACCTGCTTTTCCTTCGCGATCAGGAACTCGTGCTGATTGCCTTCGAGATCCGTGATGACAAGACGCTGCTTGCCCTTCGTGTCCTTACCGAACGACGTCGTGCCCGTGACTTCCGCGAGAATACCCGCGTCCTTCGGCGAGCGCGCTTCGAACAGTTCGGCCACGCGCGGCAGACCGCCGGTAATGTCGCGCGTCTTCTGCGCTTCGACCGGGATACGTGCCAGCACTTCACCGACCTGCACTTGCTGACCATCCTTCACGGTGATCAGTGCGCCAACCTGGAAGCCGATCTGCACCGAATGCTCGGTGTTCGGGATCTTCACCTCCTCGCCGTTCGCGTCGAGCAGCTTCACCTGCGGACGCACGCTCTTCGAAGCCTGCGAACCGTGGCGCTTCACGTCGATCACGACCAGGGTCGAAAGACCGGTCACGTCGTCGATCTGCTTGGCCACCGTCACGCCTTCCTCGACGTTCTCGAACTTCACCGTACCGCCCCACTCGGTGATGATTGGACGCGTCAGCGGATCCCATTGAGCCAGTTGCGCACCGGCCTTGATGATCGCGCCGTCGAGTTGCAGCAGCGTCGCGCCGTACGGAATCTTGTGACGCTCACGCTCGCGACCAAGGTCGTCCGCGATGATCGCCTCGCCCGAACGCGAAATGACGACCTGCTCGCCCTTCGCATTCGTGACGTAACGCATCGTGGCCGTGAAGCGCACCGTACCGTTGCTCTTCGCTTCCACCGTCGAAGCCACCGCCGCACGCGATGCCGCACCACCGATGTGGAACGTACGCATCGTCAGCTGCGTGCCCGGCTCGCCGATCGACTGTGCAGCGATCACACCGACCGCCTCGCCGACGTTCACGCGCGAACCGCGGCCGAGGTCGCGGCCGTAGCACGCGGCGCACAGGCCATAACGCGTTTCGCAGGTGAGCGGCATACGCACGCGCACTTCGTCGATACCCAGACGCTCGATTTCCTCGACCGCATCTTCGTCGAGCAGATCGCCCGACGCGTAGAGGGTTTCCTGCGTTTCCGGATTGACGACGTCCGCCACCGCGACGCGACCGAGAATACGGTCGCGCAGCGCTTCGACGACTTCACCACCTTCGACCAGCGCCTTCATCGCCACGCCGTTCGACGTGCCGCAATCATCCTCGACGACGACCAGATCCTGCGTCACGTCGACCAGACGCCGCGTCAGGTAACCCGAGTTCGCGGTCTTCAACGCCGTATCCGCCAGACCCTTACGAGCGCCGTGCGTGGAAATGAAATACTGCAACACGTTCAGGCCTTCGCGGAAGTTCGCGGTAATCGGCGTCTCGATGATCGAGCCGTCCGGCTTCGCCATCAGGCCGCGCATACCGGCCAGCTGACGAATCTGCGTAGCGGAACCCCGCGCGCCCGAGTCGGCCATCATGTAGATCGAGTTGAACGACTCCTGACGCGTTTCCTTGCCGTCGCGGTCGACGACCGGCTCCGTCGAGAGCTGCTCCATCATCGCCTTGCCGACCGCTTCCGACGTGTTCGACCAGATGTCGACCACGTTGTTGTAGCGTTCCTGCGCAGTGACGAGACCCGACATGTACTGACGGTCGTATTCCTTCACCTTCTTCGCGGCGTCGCCGACGATCGTCTCTTTCTGCGGCGGCACGAGCATGTCGTCCACGCAGATCGAGATGCCGGCGCGCGTCGCGAGACGGAAACCCATCTGCATCAGCTGGTCGGCGAAGATCACTGTTTCGCGCAGACCGCACTTGCGGAATGCCGTGTTGATCAGCTGCGAGATCTGCTTCTTCTTCAGCGGCTTGTTCAGCACGGAGAACGGCAGTCCCGGCGGCAGGATTTCCGACAGGATCGAACGGCCGACAGTCGTCGCGTACAGCGAGATCTTCGGTACGAACGCCGGCGCGCCTTCGCTCTTGTCTTCGTTCGCCACCATTTCGGTGATACGCACGTTGACGCGCGAAGCCAGCTCGACTTCCTTGTTCTCGTACGCGCGGATGACTTCCGACACGCCCGTGAAGGTCATGCCTTCGCCCTTGTCGTTCACCGCTTCGCGCGATGCATAGTAAAGGCCCAGCACGATATCCTGCGACGGCACGATCGACGGATCGCCGTTGGCCGGGAACAGAACGTTGTTCGACGCCAGCATCAGCGTGCGCGCTTCCATTTGCGCTTCGAGCGACAGCGGGACGTGGACGGCCATCTGGTCACCGTCGAAGTCGGCGTTGAACGCCGCGCAGACGAGCGGGTGGAGCTGGATCGCCTTGCCTTCGATCAGCACCGGCTCGAAAGCCTGGATGCCGAGTCGGTGAAGCGTAGGTGCGCGGTTCAGCATGACCGGATGTTCGCGAATGACTTCTTCGAGAATGTCCCACACCACCGGCGTCTGGTTTTCGACTTCCTTCTTCGCGGCCTTGATGGTCGTCGCGACGCCCATCACTTCCAGCTTGTTAAAGATGAACGGCTTGAACAGTTCGAGCGCCATCAGCTTGGGCAGACCGCACTGATGCAGCTTGAGCGTCGGGCCGACCACGATCACCGAACGACCCGAGTAGTCGACGCGCTTACCGAGCAGGTTCTGACGGAAACGGCCGCCCTTGCCCTTGATCATGTCGGCGAGCGACTTGAGCGGACGCTTGTTCGCGCCGGTCATCGCCTTGCCGCGACGGCCGTTGTCGAGCAGCGAATCGACGGCTTCCTGCAGCATCCGCTTTTCGTTGCGGACGATGATTTCAGGCGCCTTCAGTTCGAGCAGACGCTTCAACCGGTTGTTACGGTTGATCACGCGGCGATACAGGTCGTTCAGGTCCGACGTCGCGAAACGGCCGCCGTCCAGCGGCACCAGCGGACGCAGTTCCGGCGGCAGCACCGGCAGCACTTCGAGAACCATCCAGTCCGGCTTGATGCCCGAACGCTGGAACGCCTCGAGCACCTTCAGGCGCTTCGCGTACTTCTTGATCTTCGCTTCGGAGCCCGTGTTCTTGAGTTCCATGCGCAGCGTTTCGACCTGTCCGTCGATGTTGATCGCGCGCAGCAGTTCGCGCACGCCTTCCGCGCCCATTTCGGCACGGAATTCGTCACCGTACTCTTCGACCTTGTTGTAGTAATCCTCTTCGGTCATGATCTGCCGTGCTTTCAGCGGCGTCATGCCCGGATCGATAACCACATAGGCTTCGAAGTACAACACGCGCTCGATGTCGCGCAGCGTCATGTCGAGCACCATGCCCAGACGCGACGGCAGCGACTTCAGGAACCAGATGTGCGCGACCGGCGAGGCCAGTTCGATGTGGCCCATCCGTTCGCGACGCACCTTCGCCAGCGTCACTTCGACGCCGCACTTTTCGCAGATCACGCCGCGATGCTTCAGGCGCTTGTACTTGCCGCACAGGCATTCGTAGTCCTTGATCGGACCAAAAATCTTTGCGCAGAACAGACCATCCCGCTCCGGCTTGAATGTGCGGTAGTTGATGGTCTCCGGCTTCTTCACTTCGCCGAACGACCAAGAACGAATCTTGTCGGGCGACGCAAGGCCGATCTTGATCGCATCAAAAACTTCTTCTTGTTGGACTTGCTTGAATAGATCGAGCAGAGCTTTCATTGCTTTCTCTCCGTAGTCCGATTAGTTGCGGTCGAGATCGATGTCGATACCGAGCGAGCGGATTTCCTTCACCAGCACGTTGAAGGATTCCGGCATGCCCGCGTCGATTACGTGATCGCCCTTGACGAGGTTCTCATAAACCTTCGTCCGGCCCGTCACGTCGTCCGACTTGACCGTCAGCATTTCCTGCAGCACATACGACGCGCCATACGCCTCGAGTGCCCACACTTCCATTTCACCGAAGCGCTGGCCACCGAACTGCGCCTTACCACCCAGCGGCTGCTGCGTGACGAGCGAGTACGGACCGGTCGAACGCGCGTGCATCTTGTCGTCGACCAGGTGGTGCAGCTTCAGGTAGTGCATGTAGCCGACCGTGACCGTGCGCTCGAATGCTTCGCCAGTGCGGCCGTCGTACAGCGTGACCTGGTTCTTCGACGGCGTCATGCCGAGGTTAGTCGCAATGTCGTCCGGGTAAGCCAGATCCAGCGCGCGCGACATTTCGTCTTCAGTCGCGCCGTCGAACACCGGCGTCGCGAACGGCACGCCTTCGTGCAAGTTCTTCGCCAGTTCGAGGATCTCGTCGTCGGAGAAGTTTTCCAGCTCTTCCTTGCGGCCCGACTCGTTGTAGATCTTCGTCAGGAACACGCGCAGTTCTTCGATCTTCGCCTGACGCTGCATCATCTCGCCGATGCGCCAGCCCAGACCCTTCGCGGCCCAGCCCAGATGCACTTCGAGAATCTGACCCACGTTCATCCGCGACGGCACGCCGAGCGGATTGAGCACGACATCGGCCGGACGGCCGTCTGCCATGTACGGCATGTCTTCGATCGGAACGATCTTCGAGACCACACCCTTGTTACCGTGGCGACCCGCCATCTTGTCGCCAGGCTGCAGGCGACGTTTGACCGCGAGATACACCTTGACCATCTTCAGCACGCCCGGCGGCAGTTCATCGCCTTGCGTGAGCTTCTTGCGCTTCTCTTCGAACGCGAGGTCGAACTGGTGACGCTTCTGCTCGATCGAGTCCTTGATCGCTTCCAGCTGCGCCGCCGCTTCTTCGTCCGCGAGGCGGATGTCGAACCAGTGGTAGTGGTCGAGATCTTCGAGGTATGCGAGGTCGATCTTTGTGCCCTTTGCGAGCTTCTTCGGACCGCCGTTCGCGACCTTGCCGTTGAGCATGCGGGCGAGACGCGAGAACACGTCGCCTTCCACGATGCGCAGCTGGTCGTTCAGGTCGAGGCGATAACGCTTCAGTTCGTCGTCGATGATCTGTTGCGCACGCTTGTCGCGCGTGATGCCTTCGCGCGTGAACACCTGCACGTCGATCACCGTGCCGCTCATACCCGACGGCACGCGCAGCGACGTGTCCTTCACGTCCGATGCCTTCTCGCCGAAGATCGCGCGCAGCAGCTTTTCTTCCGGCGTCAGCTGAGTTTCGCCCTTCGGCGTGACCTTGCCGACCAGCACGTCGCCCGCTTCGACTTCCGCGCCGATGTACACGATGCCCGACTCGTCGAGACGGCCAAGCTGCACTTCCGCGAGATTCGAAATGTCGCGCGTGATTTCTTCCGGTCCGAGCTTCGTGTCGCGAGCGACGACATTCAGTTCTTCGATGTGGATCGACGTGTAACGGTCGTCCGCGACCACCTTCTCCGAGATCAGGATCGAGTCTTCGAAGTTGTAGCCGTTCCAAGGCATGAACGCGACCAGCATGTTCTGACCGAGCGCGAGCTCGCCCAGGTCCGTCGATGCGCCATCGGCCAGCACGTCGCCGCGCGAGACCTTGTCGCCGACCTTCGCGATCGGACGCTGGTTGATGTTCGTGTTCTGGTTCGAACGCGTGTACTTGATCAAGTTGTAGATGTCCACGCCGACGTCGCCGGCCAGCGCTTCGTCATCGTTCACGCGAATCACGATACGGCCCGCATCGACGTAATCGACCACGCCACCGCGGAACGCCTGAACCGTCGTACCCGAGTCGACCGCCACCGTGCGCTCGATGCCCGTACCGACGACCGGCTTTTCCGGACGCAGGCAAGGCACGGCCTGACGCTGCATGTTCGAGCCCATCAGCGCGCGGTTCGCGTCGTCGTGCTCGAGGAACGGAATCAGCGATGCAGCCACCGACACGATCTGCGACGGCGCCACGTCCATGTACTGGATGCGGTCCGGCGTGACCATCAGCGTTTCGCCGGCTTCACGCGACGACACGAGTTCGTCGGTCAGCGTGCCATCGTCGGCCACCGCCGCATTCGCCTGGGCGATCACGTAACGGCCTTCTTCGATCGCCGACAGATAGTCGATCTGATTCGTCACCTTGCCGTCGGTCACCTTGCGGTACGGCGTTTCGAGGAAGCCGTATTCGTTCAGGTGCGCGTACAGCGCCAGCGAGTTGATCAGGCCGATGTTCGGGCCTTCCGGCGTTTCGATCGGGCACACGCGGCCATAGTGCGTCGGATGCACATCGCGCACTTCGAAGCCCGCGCGCTCGCGCGTCAAACCGCCCGGTCCCAGTGCGGACACACGACGCTTGTGCGTGATTTCCGACAGCGGGTTGGTCTGGTCCATGAACTGCGAAAGCTGCGACGAACCGAAGAACTCGCGGATCGCCGACGAAATCGGCTTCGAGTTGATCAGGTCGTGCGGCATCAGGTTTTCGCTTTCGGCCTGGCCGAGGCGTTCCTTGACGGCACGTTCAACGCGCACGAGACCGGCGCGGAACTGGTTTTCCGCGAGTTCGCCGACGCAACGCACGCGGCGATTGCCGAGGTGGTCGATGTCGTCGACTTCGCCCTTGCCGTTGCGCAGCTCGACGAGGATCTTGATCGTCGCGAGGATGTCGTCGTCCTGCAGCGTCATCGGTCCGATGATCTCGTCGCGGCCGACGCGGCGGTTGAACTTCATGCGGCCGACCTTCGACAGGTCGTATGCGTCTTCGCTATAGAACAAGCGGTTGAACAGCGCCTCGACCGCTTCTTCGGTCGGCGGTTCGCCCGGGCGCATCATGCGGTAGATCGCGATGCGCCCGGCCATCTTGTCCGCGGTTTCGTCGATGCGCAGTGTCGATGAGATGTACGAGCCCTGATCCAGATCGTTCGTGTAGAGCGTCTGGATGTCCTTGACCTTCGCTTCGCGCAGCTTTTCCAGCACGCCTTCGGTGATTTCCTCATTGGCGTTCGCGATCACTTCGCCCGTTTCCGGATCGATGACGTTCTTCGCCAGCACGCGGCCGAGCAGATAGTCTTCGGGAACCGAAATGAACTTCGTCTTCGCGTTTTCGAGGTCACGGATGTGCTTCGCGTTGACGCGCTTGTCCTTCGCGACGACCAGATTGCCGTCAC
Organism: Caballeronia sp. BR6202001590007; assembly: GCA_029439495.1. Lineage (GTDB taxonomy): Bacteria > Pseudomonadota > Gammaproteobacteria > Burkholderiales > Burkholderiaceae > Caballeronia. The sequence continues at coordinate 9,758 of JAQFVI010000330.1, forward strand.
GATCGTTGATGTCGAAGCGCGCGACTTCGCCGCGCAGGCGCTCGGGAACGAATTCCATCTGCGCGCCTTCGCTCATCAACTGGAAGTTATCGAACACGAAGAAGTTCGCGAGGATCTGCTCCGGCGTCATGCCGATGGCCTTGAGCAGGATCGTGACCGGCATCTTGCGTCGACGGTCGACGCGGAAATACAGTACGTCCTTCGGATCGAATTCGAAGTCGAGCCACGAGCCACGGTAAGGAATGATACGAGCCGAGAACAGCAGCTTGCCGGAGCTATGCGTCTTGCCCTTGTCGTGCTCGAAGAACACGCCAGGCGAACGGTGGAGCTGCGAGACGATCACGCGCTCGGTGCCGTTGATGACGAACGAACCCGTCGGCGTCATGAGCGGAATTTCGCCCATGTACACTTCCTGTTCCTTCACTTCCTTGACGACCGGCTTGTTCGGCGATTCCTTGTCGAGCAGAACCAGGCGCACCTTCGCGCGCAGGGCCGAGCAGTACGTCAGACCGCGCTGCTGGCATTCCTTGATGTTGAACGCGGGCGGCGACAGCATGTAGCTGACGAACTCCAGCCGCGCGAAACCGTTGTGGGAGACGATCGGAAAAACAGAGCTGAACGCAGCCTGCAAGCCTTCCGACTTACGCTGCGAAGATGACGTGACGGCTTGCAGAAACGTCTGGAATGATTCAAGCTGGGTCGCCAGCAAGAAGGGAACTTGGTGAACGATGGGGCGCTTCGCGAAACTCTTGCGAATACGCTTCTTCTCGGTGAAGGAATATTGCATACGATCTCCGAATCACGGCGGGCGTTACCAAGGCGGGATACCTCTACGACACACCCGGTGTTCACCGACTGAGACTCGCGCGGGCGTCCGGGGAGGACACGCGAATCTAGAAGCTTGGTGGTTGGCCGCTACCAACCGCTGGCTGACGGCAGCGGATGCCTGTGTTTCCCGCTACCCGACCAAACTTGCCTTCTGCAGTCGCCTCAGAAGACAAAGAGAACCGCCGGAAAATACTGCCGAACCAACCGTTCTCTTTGGCTTCTGTGGGGACATTTATGCCTGTCTCCAGGCATCGAAACTGCATACCCCACAAAGCACAAAAAGGCCGGCGGTGAAAAACCGCCAGCCTTCGCACAGCGCAAGGAAACTTACTTGATTTCAGCCTTTGCGCCAGCTTCTTCCAGCTTCTTCTTCGCTTCTTCAGCAGCAGCCTTGGGCACTGCTTCCTTGACGGGCTTCGGTGCGCCGTCGACCAGGTCTTTCGCTTCCTTCAGGCCGAGACCCGTCAGTTCGCGAACTGCCTTAATGACGGAAACCTTGTTCGCGCCCACTTCGACCAGGTTGACCGTGAATTCGGTCTGCTCTTCAGCAGCAGCAGCGCCGCCACCTGCGCCTGCCGGGCCAGCGACTGCAACTGCAGCTGCCGACACGCCAAACTTTTCTTCGAACGCCTTGACCAGTTCGTTCAGTTCCAGAACCGACATCGAGCCAACGGCTTCGAGGATGTCTTCTTTTGCGATTGCCATGTGAAATACTCTTAGATTGAATTCGGATCGAGCTAGCGATCTAGCTTTGCCTAATTTAGGCGACTAGCGCCCAAGCGACTGCGTTACGCGGCTTCGCCCTGCTTCTTTTCAGCCAGCGCGGCCAGAGCGCGCGCAAAGCCAGAAACGGGAGCTTGCATAACGAACAGCAGCTTGGAGAGCAGTTCTTCACGGCTCGGGATGTTGGCCAGCGCTTGCACCCCTGCCTTGTCCATCACCTTGCCTTCGTAGGAACCAGCCTTGATGACCAACTTGTCATTGCTCTTGCCGAAGTCGTTGACGACCTTGGCAGCGGCAATGGCATCTTCCGAGATGCCGTAGATCAGAGGACCGGTCATCTGTTCAACCAGCGGAGCGAACGGGGTACCTTCGACGGCACGACGTGCCAGCGTGTTCTTCAACACGCGGAGATACACCTGTTGCTCACGCGCTTTCGCGCGCAGCTTGGTCAGATCGCCAACCGTGATCCCACGATACTCAGCGAGGACCATCGTCTGAGCCTTCGCGACTTGCGCGGCGACTTCAGCGACAACCGCCTGCTTATCTTCTTTGTTCAGTGGCACGGTTAAACCTCCAGATTCGGTACATTCGGGCGAACAACCCTCATGCACCACGTTCGATAACGGCGTCCGACTGTTAGGAGTATCTCGATCGATTAGTGACCATCTCGCGATGCTCGACAACCGACTTCAACCACTTCAAAACTGTTCCGGGTTCACCATCTGCGTTGGCTTGAATTAAGGCGATGCCTGCCTGCTGCACCACCAACGGTCTTTGACAACCGGTCGCCTCGCTGATATTCCGCTCGGCAACCGCCCAAAGCCCTTTATGTAGCGCGGTCACCTGACCGCGCTACAAGATTTTTACTGCGCCAGCGTGCCTTGATCCACGCGAACGCCCACGCCCATCGTGCTCGACAGTGCGACCTTGCGCAGGTACACGCCTTTGCTCGTGGCCGGCTTGACCTTTTGCAGCGAGTCGATCAGCGTAGCCAGGTTCTCACGCAGCTTTGCCGGTTCGAACGAAGCGCGGCCGATCGTGCCGTGGATGATACCGGCCTTGTCGACGCGGAACTGGATCTGACCGGCCTTCGCGTTCTTGACGGCGGTCGCGACGTCCGGCGTCACGGTGCCGACCTTCGGGTTCGGCATGAGGCCACGCGGGCCAAGGATCTGACCGAGCGTACCGACCACGCGCATCGTGTCCGGCGAAGCGATCACGACGTCGAAGTTCAGATTGCCGGCCTTGACTTGCTCGGCGAGGTCTTCCATGCCGACCACGTCTGCGCCAGCGGCGCGCGCCTGCTCGGCCTTGTCGCCTTGCGCGAACACCGCGACGCGGACCGACTTACCCGTACCGGCGGACAGCACGACCGAACCGCGAACGACCTGGTCCGACTTCTTCGCATCGATGCCGAGTTGCACGGCGACGTCGATCGACTCGTCAAACTTGGCGCTTGCGCATCCCTTGATGAGTGCCAGTGCGTCGTCGATCGCGTACAGCTTTTGACGGTCGACCTTGTTCGCGAATGCCTGAAGGCGCTTAGAAAGCTTAGCCATTTACACGCCCTCCACAGTGATGCCCATCGAACGCGCGCTGCCGGCGATCGTGCGCACGGCTGCGTCCAGATCCACTGCCGTAAGGTCCGGCATCTTGGTCTTTGTGATTTCTTCTGCTTGAGCGCGGGTGATGCTACCGACCTTGTCGGTGTGCGGCTTGCTCGAACCCTTCTGCACGGCGGCTGCCTTCTTGATCAGAACGGTAGCAGGCGGCGTCTTCATGATGAAGGTGAAGCTCTTGTCCGCGAATGCCGTAATGACGACCGGCACCGGCAGACCCGGCTCCATACCTTGAGTCTGCGCGTTGAACGCCTTGCAGAACTCCATGATGTTCAGGCCACGCTGGCCCAGTGCCGGACCGACCGGCGGCGACGGGTTGGCTTTACCTGCAGGAATCTGCAGCTTGATAAAGCCGATGATTTTCTTTGCCATGTTGAAAACCTCTGC
>JAQFVI010000331.1 GCA_029439495.1 Caballeronia sp. BR6202001590007
CCGATCTTCGCAAGGAGAGGGGGCTACCCGACATTTCACCCAAAATGGACTTAAGTCGCCGAGGTGCTCCGAGTCCGGACGCAGCAATCTGCCTGCGCCCGTCGAAGCCACGACGCAGACACTGATCCGATGACGACCGGTTTCCTTCAGAAGATTTTTGGCAGCCGCAATCAGCGGCTGGTCAAGCAGTATCAAAAGACCGTTGCGGCGATCAACGCCCTCCAGCCGACCGTCGAGAAGTACACGGACGATCAGTTGCGCGCGAAGACGGACGAGTTTCGCCAGCGCGTCGCCGGCGGCGAGTCGCTCGACGTGATTCTTCCCGAAGCGTTCGCCGTCTGTCGCGAAGCGAGCAAGCGCGTATTGAAGATGCGCCACTTCGACGTCCAGCTCATCGGCGGCATGGTGCTGCATTACGGCAAGATCGCGGAAATGCGCACTGGCGAAGGCAAGACGCTCGTCGCCACGCTCGCCGCGTATCTGAATGCGCTGTCCGGCCGCGGCGTGCACGTCGTTACGGTAAACGACTACCTCGCGCAGCGCGACGCCGAATGGATGGCGCGCCTCTACAACTTCCTCGGCCTGTCGTGCGGCGTGAATCTGTCGCAGATGGAACACGGCCAGAAGCAGGAAGCCTACGCCGCGGACATCACCTACGGCACGAACAACGAATTCGGCTTCGACTATCTGCGCGACAACATGGTCTACGAGCCGAACGCGCGCGTGCAGCGTCCGCTCAATTTCGCGATCGTCGACGAAGTGGACTCGATCCTGATCGACGAGGCGCGCACGCCGCTGATTATTTCCGGTCAGGCCGAAGACCACACCGACCTCTACGTGCGCATGAACGCGCTGCCGCCGCTGCTCGAACAGCAGATCGGCGAAGAGAAGGCAGACGGCACGGGCGTCGAGAAGCCGGGCGACTACACGCTCGACGAGAAGGCGCGTCAGGTGTTCCTCACGGAATCGGGGCACGAAAAGGCCGAACGTCTGCTTGCCGAGTGGGGCTTGATCGGCGAAGGCGAAAGTCTCTACGCGCCGCAGAACATCACGCTGATGCACCATGTGTACGCGGCGTTGCGCGCGCGCACGCTGTTCCATCGCGATCAGCATTACGTCGTGCAGGAAGGCGAGGTCGTCATCGTCGACGAGTTCACCGGCCGCATGATGACCGGCCGCCGCTGGTCGGACGGCCTGCATCAGGCCGTGGAAGCCAAGGAGCATGTGAAGATCCAGAGCGAAAACCAGACGCTCGCCTCGATCACGCTGCAGAACTACTTCCGCATGTACGCGAAGCTGTCGGGCATGACCGGCACCGCGGATACCGAAGCCTACGAATTCAACGAAATCTACGGGCTCGAAACGGTCGTGATTCCGACCAACCGTCCGTTCAAGCGCATCGACAAGCAGGATCAGATCTACAAGACCTCGAAGGAACGTTACGACGCGGTGATTCGCGACATCCGCGATTGCGTCGAACGCGGGCAGCCGACGCTCGTCGGCACGACCTCGATCGAAGCGTCCGAACTGCTGTCGGATCTGCTGAAGAAGGCGGCCATCCGTCACGAAGTGCTCAACGCTAAGCAGCACGCGCGCGAAGCCGCGATCGTCGCCGAAGCGGGACGTCCAGGCGCGGTGACCATCGCGACGAACATGGCCGGCCGCGGTACGGACATCGTGCTCGGCGGCAACGTCGAGAAGCAGGCGATGTTCATCGAAGCCGACCTGTCGATCCCCGAGGGCGAGAAGGCGCCGTGCATCCAGAAGCTGCACGACGAGTGGCAGACGCTGCACGATCAGGTGAAGAGCGCGGGCGGCCTGCATATCATCGGCACGGAACGGCATGAATCGCGCCGGATCGACAACCAGTTGCGCGGCCGTTCGGGACGCCAGGGCGATCCGGGTTCGTCGCGCTTCTATCTGTCGCTCGACGATCCCCTGTTGCGCATCTTCGCGGGCGACCGCGTGCGCGCCATCATGGACCGCCTGAAGATGCCGGAAGGCGGGCCGATCGAAGCCAGCATGGTGACGCGCTCGATCGAAGGCGCGCAGCGCAAGGTCGAGGCGCGCAACTTCGACATCCGCAAGCAACTGCTCGAATACGATGACGTCGCCAACGATCAGCGCAAGGTGATCTATCAGCAGCGCAACGAACTGCTCGAAGCGAACGACGTGCAGGAAACCATCGCGGCGATGCGTCAGAGCGTGATCGGCGATCTGGTGCGCACTTTCGTGCCGGCGGGTAGCATCGAAGAGCAATGGGAAGCGCCCGAACTCGAGGAGGTGCTGCGCAACGACTGGTCGCTCGATCTCGCCGTGCAGGAAATGATCAACGAGTCGAATTCCATCGACGCCGAGGAAATCTGCGAAGCGGTGCTCGCCGCCGCCGACGGAGCCTACGAGGCGAAGGTCGCGCTGGTCGGCCGGGAATCGTTCAGCGCGTTCGAACGCTCGATCATGCTGCAGACGCTCGATGCGCGCTGGCGTGAACACCTCGCCGCGCTGGACTCTCTGCGTCAGGGCATCCATCTGCGCGGCTATGCGCAGAAGAACCCGAAGCAGGAATACAAGCGCGAGGCGTTCGAACTGTTCGCCGCGCTGCTCGATGCAGTGAAGCAGGAAGTCACGCACGTCGTCATGAACGTGCAGATCCAGTCGCCGGAGCAGCTCGAACAGGCTGCCGAGGAACTGGAAGAGAAGGGCAGCCATCTGGAAAACGTGTTGTTTCAGCACGCCGACTTCGACGCGCCGGTCGCCGAACCGACGCCGCCGGCCGCGGCCGCGAGCGCCGCCGCGCAGATGGTCAACCAGGCGATGTCGTCGGGCAGCGACGATGTCAGCGTCGTCACGCGCTCAGCCGACGACGTCCCGAAGGTCGGCCGCAACGATCCGTGCCCGTGCAGCAGCGGCAAGAAGTACAAAAACTGTCACGGCAAGCTGGCTTAATCGGCCGTTGACACGAAAGGACGAGCGACGCAGCGATGCGTTGTTTGTCTTTGCAGGTCTCGACGTGGGCGTCATCGCGCGCCCTTTCACGGCGCCGGTCCGGCCTGACCGGGTGGCGTCAGTCTTTCATCGTGAGCCCGGCGGCGCGTGCGTCCCGGTCCTCGCCATCCACTGCTGAGACGCGAACATGGCCGTCAATTTCCCCTCGATCGATCTCGCCAAACTGCATCCGGTCGCCGGTGTCACGCTCGGTTACGCCGAGGCGAACATCCGCAAACCAAATCACAAGGACGTGCTCGTCATTCGCGTCGACGAACGCGCGACGGTCGCGGGCGTGTTCACGCAGAACCGCTTCTGCGCCGCGCCGGTCACGGTATGCCGCGAGCATCTCGCCGCAGCGGGCAAGGGCGGCAAGGGCATTCGCGCGCTGGTCGTGAACACGGGCAACGCAAACGCGAGCACGGGCGAGCCGGGCATGGTGGTCGCGCGCGAAACCTGCGCGGAACTCGCGTGTCTCGCGGGCCTCGACGCCCAACAGGTGCTGCCGTTCTCGACCGGCGTGATTCTCGAACCGCTGCCGCTCGATCGCCTGAAGGCGGGTCTGCCGGCTGCGCTTGCGAATCAGCAGGCCGCGCACTGGTTCGATGCCGCGCAGGCAATCATGACGACGGACACCTTGCCGAAGGCGTCGTCGCGTCAGGTGACGATCGACGGCCATACGGTCACGCTGTCGGGCATCAGCAAGGGCGCGGGCATGATCAAGCCCAACATGGCGACGATGCTCGGCTTCCTTGTCTTCGACGTGAACGTCGCGCAGCCGGTGCTCGACGAACTCGTCAAGCATGTCGCAGACCGCTTGTTCAACTGCATCACGATCGACGGCGACACCTCGACGAACGATTCCTTCATCCTGATCGCATCGGGCAAGTCGTCGCTGCCGGCGATCACGTCCACCGATTCGCCCGCGTATGCCGCACTGCGCGATGCCGTCACCGACACCGCGCAGGAACTCGCGCAACTGATTCTCGCGGCGATCGGCTATGCAGGCGTCACCGATCTCGACGTCGGCAAGATCGATCTGTACCTGGACGACGTGCTCGTCGCGAAGGCGGGCGGACGCAATCCGGACTACCGCGAAGAAGACGGCCAGCGCGTGATGAAGAAGAGCGAAATCCTGATTCGCGTGGTGCTCGGCCGTGGCGACGCGACCGCCACCGTCTGGACCTGCGACCTTTCGCACGATTACGTGAGCATCAACGCCGACTATCGCTCCTGAGCGGGCGGCGCGTACCCAATGAACATGGACAAACTCGAACAATTTCTGACACGCGCCGAAGCGGTTCTCGCGCGTATCGAAGGGATGCTGCCGCCAGCGGCACCCGAAATCGACTGGGAATCGGCGGTGGTGTTTCGCTGGCGTAAGCGTCAGGGACGCGGCTTCTTACAGCCAGTGCCGGCCATTTCGCTGATCGCGCTGGACGATCTGCAAAACATCGATCGCCAGAAAGGCTTGATCGAGCAGAACACGAAGCAGTTCGTGAACAAGCTGCCCGCGAACAACGTGCTGCTGACCGGCGCGCGTGGCACGGGCAAGTCGTCGCTGATCAAGGCGTGCCTCAATGCCTATTCGAAGGACGGCCTGCGTCTGATCGAAGTCGACAAGGACGATCTGCACGATCTCGGCGATATCGTCGATTTGATCTCGATGCGGCCGGAACGCTTCATTGTGTTCTGCGACGATCTGTCGTTCGAGGAAGGCGAGTCGGGCTACAAGGCGCTGAAGGTCGCGCTCGACGGATCGGTCGCCGCGCAATCGGACAACGTGCTGATCTACGCGACGTCGAATCGCCGTCATCTGTTGCCCGAATATATGAGCGACAACGAGACGTACAAGCACATGTCCGATGGCGAGATTCATCCTGGCGAAGTCGTCGAGGAAAAGATTTCGCTGTCGGAACGTTTCGGGCTCTGGGTCAGTTTCTATCCGTTCAAGCAGGACGATTACTTGTCGATCGTCGGCCACTGGCTCAGGCACTTCGGCTGCGACGACGAGGAAATCGCCGGCGCGCGCGGCGATGCGCTTGTGTGGGCGCTGGAACGCGGTTCGCGTTCGGGGCGCGTCGCGTGGCAGTTCGCGCGCGACTGGTCGGGCCGCAAGACGGGACCGTCCACATGAGCGACGCCAAGCGCGAACTCGCGCCCGACGGACGCAAGGTGACCGAAGTCGCCGTCGGCGTGATGGTGCGAGAGGACGGCCGTCATCTGCTCGCGCAGCGTCCTTCCGGCAAGCCCTACGAGGGCTACTGGGAATTTCCGGGCGGCAAGCTCGAGGCGGGCGAGAGCATCGAAGCGGCGCTCGCTCGCGAACTGCACGAGGAACTGGGCATCGACGTCACCGAATGCGCGCTGTGGCGCACGATCGAGCACGATTATCCGCATGCCTATGTGCGGCTCTTTTTCTGCAAGGTGACGAAGTGGAACGGCAATCCGCGCGGCCGCGAAGGTCAGGCGATCGCGTGGCAGACTCTGCCCATGGATGTCGCGCCGCTATTGCCGGCGGCCATCCCGATTCTGGAGTGGCTGGAAGAAGAATCGCGCGCCTGAGCGGGCGCGCTTTTTTTACGCTTTGACGCCATGAAGGCTAGTTCAGGCCGCCGCGCGAGTCGTCGTCGGGCGGTGTTTCCTGCGCGTTGCCTTCGATGCGGTACTTTTCGGTCGCCCACGCGCCGAGGTCGATCTGTTTGCATCGCTCGGAGCAAAACGGGCGGAAACGGCTTTCGGGAACCCAGCGGACATCCTTGCCGCATGTGGGACATTTGACGACAGTGGTCATGACGGTGACGATTCAGGACGACGTTGAGACGGTATTTGACCATATGCGGCCAAATCGATCCGAATCAAAGGCTGCAGAGCGTCAGATGAAAAGGCATGTCAACATCGACCGGGCGCGGCTTCAGATCGCCGTTCTGCACGGTGAAGCGCACCCATAGCATGTACTTGTTGGCGCTCGCTTCGGGGATGACGCGCGTATCCGGCGACACGCGCACCTGCATCAACTGATATGTGCGGCCCGACAGCATCTGCTGATAGCTGCCCTGCATCGCCATGACCTTCGACGCCTGACCGGATTCGCGCGCGAGTCGCAGCACGATGGCGGCGGNTTCTTCCACCGGCAGTTGCTGCCACGCATAATACGAAGGGAGATCAAACTTGCAGGTGCCGCCGGGGATGATCGTGCGGCTGCGGATGCTGGCGAGCCATTCGTTGTTCGCGAGATGCTGGCCGGTCTTGCCGTGCATGTCGCCGAGACCCGCGAGCGTTTGCTCGATTTCGCCGAGCACCGTCTCGAGCGCTTCCTGCTCGATGCCCGGATTGCCGCGGAACGGCGCGAGCGTCTGACGCTGACGCTCCAGTTCCTTCATCAGATCGGTTTTGAGATCCGTGCGGCCGGCGATTTCGGCGATCTCGAAGAGTGTCGTGAGCGCGACGTGATGTTCCCGCGCGTCTTCCTGAGTCAGAAAGAACGTGAAGCGTTCGAACAGGTCTTCGAGGCGCAGCAGCGTCCGGATTCGCTCGTTGAAGGGATACTCGTAAAGGATCAAGCGCGCTCGCCTCGGTGTGAGTAGTTGCTTCCGGTTATCGGAATCCTTCCGTCGTCGGAAGTCAGGACATTCTAATGCCGCATGCCTACCCTAGCAAATCGAGCCTCGTTCGCGGCCAATTTAAGCGATTTCTCTGCTGAAAAGGGCAGTTCGTCGAGATTTCGGCCCGAAAGGCGCCGACTGTTTCCTCATAAGGATGCATACGCGAGATAGCGCGCGTGCAGCGCATCGACTTCGCGTGCGAGCGTGTCGAGCGTGGCGTCGTCGTTGACGATCACGTCGTTGGCGGCGGCGAGCCGGGCGTCGCGTGTTGCCTGCTTAGCGACGATCGCCAGCACCTGCTCGCGAGTGAAGCCGTTGCGCTTCATCACGCGCGCGATCTGCGTATCGACCGGACAATCGACGACGAGCACGCGCGACACGCGCGTCGCCCAGTCGCCGGCTTCCACAAGCAGGGGCACGACCACGATGTGATACGGCCCGCCGGTACGCGAGCGCTGACGTTCGGTTTCCGCGCGAATCAGCGGATGCACGATGCGTTCGAGCCGCGCCTTCGCAGTGTCGTCGGCGAAGACGAGCGTGCGCATCTTCGCGCGATCGAGCGCGCCGTCGGGCGTGAGAAAGTCGTCGCCGAACTCGCCTGCGATGAGCGGCATCGCGACGCCGCCGGACGCGGTGACCTGATGCGCGATGCGATCCGTATCGACGAGCGGCACGCCGCGCGCGGTGAACAGATCGGCGACCGTGCTCTTGCCGCTGCCGATGCCGCCCGTGAGACCGATGCTGAACATCCGAGACTCCTTGAGGTTCATCCGAACAACGCGTAAAATATTGTGCCGATGAAGAGCGTGATCAGGCCGCCCGCCGCGAGAAATGGTCCAAACGGCAGCGGCTCCTCGAAGCGCATGCGGTCGCGCCATGTCGCGATCAGTCCAACCACTGCGCCCGTGACCGCCGATATCAGCACCACCTGTGGCAGCGCGGACCAGCCGAGCCACGCGCCGAGCGCCGCGAGCAGCTTGAAGTCGCCGTAGCCCATGCCTTCGACGCCGCGCGCGAGCCGGAACAGCCAGTAGACGCACCATAAGAACAGATAACCGGCGATGGCGCCGCAGACGGCATTATGTAGCGACGCGAAACCGGCATTGGAGAGATTGACGACGAGTCCCGCCCACAGCAGCGGCAAGGTCAGCACGTCGGGCAGATAGCGCGTGTCGACGTCGATGAGCGCGGTGGCGAGCAAGGTCGCGCACAGGCCGAACGCGGCAAGCGCGAGCCAGTCCGGCCCGAACGCATGCAGCGACAGTGCCGCGAGCGCGCCGGAGGCGAGTTCGATCGCTGGATAGCGCGGACTCACGCGCGCGCCGCAGGACGAACACTTGCCGCGCTGCGCGAGATAGCTGACGAGCGGAATGTTCTCCCACGCGCGCAGGACATGGCCGCAATGCGGGCAGGCGCTGCGCGGCACGGCAAGGTTGTAGCGTTCGGGATAGGCATCTTTCGCGGCCGGCGGCGCACCGTTGGGCAGGGCTTCGTCGACTTCGGCGCGCCATGCGCGTTCGAGCATCACCGGCAAGCGGTGTACGACCACGGTCAGAAAGCTGCCGACGACGAGCCCGAAGACGATCGCGAACGCATACTGCGCGCCGGCCGGCAGCAGCGCGAACGCGGATGCATACGGATTCGCGAAATGAACGGCGGACGGATCGAACGAGGGCTGCATGCTGATTGCTGTTGACTGATCGCTGCGCGACGAAGGTGGAGCATCGGCGAAAGGACTTCGGCCCGCGATGCTACACCACGTTGCCGAGCTGAATGATGGGAAGATACATCGCGATGACGAGTCCGCCCACAAGCGCGCCGAGCACGGCGATGACGATCGGCTTCACGGCTCGCGAAGCCGCCGATGCGTTCGTCGACCTGGTGGTTGGCGAGCGCGGTGAGATCGAGCAGCATCGTGTCGAGCGAGCCGGATTCTTCCGCGACCGCGATCAGCTGCACGACGTCCTGCGGAAAGCAACCCGACGTCCGCATCGCGGCCGCGAGCCGCTCGCCGCCGTGCAGCCGCGCCGCGATTTCCACGGTAGCGATATCGAAGGCGCGATTGCCGGTGGTCTGCGTCAGCGATTCGAACGCGTCCGACAGCGGCGTGCCGAGCGCGCGGCTCCATCGCGCGACGGCGAGTGCGCGCAGCAACGCACCGGCGAGCGCAGCTTCAGCAACGCGCGATCGGCGCGCTCGCGTGCTTCCGGCGAGCGTTTGAGCCAGCGCACCGCCGCAAGCGGCAGCCCGGCGCGCAACAGGCCGGCCAATTGGCGCGTGAAGACCGTCACGTCGCGCGCGCTCGCTTTCGGCGGCGGCGCGTGGCCGAGCGCGTCGAGTTCCAGCACGAGCACGCCCTCGTGTCTGAGCGCGATGCGCTCGGCGGACGCATCGACGGCGATGAGCCAGCCGCGCTTTTTCGCACCGTCGGCAGCGACGCCGCGCCAGGCAAAGCGAAGATCGGACGAGGTCGAGTGCATCACTCGGTCTCTGGCTTCGAGCGCTTCGGCGACGCTCGTGACACCTTCGCGCACGCGATCGAACGTGGCGTCGCGCAGGGTGGGCATGCCTTCCGACTGCGCGATGCGCGGTCGTGCGTTGCCGCGCGTGCGACGATCGCCTCGCGCAACGCGTCGGAGATCGGCATCAACTGATGCACGCCGATGCATCCGCGATAACCGATGCCGTGACACGCCGCGCATCCGCGCGGCTCGTAGGGCCGAAAGCCGTCGTCGAGCGCGAGCGGCGCGGTGCAACGGCACGTGTCACACAGCTTGCGCACGAGGCGTTGCGCGGTGACGAGCCGCAGCGCGGACGCGAGGTTGTACGGCGCGATGCCGATGTCGATCAGACGCGCGATCGCGGCGGGCGCGTCGTTCGTGTGCAGCGGACGAGATGGCCCGTTTGCGCGGCCTTGACGGCGACATCGGCGGTCTCGGCGTCGCGGATCTCGCCGACCATGATCACGTCCGGGTCCTGCCGCATGAACGCTCGCAATGCAATCGCGAAGTTCAGGCCGGCCTTTTCGCGCACGCTCCCTGATTGATGCCGGCAAGCTGGATTTCCGCGGATCCTCGACCGAACAGACATTGCGCGATTCGGCGTTGAGCATCTGCAGGAAGCAGTAGAGCGACAGCGTCTTGCCGCTGCCGGTCGGACCGGTGACGAGCATAAGGCCATGCGGTGCGCGAATCGCCGCTTCGACGACACGGCTCTGCTTGGCACATCGAGGCCGAGCGCACCGAGCGTCAGATCGGACGGCAGCGCGTCGAGCCGGCGCAACACGAGTTTCTCGCCGAAGAGCGTCGGCAGCGAATTCACGCGAGTCGCCGATCTGACCGCCCGGCAGGCTCAGGCTCAGGCAGCCATCCGTCTTGCGGCACGCGCCGCTCGGCGTATCCATGCGCGACAGCACCTTGATGCGCGTGATGAATGCGTCGCGCAGACGTTGCGGCGGACGGCGCAGCACATGCAGCACGCCGTCGACGCGAAGGCGGATGCGCCAGTCGTGTTCGAACGGCTCGACGTGGATATTCGACGCGCCGCGCGAGGCGGCTTCGCGCAGCGTTTCGGCGACGAGCGAAACGGCAGGGGCGCCGGGTTCGACGAGAGGGAAGGCGTCGCGGGCGAGAGCGGTCATGGCAAGGCCGAGGTGATGAGATGGTTCATCATCTCGCCGGCCTTCGTGTCTGAGTGTCTGACTATTCGTCTGAACGGCTGATCGTCCAAACGGCTAACGTTGCGCGCGCTTGGCCGTCGTGGGCTGAGCGGGGTGGAAAATCTTGACAGTGCGGATTGCCTGGTCGTCGCTGCGCAGCACTTTGAAGTGCATGTCTGCAATGCGGATCGACACATCGCCGTCGGGAATGTCTTCGAGCGTTTCGAGGATGAGGCCGTTGAGCATTTTCGGGCCGTCGGTCGGCAGCTTCAGATGCAGTCAGCGATTGAGTTCGCGCAACGGCATGCTGCCCGCAACGATGCATTCGCCGTTCTCATCCCAGCCGCCGCGCGAGCCGGCTCTGCGCGGAATCGTCGTCGTGAATTCGCCGATCAGTTCTTCGATGATGTCTTCCGGCGTCACGAGCCCCTGCAGTTCGCCGTATTCGTCGACCACGATCGCGATGCGATGCCCGCTCTTCTGGAAGAATTGCAGTTGCTGAAAGACGGGCGTTCCGGCGGGGACGAAGTACGGCTCGGCGAGAAGTTCGCGCAGCGTGTCGCGGCAGTTCCTGGTTACGCAGCGCCGACAGCGTCTTGCGCACATGCAGCACGCCGAGCACGCGATCGATGTCGCCCTGATAGACGACGAGTTTATTGTGATAGCAGGTCTCGAGCTGATGCAGGATGTCGTCGAACGGACCGTCGATGTCGAGCGCTTCGATGCGGCGGCGGGGATCATCACGTCGTCGACGGTGATGTTTTCCAGATCGAAGAGGTTGAGCAGGATGCTGCGGTGCTTGGTCAGCATGAAGCTGCCGGTTTCGAGCACGATGGTGCGCAGTTCTTCCGGCGAGATGCGCTGATCGCGCTTGTTCTTCGTGTTGATGTGCAGCGGATGTGCAGCGCCGCGAGGATCGCGTTCGCGAACAGGTTGACGAACCAGATGAGCGGCCGGCCGATGCGCATCAGTGGCGAAAGCACGAGGCTCGCGGGCAACGCGACCTTTTCCGGATAGGTTGCGCCGACGATCTTCGGCACGATCTCCGCGAACACGATGATCAGAAACGCGATGACGCCGGTCGTGATCGACAGCACCACGTTGTTGTGGCCGAACGTGCGCAGCGCGATCGCGGTGGTGAAGACCGGGATGATCGTGTTGATGAGGTTATTGCCGATCAGGATGACGGACAGCATCAGGATGACGGACAGCAACTGATCCGTCTTCGCGAGCAGGCCCTGCGTGGTGCGTGCGCGCAGCGATCCTTGGTTCGCCAGATGTTTCAAGCGATGGCGGTTGAGCGCCATCATCGACGTTTCGGAGATCGAGAAAAGCCTGAAAGGAAGAGAAGCAGGAAGATGGCGCAAATTTGCGCCCATAAGGGGAGGTTGTCCATGCGATTGATCGTCGAGTAGGGCGGAGATGGGAAATATAGCAGAAGGGGGTGGAAGTACGCGGGGGAGGCAGAATCAGCGGTGGATGGGTTTCAATGCCGGGCTCGGTCAGCGAGAGAGGTGGACTACGACCGCCATCGTCATGGTGATAAGGAACGAGACGAACACAATCGACATCAGAACGATGTGGACCTTGAGCATTTTCTCGTCGGATAGCGCCAGTTCAGTCAGCCATTTCATGATTTCTCTGAGTTGAGTTGAGTTCGTGTGAATCGACGCGTGGTTCACTCGGCTAGCCGATGTACGTAAGCAAAGATGCACGCGGCCAGCGTCGTTATCGCTAGCGACGCTAGAAGCGTTGGCCAGTGCGGCGAGTCGAGCGATTGCATTTGGACGACCAAGGTTCTGGTCGCCGGCGAAGTGAAGGTCTCGCGGTCATATTCTCGAGCGAGCTGGGCTTTCAATCCCGCGAGCATGACCAGAACCGAGTTTACTATGGAACCGAGCTTACTATGACGATCAAAGCGAACGTCAAGATGGCGCCCTGGAAAATCGGAATGTTCGGTTGGATACCGCGGATGGCAGAGCGCCTCGCACCAAAAAAATCGTCGCTTCATAGAAGCCCGCAGCGGATATCGCGATCGCGGACCAGTACAACTGCCCGTCCTTGACCGATTCTAGGATTATCTCGCCAGCGACGGCTCTGCCATAGGAAACCGCAGCAAGCGCGAGAAAGAAGACCGGCCCGCTGAGATTGAGGAGCAGCCAGAAGAAGTAGTTCATGACGGGGCGCGCAGCAAAAAGTCTTTGAGGACTTTCGATGCTAGCCGCGCTCACGCACATGCCGAAGACAGTCGGCCATTCGGACAAGGGCATTCCGCGCGCTTCGCCGAAAAACTGAGCCGCAAAACAAAAAAGCCCGCATGGATGACCATGCATGCTTTTCGAAAATTCTGGTCGGGGTGAGAGGATTCGAACCTCCGGCCTCTACGTCCCGAACGTAGCGCTCTACCAGGCTAAGCTACACCCCGAATTCGGACTCTTTCGCTGATCTAGTCTCGTTTAAGACTGTCTCAACGTCGAGTAAACGCATAAGTTTAGCAGGCTATCTCTGTAGATGGAAGGGAGAAATGAAGAAATCGCATTTGCCGCCGCTTGAGCCTCTTTGCGCGCGCATTCCAACGTGTGGTCGAGTGCGCCCGACGTCGTGATCGCATGAAAAATCGTGTCGAAGCGATCGGTGCCGCCCTGTTCAATCGCTTCGCGCGCGAGCGTCGCCTGATCCGGCGTGCCGTGCTCCATCAGATAGATGAGCGGCAGCGTCGGCTTGCCTTCGCGCAGATCGTCGCCGGCGTTCTTGCCCATCGACTCGGGCGTGCCGGTGTAATCGAGCCAGTCGTCCATGATCTGAAACGCCGTGCCGATGCGTCGCCCGAACTCGGCCGCCGTCGCCTCGGTGCGCGCGTCCGATCCCGCCAGCACCGCGCCCAGTTGCGCCGCCGCCTCGAACAGCTTCGCCGTCTTGTAGCGGATGACCTGCATGTAGCGCGATTCGTCGACGTCCGGGTCGTGCATGTTCAGAAGCTGCAGCACCTCGCCTTCGGAGATGATGTTGGTCGCGACGGACAGAATCTCCATCACGCGCATCTTGCCGACGCTCACCATCATTTCGAACGAGCGCGAATACAGGAAGTCGCCGACCAGCACGCTCGCCGCGTTGCCGAACAGCGCGTTCGCGGTCTTGCGGCCGCGCCGGAGATCGGATTCGTCGACCACGTCGTCGTGCAGTAGCGTCGCCGTATGGATGAACTCCACGACCGCCGCGAGTTCGTGACGATGTCCCGTAGTATCGCCGAGTGCGCCCGAAACCAGTAGCAGCAAAGCTGGACGCAGCCGCTTGCCGCCCGCGCCGATGATGTATTCCGAGATCTGGTTGATCAGCATCACTTCTGATGCCAGGCGCTGCCGAATGACGCGATTGACCTGCTGCATGTCCTCGGCGATCGGGGCGAGCAGCGTGGCGGCGTTGGGAGTGGAAGTGGCGGTAGACGACATGATCGGCGAATAGGGTAATGCGGCGGATTATAAGTTGAATCCGACCGGCGACGGAGTTCGGCCGTTCGGTCCGCTCGCCTTTCCGCATGTTTCGGGCTTGGATCGGACCGTTTTCGCCGATGATTGGAACACGATTGACGCG
>JAQFVI010000332.1 GCA_029439495.1 Caballeronia sp. BR6202001590007
ATCAGCTATGACGCGATTGAACTCGCCGACGGCTGCGGTCCTGACCTTGTCGAACTGCTCGTAAAATGGGTCTTGCGATTCTCGGGATCGGGCGCGTTGCGATACGCGGTGGCCATCGTGTTGATCTGGCCGATGTAGTCGTCGCGCTCGTTATCGGGCAATGCCGCGACGTTGGCCATCAGCGAGGGCAGTTTCTCTTCGAATGCGCGATCGTAGCCGGGATAACCGCGCGAAGCGAGGTCGCCGAGTTCGACGGTCTTCTGCGCATTGACTTGCGCGAGACGAGCCGACGCGTCGCCATGGTCGTACCAGTTCAGGTTGTCTTCGAACTCTTCGCGGGTGTTGGGATGCGGGTGGTGTTGGGATAGATGGGTGGTGTGGGATAGATAGCAGTGTCGGAGTCGTCGTTGTTCGACGAAATGGCCGGAGCCGCATCCGCTGGCTGCGCAGACTCGATCTGCTCGACCCGATAAGAAGCAGAAGAAGCACTCGTACCGCGAACAGCACTCACCATGATCGACCTCGCGCGATGTTGATGGGCAAAACGCTCATCAAACTGCGGAACGCGAGCCCGCAGGTGTTACCGGATCATGGCTAAGGCGCGTAACTCAGCCGCACGCGGTGATCGATCAATGCATCGAGCACGACGCGTTTCGCATCGTTGTCCATGGACTTGAAGTGCTTGATCTCGGCACGGCTCCTGAAGCAGCCTCCGCACAATCCATGCAATCCATGTCCAGTATCGATGCGACGCGTACCCGTGCAGAGCGATCCGACAGGCGTCTGCGCATGCGCGCGCTCGATCGTCACTGTGAGATCGGGAGGTCTCGTCATGACGCTTCTCCCTTCATCCATGCAGCCAAGGCTTTAGCGTTCGAAGGCCAGTACGCATGCATGTACGTCGCCGTGATCTTGCCCCGCCGATACACCGCCTCGCCTTCCGCGTCCGTCGTCGCATGCGATGCGCGCAGCGACGGCTGCATCGTCGTGACGAGCGTCGAGTAGTGGAACGTATGGCCCGTCAGCGCGCCATGCGCGGTATCGACGCGCTGCATCGCAAGCCGCGCGAGCCGGCGCTGCATCGCGGCGTCGCCTGGCAGCACGCCGAGCATCGCGTGGCGCACGCCATCGATATCGGTCAGCGAATCGAGCAGGTACAGCATGCCGCCGCATTCCGCGACGATGGGCTTCTCGCGCGCGGCAAACGCGCCAATCGACGCACGCGTGCGGGCATTCGCCGAGAGCGTCACCGCATGCAGTTCGGGATAGCCGCCCGGCAGATACAGCGCATCGGCATCGTCGGGAACGGCTTCGTCGGTGAGCGGCGAGAAGTACGCGATGCGCGCGCCCATCGCCCTCAGCAGATCGATATTCGCCGGATAAACGAAGGAAAACGCGGCATCACACGCGATCGCGATATGCAGGCCTTCGAGCAGACGCGGCGGCGCGGGCAAGACCGCATCGTCGAAGTGCACCGGCGGCGGAAGCTTGCCGAGCGTGGTCGCGACGATCGCATCGGCGGCGCGGTCCAGACGGGCATCGAGCCCGGCCACTTCCTGCGCTTGCGTGAGACCGAGATGCCGCTCGGGCAGCGCGATATCGTTCGCATTCGACAGATGCCCGCAGTAATGTAGCCCTTGCGGAATGGCTTCGGCGAGCATCTGTGCGTGACGCACCGAGGCGACGCGATTCGCGAGGACGCCATGAAACTTGAGATCGTCGCGATAACGCGCGAGGCCGAATGCGATCGCGCCGAAGGTCTGCGCCATGCCATGCGCGCCGATCACCGCGAGCACCGGCACGCCGAATGCGGCAGCGAGATCGGCGTTGCTGGGCGTGCCGTCGAAAAGGCCCATCACGCCTTCGATGAGTATGAGATCGGCTTCGTGCGCGGCGTGCGCGAGCATCGCGCGGCAGGCGTCGAGGCCGACCATCCACAGATGCAGCGAATAGACGGGCGCGCCGCTCGCGCGTTCGAGAATCATCGGATCGAGAAAGTCGGGGCCGGTCTTGAACACACGAACCTTAAGACCGCGACGCACGAAATGACGCGCGAGCGCGGCCGTGACCGTGGTCTTGCCCTGATGCGACGCACTCGCGCCGATGAAGAGAGCGGGACAGGCGGGCATCGCTCAGTACTCGACGCCGCGCTGCGCTTTCACGCCCTGTTCGCGATACGGATGCTTGACGAGTCGCATTTCCGTCACGAGATCGGCCAGTTCGACGAGCGCATCGGGCGCATGGCGGCCGGTCACGACGACATGCAGCATCGCAGGGCGCGCGGCGAGCACGGCGAGAACTTCGTCGAGCGGCAGATACTCGTACTTGAGCACGGTGTTGAGTTCGTCGAGGACGACCATCTGATACTCGCCGCTCTCGATCATCCGCCGCGCCTCGTTCCAGCCCTTGCGCGCCGTGGCCATGTCGGCTTCGCGATTCTGCGTGTTCCACGTATAACCGTCGCCCATGGTCACGAAATCGCAGGTCGCGATCGCGCTCAGAAAATCGCGTTCCGAGGTATGCAGCGCACCCTTGATGAACTGCACGACGCCAAGCTTCATACCGTGCCCGAGCACGCGCACGGCCATGCCGAATGAGGCCGTGGTCTTGCCCTTGCCGTTGCCGGTGTTCACGATCAGCAGGCCCTTCTCGTGATCCGCCTGAGCCTGCTTCTTCTCGTGGCCTTCCTTGCGACGCTGCGTCATGCGCAGATGCGATTCGGTATCGGTTTTCATGCGGTTTTCTGATCTGACATTCGGGCGATGGCGACACTCACGCCGCCCACGATGATCTTGCCGGCGACGAGCGCCGCTTCGGCATGCGTGCCGCTCGCGAGGCGCGCGCATGGCTCACATACGCCGTCCACGTTCACGCGTTCGCGCACTATTGCTGATGGCGTGACCGGCACGCCGGCAAGCTCGTGCGCGCCATAAAAATGCACGGGCAAACGATGACGCTCGCAAAACGCGCGCAGGCCGGCTTCGTCGCGCTTGATGTCGATGCTCGCGACGCATGCGACGAACGCCATATCGGCAAAGCCGAACGCTGCGCATAGTGCGTGCCGCACGGCGCGTTCGATATCGTCGGCGCTGACGCCGCGGCGGCAGCCGATGCCGACGGCCAGTGACGCTTCGAAAGAAGTCATGACGATGAGCGGGCAGTCCGATGGACGGCGAACGCCCCTTGAAGATGCGCGTCACGATACCACATCGCCTCGCGCGAAGCCCCGCGATTCTTGACGCTTCGGCCCGCTGAGCCTAGACTCAGCGCTTGTTTTGGTGCTCGCGCGTGAGCTTCTTCTTTCGCGCGCAGTTAAATGGGAATCAGGGAACGCATCGTCCGATCCGCACGGTCGTCGACCTGAGCTGCCTCCGCAACGGTAAACGTCGCCGCCTTCATGCGAAGGCGGCAAGCCGCTTTAAAGGCCACTGCGCATCACGCGTGGGAAGGCGAGGCGGCAAGATGTCAGCCCGGATACCGGCCAGACCATGAGCGGGATCGTCGTCGCGGGGATGCGGCGCGGTCCAAGACCCACGACTATCGCGCTTTCCCGTGTTTTGCCGCATCGACACATGCTTCGGCAGGCATGACGCGCGCACCCGAAGCCTGGAGCCACGATGCACACTCGCAAGATTCCCGTTACGGTCGTCACCGGTTTTCTCGGCAGCGGCAAGACCACGCTGATGCGGCATATCCTGTCCAACGCGCAAGGTCTGCGCATCGCGGTGATCGTCAACGAGTTCGGCGAACTCGGCATCGACGGCGAAATCCTGAAGGGCTGCGGCATCGGCTGCGACGACGAGGCCGGTTCGAAGGACCGCAATCTGTACGAACTCGCGAACAGCTGCCTGTGCTGCACCGTGCAGGAAGAATTCTATCCGGTCATGGAGCAGCTCGTCGAACGGCGTGACAGCATCGATCACGTCCTGATCGAAACCTCCGGCCTCGCGCTGCCCAAGCCGCTCGTGCAGGCGTTCAACTGGCCGTCCATCAAGAATGCCTTCACGGTCGATGCAGTCGTGACCGTGGTCGACGGTCCCGCCGCCGCGAGTGGACAGTTCGCCGCGAATCCCGTCGCGGTCGATGCGCAGCGCAAGGCCGATCCGAATCTCGATCACGAGTCGCCGCTGCACGAACTGTTCGAAGATCAGTTGTCGTCGGCGGACCTCGTCATCGTCAACAAGACCGATCTGATGGNGAAGATCGTGCCTGCGCAGATGGGCAAGCTCGACGTGCATACGCTGCTCGGCTTGCAAGCCGCGTCCGAAGAGACCATTCATCTGCGGCACGATCATCACGGTTCCGCCGACGACGAAGGCCATGCGGATCGTCATCACGACGAGTTCGATTCGGTGGTCGTGCAGGGCGTCGGCCGGCGCTTCGACAGCTATTTCGATCGCCGCTGGCAGGCGGGCGAAGATACATCGCAGAGCCGCTTCGTGCTGACCGGAGAAGACCTCGAACGCGATGCGCTGCAACGCGCATTCGACTCCGCGCTGGCAAGCGCGACCGCGCAGGCCTGACGTCATGCATCTGCTGCGCACGACACCGGGCGGTTTCGTCGACGATGCGCAAGGCGTCATGCGCATCGAGCAGACGGGCGCGCCGATCGTCGTGCTCAGTTCCGCCGATACCACGCTCGCCTTGCTGGCCGCCGCGGTGCCGCACCTCGGCGCGGATTTTCCGGAAGTGCGGCTCGTCAACCTCGCGTTTCTGCAGCAACCTGCTTCGGTCGACTTCTATATCGACGACGTGCTTCAGCATGCGAAGGCCGTGGTCGTCGATCATCTCGGCGGCGAATCGTACTGGCCTTATGGCATCGAGCGCCTCGTCGCGCTGGCCGAACGCGAGAAGCAAATGCTCGCGATGTTCTCCGGCGATCTCACCGAAGACCCGAACCTCATCGGCAAGAGCACGGCCGATGCCGCGTTTTGCCGCGAGTTGTCGCGCTATCTGCGCGAAGGCGGCGCGCGCAATGCGGAGGCGTTTTTGCGCAGCATCGCGCATCGTGCGCTCGGCTTCGGACGCGAGCCGCAGCAGCCGAGTCCCTTGCCCGCGGTTGCGATCTATCATCCCGAGCGCGATGTCGCTTCCGTCGAGGACTGGCAAACGCGTTGGACCGAGGGCGCGAGCGTCGTCGCGATCCTGTTCTATCGAGCGCATCTGCAATCGGGCAATACGGCCGCCTTCGATGCGCTGATCGACGCGCTCGAAGCCGAAGGGCTGAATCCGTTGCCGATCGCGTTGTCGTCGCTTAAGGAAAGCGTGAGCCGCGAAGTGGTCGAGCGCCTGTGCGCCGAATATCGCGTGGCGCTCGTGCTGAACACGACGGCGTTTGCCGCGAGCGTGATCGGCAAAACCGACGCGGTGCAGATCGCAGGCGATGCGCCCGTATTGCAGGCGATCCTGAGCGGCGGCAATCGCGAGGACTGGCAGAAGAGCAATCACGGTCTTCATGCGCGCGACGTGGCGATGCATGTTGCCTTGCCCGAAGTGGACGGCCGCATCATCACGCGCGCGGTCAGCTTCAAGGGGCTTGCGTACTACTGCAAGCACACGCAGGTCGATGTCGTGCGTTATCAGGCCGATGCCGAACGCATACGTTACGTCGCGGAGCTAAGCCGCCGCTGGTGCAAGCTGCGCACGACACCGAATGCGCACAAGCGCATCGCGCTCGTGCTCGCGAACTATCCGGCGAGCGAGGGCCGCATCGGCAACGGCGTGGGACTCGACACGCCGGCCTCGGCGGTCGGCATCCTCGAGATGCTCGCGCGCGAAGGCTATCGCGTGAGCAATATCCCCGCCGACGGCGACGCACTCATCGCCGCGCTGACCGAGGGCGTGACCAACGATCCCGTCGTGCGCGACATGCGTCCCGCGCTGCAAAGCTTCGCACTGGACGATTACCTCGCGGCCTATCGCAACCTGCCCGCCGATGCGCGCGAAGCACTCGAAAAAGCCTGGGGTGCGCCCGAGGACGATCCGACCATCCGGCGCGGCCGCTTCATGATCGCGGGCCTGCGCTGCGGCGAAGCGTTCGTTGGCATTCAGCCGTCGCGCTCGCGCGAACGCAACGATTACGCGAGCTATCACGATGCCGATCTCGTGCCGCCGCATGCGTACCTCGCGTTCTATTTCTGGCTGCGCCTGCGCTTTCAGGCGGATGCCTTCGTGCACGTAGGCAAGCACGGCAATCTCGAATGGCTGCCGGGCAAGAGCGTCGCATTGTCGGGGTCGTGCTGGCCGGACCTGATTCTGGGGCCGATGCCGCATCTGTATCCGTTTATTGTCAACGATCCGGGCGAGGGCAGTCAGGCCAAGCGCCGCGCGCAGGCGGTCATCATCGATCATCTGATGCCGCCGCTCACGCGCGCCGAAAACTACGGTCCTCTGCAGGATCTTGAACGACAAGTCGACGAATACTACGAAGCCTTGATGGTCGATGCGCGCCGCGCGAAGCTGCTGCGCAAGTCGATCCTCGACACCATCGTCGAGCATCGTCTGCATGAAGAACTCGGTATCGCCGCGCCGCGCGATGCCGCCGGCGAAGACGCGCTGCTCACGCGCGCCGATGCCTACCTGTGCGAACTGAAGGAAGCACAGATACGCGACGGCCTGCATGTGTTCGGCGTGTCGCCGCAAGGCGTGCAGCGGCGCGATACGCTGCTCGCGCTCGGACGCTTTCCGATCGGCAATGCGCAGGGCGCGAATGCGAGCCTGATTACGGCCATCGCGTGCGATCTGCGTCTCGGCGATGCGTTCGATCCGCTCGATGCGGACTGGTCCGCCGCCTGGCAAGGCCCGCGTCCCGACGTGCTCGCCGCGCAGTTCGAGTCGAGCTGGCGTCATCATGGCGATACGCGCGAGCGGCTCGAAGCGCTGGCCGCGAAGCTGATCGCGGGCGAAGCGCCAGTGCCCGGCACGCACAGCGCACAGGTTTTGCAACGCTTGCACGACGACGTGCTGCCTCGTCTCGATGCATGCGGACCGCAAGAGCATCTGCAATTGCGGCGCGGGCTCGAAGGCCGCTTCGTGCCGCCGGGTCCGAGCGGTTCGCCTTCGCGCGGCAGGCTCGACGTGCTGCCCACCGGTCGCAACTTCTATTCGGTCGATACGCGCGCGCTGCCGACGCAGGCCGCCTGGTCGCTCGGACTCAAGTCGGCGAACTTGCTGGTCGAACGTCATGTGCAGGATCACGGCGATTTTCCGCGTGCGATCGGCCTGTCGGTATGGGGCACGGCGACGATGCGCACCGGCGGCGACGATATCGCGCAGGCGTTCGCGCTGATCGGAGTGCGGCCGAAATGGGCGGCGGGCAGTCATCGCGTGACGGACTTCGAGATCCTGCCGATATCGATCTTCAACAGGCCGCGCATCGACGTGACCTTGCGCGTATCGGGCTTCTTTCGCGATGCGTTCGCGAACCTGATGCATTTCTTCGATGCCGCCGTGCAGGCCGTCGCCGCACTCGACGACGAACCCGCCGACGTCAATCCGATCCGTGCGCGCATCATGCGCGAACGCGACGAACTCGTCGCGCGCGGCGTCGATGCCGAAGAAGCGCGGCGACGCGCGGGCTGGCGCGTCTTCAGCACGAAGCCGGGCGCGTACGGCGCGGGCCTTCAGGAACTGATCGACGCGAAGCAATGGCAGACCGACGCCGATCTTTCCGCGGCGTATCAGAACACCGGCGGCTACGCGTATTCGCAGGGCGGCGACGGCATCGACGCGCGGTCGAGCTTCGGCACGCGCCTGTCGACGCTCGATGTCGTGCTGCAAAACCAGGACAACCGCGAGCACGACATCCTCGATTCGAACGACTATCACCAGTTCCAGGGCGGCATGGTCGCGGCGGTGCGCTATCTGTCGGGCGCGCAGCCGCAGGCTTATCACGCGGATCACAGCAATCCGTCCGCGCTGCGCGTGCGCAGCCTCGGCGAAGAGATCGCGCGCGTGGTGCGTGCGCGCGTCGTCAATCCAAAATGGATCGACGGCGTGAAGCGGCACGGCTACAAGGGCGCATCGGAACTGGCCGCGACCGTCGATTATCTGTTCGGCTACGATGCGACCGCGCGCGTCGTCTCCGATCATCAATACACGCTCGTCACGGATGCTTACGTGAACGATGCCGCGACGCGCGAGTTCATCGCGCAGCACAATCCGCATGCGTTGCAGTCGATCTGCGAACGCCTGCTCGAAGCGATGGACCGCGGCATGTGGCAGGAACCGGGCGCGCATCGCGACGATGTCGCGCGCCACCTGCTCGATGTCGAACAACACATGGAAGCGCGATCGACGTGAACGAACCTTCTTCTATACCGGTGTTTCCGTTTGCCGCGCTCGTCGGGCAGGACGCGCTGCAACAGGCGCTGCTGCGCGCGGCGGTCGATCCTGCGCTCGGCGGCGTGCTCGTCAGCGGTCCGCGCGGCACCGCCAAGTCGACCGCCGCGCGCTCGCTCGCCGAACTGCTGCCCGAAGGGCGTTTCGTGACGCTGCCGCTCGGCGCGAGCGAGGAACAGTTGATCGGCACGCTCGATCTGCAACACGCGCTGCGCGAGGGCGGCGTGGCGTTTTCGCCGGGCCTGCTCGCGAAGGCGCATCGCGGCGTGCTCTATGTCGACGAAGTCAATCTGCTGCCCAATCCGCTCGTCGATCAGTTGCTCGATGTCGCGTCGAGCGGCGTGAATGTCGTCGAGCGCGACGGCATTTCGCATCGTCACGATGCGCGCTTCGTGCTGATCGGCACAATGAATCCGGAAGAGGGCGAGTTGCGTCCGCAACTGCTCGACCGCTTCGGTCTCGCGGTCGAACTGGACAACTGCTTCGATGCCGGCGTGCGTCAGCGCATCGTGAAAGCGCGGCTCGCCTTCGATACGGATGCCGCCGCATTTCGCGCGTCCCATGCGCCGGCGACGGCGGCGCTCGAAGCGCGCCTGTGTGCTGCACGCAGCGCGCTTGCCACGCTCGATTTCAACGATGCCGTGCATGCGCACGTCAGCGCGCTGTGCATCGCTGCGCACGTCGACGGCTTGCGCGCCGATCTGGTGATGCTGCGCGCCGCGCGTGCGCTAGCGGCGCTCGAAGGCGCGGCACGGATCGATACCGCGCATGTGGATCGCGTCGCGGAAGCGGTGCTGAGGCATCGGCGGCGCGAACACGACGCACCGCGCGCGCCCGCTTCAGAGGACACGCCGCGTTCCTCGATGCCGGATGCATCTGCAGGCGGCGACTGGGATCGCCTCGAACCCGATCCGGTCGGCACCGCGAAGATCAAACAGGTCAGGCCGCTCGCCGCAAAAAAAGCCTGAGCCATCGAAGGCTCGACGACGATGCACAGACGCATCGCCTTCGATGGCCGCAAGCGCGGGGACACGCCGTCTCGCGCGAAGGCGATACCGGCACGGCGATCGACTGGATCGCGAGCCTGCGCGCGAAACGTGCCGCGCTGTTCGACGCAAGCCATCTTTGCTACCGCCGCACGCACGGCGATGCCGCGCTGCTGCATTGCTTCGTGCTCGACTGTTCGGGTTCGATGCTCGCGGGCGAACGGCTCGTGCGCGCCAAAGGATTGCTGATCACGCTGTTCGATCGCGCGTATCGCGAACGCGCGGAAGTCGCGCTCGTCTGCTTCGGCGGCGGCCGCGCGGAAGTGCGGCGTCAGCCAGGCACGGCGCACTGGTGGAACGAGCGCTGGATCGCGCCGATCGGCGGTGGCGGGGGCACGCCGCTCGCGCTGGGCCTCGGCTGTGCATCGAACGTGCTCGAACGTGCCGCGCGGCGCAGACCGGCGCAGCAACGCTGGCTTTGGCTGCTGACCGATGGCCGCACCAACGAAGCGGCAGAGCGGCCCGCGGGCGCGGAGCGCATCGTCATCGTCGACTTCGACGAACGCATGCCGCGTGTCGGCCGATGCATGGCCATCGCGCGCGCGTGGCAGGCGGAACATGTGCCGCTCGCCGAGTTGCTCGGCGAACGCGCGTAAACGCTATGCGTACCAGCGCGGCGTATAGACCCAGTCGCTGAACACCTTCGTCGTCGACGAGCCGACGATGATCATCGTGCGCATGTCGACGAGCGTGCCGTTCAGTTCGCCGAGCGTGACGGTACGCAGGCGCTCGCCGGGACGCCCGATATTGCGGCCAAGTACGACGGGCGTCGCCGCATCGCGATACTGCCTGACGATCTCGACCGCGCGGTCGAATTGCCAGGGCCGCGCCTTCGACAGCGGGTTGTAGAACGCCATCGCGAGATCCGCCTGCGCCGCATGCGCGATGCGCGTTTCAATGGTGGCCCACGGCTTCAGGTTGTCCGACAGCGACAGCACGCAGAAGTCGTGTCCGAGCGGTGCGCCCGCGCACGCGGCGGTCCCGAGCGATGCCGACACGCCCGGCTCGACGACGAGCTTCACCGCGTCCCATTCGGGGTGCGCCACGCGGCCCGTGTCGAGCGCTTCGAGCACGGCGGCGGCCATCGCGAAGACGCCCGGATCACCCGACGACACCACCACCACGCGGCGTCCCTCGGACGCGAGTTCGAAAGCGTGGCGCGCGCGTTGCAATTCCTCGCGGTTGTCGGTCAGATGCGCGTGCTGATCGGCGTGAAACGGCCCGGCCATGCGCACATAGGTTTCGTATCCGAGGATGTCCTGCGCCTGCGCGAGCGCGTGCTTTGCTGCGGGCGTCATCCAGTCGGCGCGGCCGGGGCCGAGCCCGATCACGGTCAGCGTGCCGCGCGCGTGGCCGATCGCGGTCGCATCGACGGGACCGGGAGCGACATCGAACGCGATGCCTTCGCCATTCAGCGCATGCGCCGGATCGAAGGGTGTGCGTTCGCAAAAACGCAGCGGCACGCCGAAAGCCTCGGCTGCCTGCGCGAGCCATTCGGACGTCATCGCAGACGAGGGCGCGGCGATCGCGGCGAGCGCCGGCGGGGCGAGGTCATGCACACGCAGGCCGGCGCGCAGGCGTTCGATGCAATCGTTCGACGCGTCCTCGATCCACGCGGTCACGCAGCGCGGATGAATCGGCAGACTGTCGTCGCCGTCGACGACATGCGGCGTGATGCGCACGACGCATGTCGCATCCACCGCGCGCGGCAGGTCCGCGCGATCGAGCCACGGCGCATGACCTTCGACGCGCGTCGTCTCGCCCGCGAGCAGATTGGACACGAAGCGCTTGCCGCGTTCGATATCCGCGAGCACGTAGCCTTCGGGCGGCGCGAGCAGGCACTGGCTGAAACGCAGCTCGCCGCTCGTCGTGATCGCGGGCGCGATATCGAAGAGCGCGGCGATCTCGCGCGCAAGCACGTTCACGCCGCGCATGCCGCCGAGCAGCGGCACGACCGCGCTGCCGTCCTGCGCGACCGCGAGCACCGGCGGCTCCGCGCATTTGTCGTCGAGACAGGCGGCGAGCGCGCGAATCACGATGCCCGCCGAACAGAGCACGACGAGCGGCACGTTCGCCCGATACAGTTCGCGCAGGTGCGCGCCGAAGTCCTCGTAGGCGATATCGGCGGCGACGCGGTTCGCGAGTCCATGCACGCGCGTGTCCGGATAGCGCGCCTGGATGCGCCGCGCGGTATCGAGCGCCGTGCCGCCGAGCACGACGATCGCAAGCGGCTTGGCGGTGTTCACGCTTGCCATTTCTTGCCGGGCACGACGAGCAGGGAGAAGTAGGGCGATGCCATCGAATCGACTTCGTCGAGCGGTACGATGAGCTGATTGCTCATCGTCGCGCGTTCGACGTAATGCGCGCGCTTGTCGAGGCCGAGTTCCGCGAGCACGCGCCGCACTTTCTCGAAGTTGCGGCCCAGTTTCATGATGACGGCGGCATCGGTGTCGGCGAGCTTGCTTTTCAGTTCGGCCTCGGGCAGCACGCCCGACAGCACCAACAGGCTCTGATTGCGATACACGAGCGGCACGCCGAGCACCGCGACGCCGCCGAGCATCGAACAGACGCCGGGCACGACCTGCGCATCGAAGCGTCCGGCGAGCCGGTCGTGCAGATACATGTACGAGCCGTAGAAGAACGGATCGCCCTCGCAGATCACGGCGACGTCGCGGCCCGCTTCGAGATGCGCGGAAATCGCGAGCGCGGCTTCGTCGTAGAACGCGCTGATGATCGTTTCGTAGCAGAGCGGCAGTTCGAGCGCTTCGGTCGTCACCGGATACACGAGCGGCATGTGCGTCTGCGCATCGTCGAGATGGCACTCGATGATGCCGAACGCATTGCCCTTCTTGCCCTTCGCGACGAAATAAGCGACCACGGGCGCGGCCTTCAGAAGACGCAGCGTTTTCACCGTGATGAGTTCGGGATCGCCCGGTCCGACGCCGAGGCCATAGAGACGTCCGCTCATCATTCCTGCTCCGATGCGAGGGCGTTCACCGCCGCCGCCGCGATCGCGCTGCCGCCGCGCCGTCCGAGCAGCGCGACGAAGGGTACGCCGCGGTTGTCGGCGGCGAGCATCGCCTTCGATTCCACCGCGCCGATGAAACCGACCGGAAAGCCCAGGATGAGCGCGGGCTTCGGCGCGCCGGCATCGAGCATGTCGAGCAGATGAAAGAGCGCGGTCGGCGCATTGCCGATCGCGACGATCGCGCCCGCGAGATGCGGTCGCCACAGTTCGAGCGCGGCCGCCGAGCGCGTGTTGCCCATCGCGCGGGCGCGTTCGGGCACGGACGGCTCGCCAAGCGTGCAGATGACGCGATTGTCGGCGGGCAGCCGCGCGCGCGTGATGCCTTCAGCGACCATGCGCGCATCGCAGAGGATCGGCGCACCGTTGCGAAGTGCCGTTCGGCCCGCCGCGCCCGCATGCGGCGAGAAGCGCAGGTCGCCGACGATATCGACCATGCCGCACGCATGGATCACACGCACCACGAGTTTTTCGAGGTCGGCGGGAATCGCGGCGAGATCGGCTTCGGCGCGAATGGTCGCGAACGACTGGCGGTAGATTTCCGCGCCGTCGTGGATGTAGTCAGACATCGGCATGGCTCCGGGCGAGTCGTTCGGCCGCCTCTTCGAGGGTCAGGTCGCGTGCGTCGAGGCGCACGTGTCGATACAGGTCGTAGCGTCCGGGCGCGACCGCGAGCAGCGTCACATCGACCGGATGTGCGGCCGCGCAGGAACGCGCGCAGCCGCTCAGATGCACGCTGGTTGCGCCGGCTTGGTCTTCGAGAAGTCTGGCGAGACGATGCGCGTCCTTTTTCGTATCCGCATGACTTTTCGTGCAGCCCGTCGAACCGGCACACGCGATCAGGCACGCGAACGGCGCGCCGGGTTCGGTGGCGAGTCCGAGCGCGTTCATGCGTGCGAGCACCGCGGGCGCGTGCGCCGGGTCGATGTCCGGCATCAGCACGCTCTGCCACGGCGTCATCACGAGACGCCCTTGCGCATACGTCGAAGCGAGATCGGCCAGTGCAGCGAGCGTCGTTGCGTCGAGGCGGCCGAGCGTCGGCTGTGCGCCCGCGTAGGCGGTCGCGCGATGCGCTTCTTCATGCACGCCGAGCCGCAGCGTCGCATCGGACGATGCACGCCGCCACTCGGACGGCGTGGGCGCGAGCGGCACATCGAGCGAGCGCATCAGAAGCGCGATGCCGATGCGCGGCAACAGATCGCGCATGCGATGCTCATCCGGCGAGGCGAGCGCGGCGAACGCATGCAGCACGCCGAACACGAAACGCTGCGCATCGGCACGCGCGATGCTGCCGTGCGCGGCGTTCGGTCCGCATGCGCCGCCCGGCGATCCCGCGAAACCGAACACGAAGTGCGCACCGCCGTCGATGGCCGACAGCCACAGGTCCTGCGGATGCGCGAGCATGGCCAGCGCTTCGCCGTCGTCGAGCTGCAGGGCGAATTTCGGCGAGAGCGCGTGCAGGGCGGCATCGGCCTGTATCGCGTTCACGATGTCCGCCGCGAGTGCGCGCGTGGCATCGCTCGCGAGCGGGCTCAGCATCACGTTGCGAAGATCGCCGCCTTCGAAGGCCGGGCCGAGTCCCGCATCGAGCGCGATCGCGATGAGTTCCGCGTGCGCGTCGTCGCGGATGCC
>JAQFVI010000333.1 GCA_029439495.1 Caballeronia sp. BR6202001590007
GGGGAGAGACCTTCCAAAGGGGAGAGACCTTCCTTTACTAGGACATGCCTAGCGCCGCACGCATCCCCACCGCGGCGAGCGAATGTCCGCTGCGGCGTCCCGCTTCGGACATGAGCGAGCTATCCGCGGCCGGTCTGCGCGCTTTCGTCAAAATCGCGGAGGCCTGGTCGCTGTCGACCGACGAGCAAATCGTCCTGCTCGGCGAGTCGGGCCGTTCCACCTTCTTCAAATGGAAGAGCGATCCGCAATCCGCGCGGCGCGGCCGCGACACGCTGGAGCGCCTGTCGCTCATCCTCGGCATCTACAAGGCGCTGAACATCCTGCTGCCCGACCCCTCCGCCGCCGATACCTGGACCTGGATCAAGCGCCCCAATCACGCGCCGCTGTTCGGCGGCCGTCCGGCGCTGGATCGCATGCTGGCGGGCAACATCAGCGATCTCGTCGCCGTGCGCCAGTATCTCGACGCGATGCGAGGCGGATGGGCATGACCAAAGAGAATGTCCTGACCGGCTGGCGCAAACGCTGGCCGCACGCCGCGCTCGACTGGTCGCCCGTCTATCGCGTGATTCCGACGCGCTTTCCCGCCGTCAACCTGTTCGACCGCGTCGCCTCGCCGCAGGATTTCGAAGCGCTCTACGCGCTCGAAGCCATGACCAACGACCACCTACGCACCGAAGTCGGCGAACTCGATCTGGTGCCGCCCGACGAGCGCTGTTTCGGCCCGGGCTGCGGANNGACGCACGAAGCGCCGCTGCGCCAGCAGATGCGCCTGTACACCGTCATCGCGCGGGCAGGACTGGATGCGACCATCCTCGATCCCGGCAATTACGGTCCGGGCGTAGCCATCGGCCGCATGGCGCGCGAAACGGGCGCGCCGGGCATCGTCTACCCGTCGGTGCGGGATGCGGCCGGAGAATGCCTCGCGGCCCTTCGCATGCCGATGCTGCGCGACTGTCATCACGCTGCCTATCTGGAATACAACTGGAACGGCGAGGCCATCGACTACGTTTTCGAACTCAATCAGGTCGGGTAAGCAAACGTTCAACTACGCTCAGGCGGCGATCAGCTCATCGCGACCGCCGCCGGCGTGCGGGTGCGCGCGAGCTTCTTCGCTGCCGGACGCGCGGCTTTCGGTGCGGTCTTGCGCGCGCTGCCGAGCGCCTGTGCCGCCGCGTTCTTCCCGCTCGACTTGAGCGTGAGCGCGCCCGCGCGGGCTTTTGCGGCTCGATCCGGCAAGCAGATTCGTGAGACGCGCATCGCTGACGGCGACGTCGTGCTCGATGCCGCTCTTGCCGCGAAACTGGAAGCGCAAGGTATTCGCCGACACCTTCAGATGGCGCTTTTTCAGCGTCGTCAGACCGTAGGAGCGGTTTTCGCGCGCGTATTCCTCGCTGCCGACGCGGATCAGCGTCGTATCGAGCAGCCGCACGACCGGCGCGAGCACCTTGTCGCGCGGCATGCCATCGAGCGACAGGTCGCGCGCGACGCGCGCGCAGCTTCGGCAGCACGGCACTGAACGCGAGCATGCGTTCGTACTTGTTGGCATCGTGCGTTTCGCGCCATTGCGGGTGACAGCGGTACTGCTTGCGGCCGCGCGCATCGCGGCCCGTCGCCTGCAGATGTCCGCGCGAGTCGGGACAGATCCACACGTCGACATAAGCGGGCGGAATCGCAAGCGCGTTGATGCGGCGGATCTCCGCCTCATCCGAGATGCGCTTGCCTTGCGTATTGAAGTAAGCGAACTTGCCGTCGATCCATTCGCGCGTATAGCCGCGCCGCGAATCGTCCATGTAGCGCAGGCTGGGCGGCAGGTCTTCCGGGCAACCGTCGGGCGCTTCGCCTGTTTGTCCGCTCTTCTTCTGCTTGCTTTCCTGGCCACCACGTCCCCCGCTTCGGTTTCGTTCGATAGCGAAGGGTCGAGCAACGCCCATGCCGGCACCGCGCGTCAGGGCAGCGCGAGTTCGCGCGCGCCTTCCGCCGCCGCCCAGCGTTCCTTGACCGACCAGCGCTCGTCGGTGCCCGGCTGCACGATGGTCAGCCGCCCTTCCGACGCGAACGCGCCCGTATCGATGAAGATCTGCGCGCCGATCCGCTCCACGGCGCGCGTCGGCGTATGGCCGCAATAGGTTGGCGACAAGCCCTGTTGCCGCGCGGGACCCGCATGGCCGAGCGCGAGGCCGCGTCCCCACAGCATGCTGTTGCGCGCGTCGTCGGAGAATTGCGCGGCATCGAGATCCGCGTCGCTGCCGAAGAATTCCGCATGCAGCACGTTGAAGCGCGACGCGCCCTCGCCGACGATGTGCACGAGCGGCAACCTGGCGAGTCGCACCGCGAGTTCGCCGAGTTCGTCGTCGCCGATATGCTCCGCCCATGAACCGCCGATCGCGTACCATGCCTGACGGCGCATCGCTCCCGTCGCGACCACGATCAGCGAATCCTCGTGATTGCCCAGCACCGGAAAGAACCACGGCTTGTCGATCAGATCGATCGCCGCGAGCGAATCCGTGCCCCGGTCGACCAGATCGCCGACGGAGAAGAGCCGATCGCGCGCAACAGATAGCGCAAGGCGTCGACGCAACCGTGCAGATCGCCGACGACGAAATCGCGCCGGCCACATTGGCCGGATGGCGAACGACGAGAGGATAGATAGGATCACTCATGCGAGCGATCTTAGCTTCAGAACATCGGATGTTGTGCGTGTTGGGTCGCTTTCGCGTAACGATTCGAGCGCGGCGCGCATTTGCTGCGGCTTCGAGCAAACGGCGGTCCGCACATGCGTCGCTTGCTTCGGTCGCTTGCCTCGTGCGGTTGCCTGAAAGGCGCATCGACCATAATCCCCTCGTCGCGCCCTCGCCACTTCAAGAACTCACGACGATGAATCTGCTTCCCGCCGTCCTGCGCAACCGTCCCCGCGCGCTCATCGGCCTCGCTGCCGGCGTGTGCGTCGCTCTGCTGCTGCCGCATCACCGGCCCGTCGCGCGCGCTGATCGGCTGGGACGCGGCCGTGTGGCTCTATCTGGTGCTGATCTGGATCAAGATGGCGAAGGCCAAGCAGAGCAACGTGCAGGCACTCGCCGAACGCGAGGACGAAAACGCCGCCACCGTGCTGATGATCGTCAGCAGCGCGGCGGTCGCGAGCATCGTCGCGATCGTGGTCGAACTGTCCACCGCGAAAAGCGCGAGCGCCGCCGCGTGGCCACACTATCTGCTGACGGGCGCGACGATGCTCGGCGCCTGGTTCCTCATCCCGACGATGTTCACGCTGCACTACGCGCGCCATTACTATCAATCGGATACGAAGCAGCCCGCGCTGCAGTTCCCCGACCGGCACCTGAAACCCGGCTATTGGGATCTGCTGTACCTCTCGTTCACCATTGCGGTGGCTTCGCAGACCTCCGATGTCGCCTTGTGCTCCACCGCAGTGCGCCGCACCGCGCTCGCGCAGTCGGTGCTGTCGTTCTTCTTCAACCTCGCTGTGCTCGGTCTGAGCATCAATATTGCGGCGAGTCTCGTCGGCGGCTAGGCATCGAAACGCGCCTGCCATGCGCGCGCCCTAAGCTCGACGAAGCGTGCCCCACGCAGCGTGCCGCAGCCCGGCGCGAAATCGTTTCCGCATCGGCCATGTAAAAACGCGACGCGCGACGCTCCCACTTTTACACGAAGCACGATTGTGCCGGGCGCACGCATATTGCGGCGCTTCATTCGCTTTGGGCGGAAAAGCGCGTGGCGCAGGCCACATGCGGGACGCGCGCGGCTTCGTCATCGCCCGAGCGCCTTTTTGGCGGAAGTGCCGATAAGCGAACGACCCGCTCTCCTCCCGCACTGGAGCCCATTTTGCCTTTGAACGTTTTGCTGGTTGCCTCCGAAGCCGTCCCGCTCGCCAAAACGGGAGGCCTCGGCGACATGGTCAGCGGTTTACGCTGCCGTGCTGCGCGAAGCCGGCGTCGATGCCACCATCCTGTTCCCGCCTATCCGAACGCGATCGCATCCGTGGTCGACGTCGCGAAAGTCTGCACGCTGACCGGCCTGCCCGGCGGCGACATCCATCTGCTGCGAGCGCGCATGCCCGATACCGGCGTGCCCGTACTGATGCTGCGCTGCAACGCGCTCTACGCGCGCACCGGCCTCTATCAGGACGCGCAGGGCCGCGACTATCCCGACAACGCCGTGCGCTTCGCGACGCTGTCCGCGGCGGCCGTGCGCATCGCGCAGGGCGTGCGAGGCGTGAAGAAGCCCGACATCGTTCATGCGCACGACTGGCATACCGGCCTCACGCCCCTGCTGATGAAGCACGCCGACGTGAAGGCGAAGAGTTCACGATCCACAACCTGGCGTTCCAGGGCAACCACGCGCTATCGATCGGTCCGTCGCTCG
This sequence comes from Caballeronia sp. BR6202001590007, assembly GCA_029439495.1. GTDB lineage: Bacteria > Pseudomonadota > Gammaproteobacteria > Burkholderiales > Burkholderiaceae > Caballeronia. Next base: position 4,375 of record JAQFVI010000333.1, read on the forward strand.
GCGTGCCGGACAAGTGGCTCGTGCATGCGTTGAGCGATCCGCAAAGCATCGAGTTCTACGGCGCATTGAGTCTGATGAAAACGGGCATCGTGCACAGCGACCGCGTGACGACCGTCAGCGAGAACTATGCACGCGAAATCCTGACGCCGCGCTTCGGCCATCTGATGGAAGGCGTGCTGCAAAGCTACAAAGACAAGCTGTCTGGCATCGTCAACGGCATCGACGTCGCCACCTGGAATCCCGCGTGCAAACCGATGATCGAGCGCACTTATTCGTTCGACGATATGCGCGGCAAGCACGCCTGCAAGCGCACGCTGCAACGCATGTTCGGCCTGCTCGTCGATCCGTTCGTGCCACTGATCGCCATCGGCAGCCGCATGACCGGCCAAAAGCTCGCCGATGTCGTGCTCGAGGCGCTGCCGTGCCTGTTCGAGCGGCATCCGCGTCTGCAACTCGCCGTGATCGGCAAGGGCGAGGCATATATCGAAAAGGGCTTCAGGAAGCTCGCGCAGCAATGGCCGGATCGCGTCGGCGTGCATATCGGCTACGACGAGCGGCGCACGACGTGCTGCGCCCGCAGGTGTATCTGCGCGACGGCACCACCGGCCGGCCCATCGCGCAAGTGCCCGATGCGAAGGCGTGAACGACGTGATCGAGGCGACCACGCGCGCACTCGATGCCTACATGCGCCCACCGGTCTGGCGCGCGCTGCAACGCAATGCGATGTCGTGCGATTTCGGATGGAACGAAGCCGTCGAGAAGATGGTCGCACTGTACGTCGATGTCAGTGGGATGCGTCCGAGCCGCACGGCATTGCGCTCGCGACGCGTCGTCGAGCCGCTGCGGCAGACCGCGTCGCCGACCGCCGCGCGGGTCACCACGAGCGCTTGACTCAGCCATGAAGCTTGCGCGGAATGCGAGGCACGCAACATGCTTTGCACCCCGTGCAACCGTGGCGCCCACCGACGAAGCACGGTGCATCGCGAGACGCGACCGAGGCCAACGTCGTAACACCGGCGTTGATGTAACCTGAAATTGACGGTCCGTCGCGCGCGCTTGAATCGTGCTGCACGGACCGTGCTCTTCAGCCAGTTTGGCCCGTGAGCGTGATTGCGAATTGTGCCCGCATCCCCGCCACCGCAGGACGACTCTGGAAAAGACGAACAATGGAAAATCATCAAGCTCATCATGCGTATGCGCCTCGAATCTACTTCATCGATCCTCTGCTCGTCGGTCCGCTGACGAACTGGCCCGCCCAGTTCGAACACGCGGCCGCGCTCGGCTTCGATCATGTCCTCATCGGTTCGCCTTTCGTGCCCGGTAGCAACGGGCATCGCGAAGCGGTCGCCCATCATCACCGCCTGCATCCCGTCTTCGAATCCGACGCCTCGGCCACTGAAGGCCTGCGCCGGCTCGCCGACGCCGCGAAGCAGCACAAGCTCACGCTGCTGGTCGATATCGTCATCGATTGCGTGAGCGCGGAAGGTGGCCTCTTTCAGGACAACAAGCACTGGTTTCAGCCCTTCGAGAGCACCGACGCGCGGCTCGATCCGCGCAAGCTGCCGTGCACGCGCGATGTCGCGCATGCGAATTTCGGCGACGGAGAAGCCGCGCATCATCTGACCGAATGGTGGGTGCGCGAACTCACCGCGCTCGCCGATGCGGGCGTGGGCGGCTTTCGCTTCGACTCGCCGCATGCGGTGCCCGCGCATGTATGGCGCAGGCTCGGCGCGGCGGTGCGCGAAAAGCATCCCGACACGCGCTGGCTCGCGTGGACCGTCGGCCTCACGCGCCATTACCTGCACGGTCTCAGCGATGCCGCCTTCGACGCCGTGTTCGCCTCGACGCGCTGGTGGAACTTCAAGAGCGCGTGGCTAATCGACGAACATGCGGCACTGTCGCGCATCGCGCCGCCGATCGTGTTCCCCGAAGATCCGTTCGGCACGCGTCTCATCAGCGACCTCAGCAATACGAGCGACACCGCGCTGCTCGAACGCGCGTACGTGCGCGTGCTCGACACGGCCGCCGCGCTCGGCACGGGCCTGCTCATGCCGATGGGTTTCGAATACGGCATCGCCGCCGAATATGCGCATGCGAAGAACGAGAAGCGCATCGACCTGACCGGACACGTCCGGCGCGCCAATGCCCTGCAACGCGACATCGGCGTGCTGTCGAGCGTCGGCGTGCTGCGCGCGCTCACCGGCGCGGGCACGCCCTACGCCACGCTGATCCGCGCGGAAGGCAGGGATCTGCGTCACAGCGACAACGTCGTGCTGGTCGTGATCAATCCCGATCTGGTCGCGCCCGTGCATGTGGACACCTTGCATCTGCTCGAAGCGGTGCCGGGCAACTACACGCGCTTTGCGCCCATCAAAGACAAGAAGGGCAAGGCCGAACGTCTCGCACCGTTCTCGTTGCAAGCGGCCGAAGTGCGGCTTTTTCGGGCCGAAGCAGAACCGTTCATCCTGCTCGCGCAGCCGCAGGTCAAACGCGGCGCGAAGTCCGCCGACAAGAAGTCGGTGGCCGCCGCCATCGACGCGCCGCGCGTGTCGATCGAAAGCGTGACGCCCTCGGTCGACAACGGCCGCTTTCCGGCCAAGCGCATCGTCGGCGAGGCGCTCGAAGTGCAGGCGGCGATCTTCGCCGAAGGTCACGACAAGATCGCGGCAGCCGTGCAATGGCGCACCGCCGACGAGACCGACTGGCACGAAGTGCCGATGAGCCCCGTGCTGCCCGCCGGACTCGACCTGTGGACCGCGCGCATTCCGCTCGAACGCGTGGGTCGTCACGAATTCGTCGTGATGGCGTGGCGCGACGACTTTGCGTCGCTCGTCGATCACATGCAGAAGAAGCTGAAGGCCGGACAGACCGTCGAACTCGAAGTCGAAGTCGAGGAAGCAAAGCATCTGTTCGCGCTGGTGCTCGCCGAAGTGAAGACGGTCGAAGGCTCCGACAGCCAGCCGCTCGAAAAAATCGTCAAGGAATTCGCCAAGGCGAACGACGCGCGCAAGCTCGAACTCGTGCTTGCGCCCGCGACGGCGAAGGCGATCGCGGCGGCGCGCCATCGTCCGTTCCTGTCGCGCGATCCCGTCGTCTATCGCGTCGATGCGGAACGCGCGGCGGCACGCTTCGCGAGCTGGTACGAGATCTTCCCGCGTTCGATGAGCGACGACGAAAATCGTCACGGCACCTTCATCGACGTGATCGGCAAGATGCCGCGCATCCGCGAGATGGGCTTCGACGTGCTGTACTTTCCGCCGATCCATCCGATCGGCGTCGCCAACCGCAAGGGCAGGAACAACACGCTGACTTCGCAGCCGGGCGACATCGGCAGTCCGTATGCGATCGGCGGCAAGAAAGGCGGCCACGACGCGCTGCATCCCGAACTCGGCAACTACGACGACTTCTGCCGCATGCTCGAAGCGGCGCACGAACATGGGCTAGAAATTGCGCTCGACTTCGCCGTGCAATGCTCGCCGGACCATCCGTGGCTCAAGGAACATCCGACCTGGTTCGCGTGGCGNTCCGGACTTCTATGCGCAAGACGCGAAGCCCAATTTGTGGCTGTCGCTGCGCGACGTGTTCCTGCACTGGATCGAAGCGGGCGTGCGCATCTTCCGCATCGACAATCCGCATACGAAACCCTTCCCGTTCTGGGAATGGGTGATCGGCGACGTGCGTGCGCGCCATCCCGACGTAATCTTCCTGGCCGAAGCCTTCACGCGTCCGCGCGTGATGAACCGGCTCGCGAAGCTCGGCTTCTCACAATCGTACACGTACTTCACCTGGCGCGAAAGCAAGCGCGACTTCGTCGAGTACATGCACGACCTGACCGAGACCGACGCGAAGGATTACTTCCGGCCGAACTTCTTCGTGAACACGCCGGACATCAACCCGCGCTTTCTGCAAAGCTCGGGGCGTCCGGGCTTCGTGATCCGCGCCGCGCTCGCCGCGACGCTGTCGGGACTGTGGGGCGTGTATAGCGGCTTCGAACTGTGCGAGTCGGCCGCGCTGCCCAACAGCGAGGAATATCTCGACTCCGAGAAGTATCAGTTGCGGGCATGGGACTGGAACCGTCCTGGCAACATCGTCACCGAAATCACCGTGCTCAATCGCATCCGCCGCGCGAATCCCGCTTTGCAGACACATCTCGACGTGAATTTTCTGCCCGCGCATAACGATCACATCCTGTTCTTCGAGAAGGCGAACGCGTCGCGCGACAACGTCGTGCTCGTCGCGATCAATCTCGATCCGTTCAACGAGCAAGGCGCGGATATCGAACTGCCATGGCAAACGCTCGAACGCTGGGGCATGCACAAATGGGATGCGGTCGCGGTGGAGGATCAGGTGACCGGCGAGCGCTTCGAATGGCGCGGACGCCGGCAACATGTGCGCCTCAATCCGCATTCGCTGCCGTTCGCGATCTGGCGGATCTCGCCGACGTGGGGTCTGCCCAAGCCACAGCCGAACGACCAAGCGTGACTCGCGGACTCGGCGCACGCAGGCGCGACGACGACGAACGAGCGCACACCAATAACAAGGGCGAACGCGCCCGTATGAATATTGGAGCCAAAACGTGGATACAAGGGTGAAGCGCAACAAGAAGGCGTCGATTCTCAGCGACGATCCGCTCTGGTATAAGGACGCGATCATCTATCAGGTTCACATCAAGTCTTTCTTCGATGCGAACAACGACGGCATCGGCGATTTTCCGGGCCTGCTCGCCAAGCTCGACCACATCGCGGAACTCGGCGTCGATGCGATCTGGCTGCTGCCGTTCTATCCGTCGCCGCGCCGCGACGACGGTTACGACATCGCCGACTATCGCAACGTGCATCCGGACTACGGCACACTCGGCGATGTCAAGCGCTTCATTCAGGAAGCGCATGCACGCGGCATCCGCGTGATCACCGAACTGGTCATCAACCATACGTCGGACCAGCATCCGTGGTTTCAGCGCGCGCGGCGCGCGAAGCCGGGTTCGGCGCATCGCAACTACTATGTGTGGTCCGATACGGACAAAAAGTATGAAGAGACGCGCATCATCTTCATCGATACGGAACCGTCCAACTGGACGCACGATCTGGTCGCGGGCCAGTACTACTGGCATCGCTTCTATTCGCACCAGCCCGATCTGAACTTCGACAATCCGGCGGTCATCAAGGAAGTGCTGAGCCTGATGCGCTTCTGGCTCGACATGGGCATCGACGGCCTGCGGCTCGATGCCGTGCCGTATCTCGTCGAACGCGAAGGCACCAACAACGAGAACCTGCCCGAGACGCACGCGATCCTGAAGACGATCCGCGCGACCATCGACGCGGAGTATCCGAACCGCATGCTGCTCGCGGAAGCGAACCAGTGGCCGGAAGACGTGAAGGAATACTTCGGCGACGAAGACGAATGCCACATGGCGTTCCACTTCCCGCTGATGCCGCGCATCTACATGTCGATCGCGAGCGAGGACCGCTTTCCGATCACCGACATCATGCGGCAGACGCCGGACCTCGGCACCACCAACCAGTGGGCGATCTTCCTGCGCAATCACGACGAACTCACGCTCGAAATGGTCACGGATTCCGAGCGCGACTATCTGTGGAACATCTATGCCAGCGATCGCCGCGCGCGACTGAATCTGGGCATTCGCCGGCGTCTTGCGCCGTTGATGGAGCGCGACCGTCGCCGTATCGAACTGATCAATTCGCTGCTGCTGTCGATGCCCGGCACGCCCGTGATCTATTACGGCGACGAACTCGGCATGGGCGACAACATCCACCTCGGTGACCGCGACGGCGTGCGCACGCCGATGCAATGGTCGTCCGACCGCAACGGCGGCTTCTCGCGCGCCGATCCCGAGCAGCTCGTCCTGCCGCCGGTGATGGGCTCGCTCTACGGCTACGACGCGGTCAATGTCGAATCACAGAGCCGCGACCCGCATTCGCTGCTGAACTGGACACGCAAGATGCTGGCCGTACGCCGCTCGAAGCATGCGTTCGGGCGCGGCACGATCCGCTTCCTGCGGCCCGCGAATCGCAAGATCCTTGCTTATGTGCGCGAACTCGAAGGCGAGCCGCCGATTCTCTGCGTCGCCAATCTGTCACGCGCGCCGCAAGCGGTCGAACTCGATCTGTCGAAATTCGAAGGCTCCGTGCCGCTCGAAATGACGGCCGATTCGCCGTTCCCGCCGATCGGCAAGCTCACCTATCTGCTGACCTTCCCGCCCTACGGCTTCCTGTGGTTCCAGCTTTGCCCCGGCAACATGCGGCCGGCGTGGGCGCAGGCGCCGTCCGAGCAGTTGCCCGAATTCGTCACGATGGTGATTCGCGCGGGCCAGACCGGCCCGACGCCGGAGAACGTGCGTCTGCTCGAATCCGAAGTGCTGCCGAACTATCTAAGCAAGCGCCGCTGGTTCGCCTCGAAGGATCAGCAACTGCATGCGGTGCANTGCCGCTCGCGATCGCATGGGGATCGGAAACCACCTCGCCGCTCTACATGCAGCTTGCGCTCGCCCGCGTGCGCCGCAATCGCAACATCGGGCATCTGACCGATGCGTTCTCGCTGCCGTCCTTCACATATGGCGTGTTGAAGAAGCTCACCGAACGCGCGGTCGTCGAGACCGTGCAGAAGAGCGAGATTCGCTTCCTGCCGACGGACCGGCTGATGTCGCTCGACTTCGATCCACAGGAGCCGCCGGAAATCCGCTGGCTCGCGGCCGAGCAGAGCAACAGCTCGCTCGTGATCGGCGAAAAGGTCGTGCTCAAGGTCGTGCGCCGCATCGTCGGCGGCGTGCATCCGGAAGCGGAGATGAGCCGCTATCTGACCAAGCTCGGTTATGCGAATACCGGGCCGCTGTACGGCGAAGTCGTGCGCGTCGATCCGCAGGGCGTGCCGCACACGCTCGTCATCCTGCAGGGCTTCATCGACAACCAGGGCGATGCGTGGAACTACGCGCTCGACTATCTGCGCCGCACCGTCGACGAACTTGCGGTGTCGGTCGATACCGAGCAGAACATGTCGGAGCACGACAAGGAGATCGCGGGCTTCGAAGGTTACGCGAACATCGCGGACACCATCGGCCGCAGGCTCGGCGAACTGCATGTGGCGCTCGCTTCGCCGACCGAAGACGAAGCCTTCTCGCCGCAGCGCGCGACGAAAGAGGACGTCAAGGGCTGGCTCGACGGCACCTTGCAGTTGCTCGAATCGGCGCTCGACATCCTCAAGCAGAAGATCGGCGAATTCGGCGAGCACGACCAGTTCCTCGCGCAAAGCCTGCTCGACCGTCGCGACAAACTGGTGGCAGCGGTGAAGCAACTGGTGCCGTCCGAAGCCGATGCGCTGTGCATCCGCATCCACGACGACTTCCACCTGGGTCAGGTGCTGATGGCGTCGGGCGATGCCTATCTGATCGACTTCGAAGGCGAGCCTGCGCGCACGCTCGATGAGCGCCGCCGCAAGACGAGTCCGCTGCGTGATGTCGCGGGCCTGCTGCGTTCGCTGTCGTATGCGAGCGCGGCCGCGCAATCCACGACGGAAAACGCGCCGGCACAAACGGCGGACAGAAAGCGCGCGTTGTTCGAGCGCATGCGTGCAACGGCCGAGGAGAGTTTCTTGCGGCAGTACACGGAAGCGATCGCGGTATCGCCCGAGACGATCGTCGCGCTCAATGTTTTCGAGCCCTTGCTCGATCTGTTTCTGATCGAGAAGGCCGCCTACGAGATTCGTTACGAAGCAGCGAACCGGCCAACCTGGATCGGCCTTCCGTTGCGGGGTCTCGCGTCGCTCGCAGCCCGCTTGCTGGGAAATACGGGCGAGCCGCCCGCTCCGGGCACGCGTCCCGTGTTCGAGGCAAGCAAAGACAATCCGGATGGAACTCATCATGAATAATCGCAGCGACAAAGCGGACACGAGGAATCCGTCGCACGGATTCAATCCGCTCGATATCGATGCGCTTGTCGAGGCGCAGCATCCCGATCCGTTCGCGGTGCTCGGTCTTCATCAGACCGATGTGGGCCCGGTGGTGCGCGTGTACTTGCCGGGAGCATCGGCGGTGAGCGTCGTCGATGTATCGAGCGGCGAGCAGCTCGGCTCGCTCACGCGTATCCACGATGCGGGCCTGTTCGCGGGCTTCGTCACGCGTGCCGCGGCGTATTGCCTGCATATTATTGACTGGCACGGCACGCCGCAGAAAACGCACGACCCGTATTCGTTCGGGCCCGTGCTGTCGGACGAATGGCTGTCGCGTTTGTCGAATGCCGATCCTTATGCGGTGCTCGAATGCCTCGGCTCGCGGCCGATCGTGCACGGCGGCGTGGCGGGCGTGCGCTTCGCCGTATGGGCGCCGAATGCGAAGCGCGTGTCGGTTGTCGGCGACTTCAACACCTGGGACGGACGGCGTCATCCGATGCGGCTGCGTCATGGCTCGGGCGTGTGGGAACTGTTCATTCCGGGTATCGGCGCGGGCACGCGCTACAAGTACGAAATCGTCGCGCGCGAGGGTTGGACCTTGCCGCTGAAGGCCGATCCCTGCTCGATGCAGAGCGAGAAGCCGCCTTCGACGGCTTCCGTCGTCGCGGACGGCGATGCGATCGATCACTACGCGTGGACCGACGACGAGTGGATGACCATGCGTGCCGGCAAGCAGACCGCGCAATCGCCGATCTCGATCTACGAGGCGCATGCCGAATCGTGGTTTCGCATACCCGAGGATGCGAATCGCGGCATGAACTGGCACGAGCTGGCCGAGCGCCTGATTCCGTATGCGAAGGGCATGGGTTTCACGCACCTCGAATTCATGCCGATCGCCGAGCATCCGTTCGGTGGCTCGTGGGGCTATCAGCCGCTGGGACAGTTCGCGCCGTCCGCTCGTTTCGGCACGCCCGAGCAGTTCGCCGAGTTCGTGAACCGCACACACGAAGCGGGCCTGGGCGTGATCATCGACTGGGTGCCTGCGCACTTTCCGAACGATGCGCATGGTCTCGTGCAGTTCGACGGCACGCCGCTTTACGAGCATGCCGATCCGCGCGAGGGCTATCATCAGGACTGGAACACGATGATCTACAACCTCGGCCGCAACGAGGTGAGCGCGTTTCTGATCGCATCGGGCCTGGTGTGGCTCAAACGCTATCACGTCGATGGCTTGCGCGTCGATGCAGTGGCGTCGATGCTGTATCGCGACTATTCGCGCAAGGCCGGCGAGTGGGTGCCGAACATATATGGCGGGCGCGAGAATCTGGAGTCGATCGCGTTCCTGAAGCGTCTGAATCATGAAGTCCGGCATATTCCCGGCGCGATCACCATCGCGGAAGAATCGACGGCGTGGCCGGGCGTGACGGCGAGCGTCGAGAGCGGCGGACTGGGTTTCGACTTCAAGTGGAACATAGGCTGGATGCACGATACCTTGCATTACATGCAGGAGGATCCCGTGTACCGGCAGTATCACCATCATCTCTATACGTTCGGGATGGTGTATGCGTACTCCGAGCGCTTCGTGCTGCCGCTGTCGCACGACGAGGTCGTGCATGGCAAGGGTTCGCTGATCGGCAAGATGCCGGGCGATCGCTGGCAGAAGTTCGCCAACCTGCGCGCCTATTTTGGCTTCATGTGGACGCATCCGGGCAAGAAGCTGCTGTTCATGGGCGGCGAGTTCGGGCAGGTGGCGGAGTTCAATCACGACGAGTCTCCGCACTGGCATCTGCTCGACGATGCTTTGCACGGCGGACTGCAGAAGCTCGTGCGCGATCTCAATGCGCTTTATGTCGGCGAGCCGGCTCTTCATAAACTCGATAGCGATCCGCGCGGGTTCGAATGGATCGTCGGGGATGACAACGCCAATAGCGTCTATGCCTATCGACGTACCGATGCTGAAGGACGCGATCTCGTCATCGTGTGCAATATGACGCCCGTGCCTCGGGCGGGGTATCGGATCGGGTTGCCTCGCGGCGGGCGGTGGATCGAAGTGCTCAACTCGGATGCCTCGATTTATGGAGGGTCTAATTTGGGTAATGGCGGGGTTATTTATGCGGATGACTTTGCCAGTCATAGACGGGGACAGTCGGCGGCTATTACTTTGCCGCCGTTGGCTACGTTGGTCTTGAGGGCTGGTTAACGGTGGTCTTTCTTTGGGGGTTTGGTTTGGCTTCTGTGCAAAGGGCTGCTCTGTTCGTGCCTTCTTATTCAGTAGCTT
>JAQFVI010000334.1 GCA_029439495.1 Caballeronia sp. BR6202001590007
AAGCTACTGCAAAACGGCACGACAACAGAAGCCCCTTCCACGAGTAAAGAGCAAGAACCGCCGCCGAGCATCGCCGAGCATCAATCATACTTGATATACCGAAACCGCTGATCGCCGGAAGGCATCCCCTCGAGCGGACCACCTTCGAGCGCAGGCTGCCACCCCACAACCTCTTCGATCTTCGCAGCAAGCACAAAATCCTTATTGGTAATCCCTTTAGCCGAATGCGTCATCAGCTTGACGATGACGGACGCATAAGAGACGGTGAGATCCGGATGATGCCAGGCTGCTTCGGCCAGATGCCCGATGGTATTGACGACCATGAGCGTCCCTTTCCAGCCTTCGGTCTTGAACTTGCGGTGCAGCCAACCATCCTCGACGTACCAGTACTTGAGCGGCCCGATGAGCCGCTGCTTGATTTCATCGTCGGAATAGACTTTTTCCTGTTGAGCCATGATGAGCGAGCCTCCGAGAAGCGAGAGAACGCTCAGTATGCATCCGCAAGAAAAACCCCGTCCAGCTACTGCAACGCCGCAAAAGAAAGTGCCGCAAAGCAAATAACGTCCACGTCCCATCAACAGAAGAAATTCGCGTATTTGACACAGGTTGTGTCGTCATCCGACGAAGGACCGTCTTGAAGCGCCACGCGTACTCACCGTCCGTGCACGAACATATTAAACCGGCATGGAATATGCAGATGCCCTCGCTACGCAAGCGTTCGGCAATGCACCGGACAAAGCACGGCTCGTTACCTGCATTAAGAAGACGCGCACGATGCAACCGGTAGCGTGTTCATCCTGGGTCGGAGGCATCATCAATCTGGAGGAGACATGAACTTACGCACCCTGGTTCTTGGACTGGCGTTGGTCGCGGGCTGGCCTGAACTCACTCATGGCGCAGGCCGATTCGCAGCTCGATACCGCGATCAAGAATCCTTTGAATTGGGCGGCGCAGGCGGGCGATTATTCGAATCACCGCTATAGCACGCTCAAGCAGATCAACGAAAGCAACGTCGGCAAACTGCAGGTCGCGTGGACCATGTCCACCGGCGTGCTGCGCGGTCACGAAGGCTCGCCGCTCGTCATCGGCGACACGATGTACATCCATTCGCCCTTCCCCAACAAGGTCATCGCCATCAACCTGAAGGATCAGACCTTCATCTGGCAATACCAGCCCAAGCAGAACAATCAGGTTATCTCGGTGATGTGTGCGATACGGTCAACCGTGGTCTCGCTTACGGCGACGGCAAGATCTTCCTCCAGCAGGCCGACACCAAACTCGTCGCACTCGATGCAAAAACCGGCGACGTCGTCTGGACCGCGCAAAACGGCGACCCCAAGAAAGGGGAAACCAATACCAACGCGCCTCACGTCTTCGGCGACAAGGTGCTCACCGGCATCTCGGGCGGCGAGTTCGGCGTGCGCGGGCGGCTCGTCGCGTACAACATCAAGGACGGCAAGGAAGTGTGGAAGACCTATAGCGTAGGCCCCGACAATGAAATGCTGTTCGACCCTCAAACCACGATGACATGGACCGACGGCAAGATGGCGCCCGTCGGCGCGGACTCGTCGCTCAAGAGCTGGCAGGGCGATCAGTGGAAGTACGGCGGCGGCACGACGTGGGGCTGGTATGTGTGGGATCCGAAGCTCAACCTCGTCTACTACGGCTCGGGCAATCCGGGCACATGGAATCCGACGCAACGCCCCGGCGACAACAAGTGGTCGATGACCATCTTCGCGCGCGATCTCGACACGGGCAAAGCCAAATGGGTCTATCAGATGACGCCCCACGACGAATGGGACTATGACGGCGTCAACGAGATGATCCTCTCGGACCTGAACATGGGCGGCAAGAAGGTCCCGGCGATCGTGCACTTCGACCGTAACGGCTTTGGCTATACGCTCAATCGCGAAAGCGGCGAACTGCTCGTCGCGCAGAAGTTCGATCCGGCCGTCAACTGGGCCGACAGCATCGATCTCAAGAGCGGCCTGCCGATTCGCAATGCGAGCTACTCGACGCAAAAGGCCGGTCCCGATCACAACGTGAAGAACATCTGCCCGGCAGCGCTCGGCTCGAAAGACCAGCAGCCCGCTCCGCGTTCGATCCGAACTCGAGCCTGTTTCTCGTGCCGACGAATCACGTCTGCATGGGTTACGAGCCGTTCCAGGTCGATTACGTGTCGGGTCAGCCGTTCGTCGGCGCGACGCTGTCGATGTATCCCGGCCCGAACGAGAAGGGCGCGATGGGCAACTTCATCGCATGGGATGCAGCCAAGGGCAAGATCGCATGGTCCAAGCCGGAAAAGTTTTCGGTGTGGTCCGGCGCGCTCGCGACAGCCGGCAGCATCGCCTTCTACGGCAAGCTCGAAGGCTACCTGAAGGCCGTGCGCATCAAGGACGGCAAGGAGCTGTGGAAGTTCAAAACGCCCTCGGGGATCATCGGCAACGTGTTCACCTGATCAGTATCAGGGCAAGCAGTATGTCGGCGTGTATTCGGGCATCGGCGGCTGGGCTGGCATCGGCATGGCGGCGGGCCNATACACGGCCCTCGGCGACACGGCCCTCGGCGGCATGCTGTTCGTATTCGCCATCCTCGGCGGTTCCGGCGGTTGATGTTCTGACCAATTCGATTCGATCACAATCGTGAAGTGACGCGCGACGGCTGCAACGGCCGTCGCGCGCGGTACTCCACACCCCAAAGCTTTGAACAAGGAGTCATGCGCATGAAAGGCCGATCACGCTTGATGCTGGCAATGGCGCTCGTTGCGTCGTCCGCTTCGTTTGCCCAGACGCCGCCGGCGCCGGGTCAGATGAAGCCGGTCGCGTATAAGGTCGTCGATGGCAACAAGGTCGACAGCGACACGCTGCAAGGCTGGAAAACCTGGCGCGCGCTTGCGTGCGAACGTTGTCACGGGGCGAAACAGGAAGGGATGGTCGGTCCCTCGCTGATCGATGCGTTCAAGACGCTCGACAAGAACGAGTNGATGCAGAAGAATTGGGAGAACCTCTTTGCGTATCTGAAGGGTCGCTCCGACGACAAGATCAATCCGGGCGACTTGCAGGCTATCGATGCGAAATGAGGTGGCCACACACCTCGTTGCCCATCAACCCGGAGGATTCGATGTTTGACCGCCCCGCATGTCACGCCGCTTCGTTCCGAATCATCGCAGCGCTGTGCGCGGCCTGCGCGGCGCGTGCGGCTCGCGCTCGCGGCGAATCCGGCGATCACGCCGGTATCCGCCGAAGCACTCGGCTTGCCCAAACACGTCAAGGCGCAGCAGATCGTCATCCAGCTTTATCTGAACGATCCGAACGCGGAGCGCTTCACGCCATTCACGGGCAAGCGCTATACCTTCGTCATCGCGGACGATGTGCCGGGCCATGTGCTCATGATTCGCACCGAGGTGCCGGGCCACGAACAACGACTTCGCGTATCCCGTGCAGAAGGAAACCATTGCGTATCAAGGCGCGCTCAAGATCAAGGCGCGCTCAAGACGCCGCCGAGCGGCGCACCGGCGAAACCGGGCATCGCGCCGCGCGCGAGCAATTGAGCGGCGGCGCATGTCGCCGCGCTCGATGCGCGGCTCAACGGAATGCAGCGAAACGTGAATTTCGTCCGGTCACTCACTCTGCGCCAGCTTCAGATCTTCGTCATCGCGACGCGCTGCCCCAGCTTCGCGCGCGGCTGAAGAACTGCATCTCACGCAGCCCGCTGTGTCGATGCAGATCAAGCAACTCGAGGATGCCGTCGGCCTGCCGCTTTTCGAACGCGTCACGCGGCGGCTCACGCTGACCGAAGCGGGCGAGCGTCTGTCGCATCATGCGAATCGCATTCTTGGCGAGACCAAGGACGCTGAAGACGCGATGATGTCGCTCACGTGTGCCGACAGCGGGTCGATTGTGGTGAGCATCGTGAGTTCGGCGACGTACTTCGCACCGAAGCTGCTCGCGCTTTATTCGCAGCAGTTTCCGAACGTCGATGTGCACTTCTCCGTCGGCAATCGCGAGACCCTGTTGCGCCTGTTGCAGGACAATGCGACCGATATCGCGATCATGGGCCGGCCGCCGCTCGAACTCGGCACGACGGCCGAACCGCTCGTGCGCGTGCCATCCGCACGTCATCGTCGCGCCGCTGTCGCATCCGTTGCGTCACGCGAAGCGCTTCGACCTACAGGAACTGGCCGGCGATACGTTCATGCTGCGCGAGCCCGGATCAGGCACGCGCGCCGTCGCCGAACATGTGTTCAGGCAGCACCTCTTCGTGCCTTCGCGCAGCGTCACGCTCGGCAGCAACGAAACGATCAAACAGGCCGTGAGCGGGCATGGGTGTGAGCCTCATTTCGCTGCATACGCTCGCGCTCGAACTGCGCACGGGCGAGATCGCCTGCTCGACGTGAACGGCACGCCGATCGAACGAACCTGGCAACTGGTGCATTCGCGCGCGAAGCAGTCATCCCCGGCCTGTCTCGCGTTCCGGCGCTTTCTGCTCGAACACGCCGAGCCGTTTCTCGAACGCGAATACGCGCCTTTCGGCTTGCGCCGTCCGAGAACGCTCGTTGATGCGCAGGGTATGCGATGAAGCGCGCGGCACGATACGCGATGTCGTTCGTCTTGTGCGCCTGCATCTTAAGCGCGCATGCGAAAGAGGCCTGACGGTACAGGAAATCGCGCCGGGCAACTTCGTGCATCGCGGCCACGACGACGTCGCCACGCGTGAGAACGGCGGCAATATCGCGAACATCGGCTTCATCGTCGGCACGCGTTGCGTCGCGGTGATCGATACGGGCGGCACGCTCGACGAAGGGCGCGCGTTGCGCATAGCCTCCGCGAGAAGACCCCGCTGCCTGTCTGCTATGTGATCAACACGCGCATGCATCCAGACCACATCTTCGGCAATGCGGCTTTCGAAGAGGACCGTCCGCAATTCGTCGGCAGCGCAAAGCTCGCGCAGGCGGAGGCATCACGTGTGGACAACTACCTGCGCGCATTGAAGCGCGAACTCGGCGACAAGGCGCAGGGCAGCGAAATCGTCGGACCGACGATGACCATCGACCGAAGCGGCACGCTCGATCTCGGCGGTCGCACGTTCGTGTTGCGGACGTGGAAGACCGTGCATACTAACAACGATCTGACGGTATATGATGAGATGAGCGGCACGCTCTGGCTCGGCGATCTGCTGTTCGTGAAGTGTATTCCCGTCGTCGACGGCAGCGTGCTCGGCTGGCTCGACGATATCCCGCGCGTCCGCCAGATGAATCCGCGTCATGCAGTGCCGGGACACGGCCCCATCGATCTGCCCTGGCCGCAGGCGCNCAGCGTCGCAATGTGACGGCGGCGTATGCGGAACTCGAATGGGAGCAGTAGCGAAGGTGGAGGACATCATGAACAAACGCATGACATTCACCGTGGCCGTGCTGGCCTTGCTCGCGTCGCGTGCGGCGCCGGCGGCGAAGCCCGACGACGATCCGAACAAGAGCGCTGGCTCGACTTCAAGGCAGGCACCTTCAAGGACCGCCTGATCGATCCGCACGGCGAGGCGGTCATCAGGCTCGATGCGCCTGCGCGCGCCGCCGATGCCGCGGTCGTGCCGATCGCGATCAATGCGCAGTTTCCGCAGTCGAATGCGCGCTATATCAAGCGCGTCTATCTTTTCATCGACGAGAATCCGGAGCCGTATGCCGGCTCGTTCGACTTCACGCCGGAGTCGGGGCTCGCGAGCATCGAAACGCGCGTGCGTGTCGAGGATTACACCTTCATGCGTGCGATCGCCGAGACCAACGACGGGCATCTCTATAGTGCGATCCGCTTCGTGAAAGCATCGGGCGGATGCTCGGCGCCTGCCGACAAGGACGATGACGCCGCCGAGCGCGCGGCCGGTCAGGTGCGCTTGCAGGCGGAAGGCCAAGCGGCGAACGGCAAGCCCGAACTCGCGCAACTGATGGTGCGTCATCCGAACCGCACAGGCATGGCGATGAATCAGATCACGCGCAACTACGCGACGGCGTACTTCATACGCAAGGTCGCGGTCACGTATGAGAACAAGCCCGTGATGACCGCCAGCGTGAACTTTTCCATCAGCGAGAATCCGAACTTTCGTTTTTACTTCTCGCCGGCGGGTAGCGGCGAACTGAAGGCGGTGATCGAGGATACGAAGAACAAGCAGTTCGAAGGCGCGGTCGCGGTGAACGCAGGACAAACGTCGGCGATGAAATGATCGCGCATGCGTTTCGAAGCCTGATCGCGGCGCTGCTGTTTATCGCGTATGCGGGCGCGTAGGCGGCGATCGACAGCATGCCCGCACCGATTGCCGTCGCACCGGGCGTCTATGCGTTCATCGGCGATGCCGAGGCCGTTGCGCCGTCGAATCACGGCATGGTCGCGAACAACGGCTTCATCGTCGGGACGAGCGGCGTGACGGTGATCGACACGGGATCGTCGTATCGCTACGGCCGTGCGATGATCGAAGCTATTCGCCGGGTCACTCCCTTGCCGGTGACGCTCGTCGTCATCACGCATCAGGCGCCGGAATTCGTGTTCGGCGCGGCGGCCTTTCGTGATCGCGGTGTGCCGATTCTCGCGCACGAATGCGCGGCGCAATTGATCTGCGAACGCTGTTCGATCTGTCTGGCGAATCTGCGCAAGACGCTCGGCGACAACGAGATGGCGGGCTCGCGCGTGACCGTCCCCGATCGAACGGTGAGTGGCACGACGGAAATCGATAATGGCGGACGCAAGCTGCAATTGCTGCACTTCGGCCCCGTGAGCACGCTGGGCGATCTCGCCGTGCTCGATACGCAGACCGGCGTGCTGTTTTCAGGAAGCCTCGTATCGAACGGGCGCATTCCGGAACTGCGCAACGAGCAGATTCCCGGCTGGCTCGCCGCGCTCGAAAATCTTCGCGCGCTCGATCTGAACACGGGCGTGCCCGCATTCGGGCCGCCCGTGCATGGCGAGGACATGATGCAGAAGGGACGTTATCTGCGCGAACTGGATGCCGCGGTCAGGCGCGCTTACGAGAACGGCGTCGGGATGACCGGAGGCGATGCATGCGGTTCAGGTGCCCGTGTTCGGTCGCTACAAGCTCTATGCGATCGCGCAACCGCAGAACGTACAGCACTTGTATCTGCAGGTGGAGAAAGCAGCAACGCAGTAGCAATGACGCAGAAGCAAAAGAAGCATCGACACCCAACCGGAGATCACACGATGGCCCAGCTCGTCGCGCTGCTCGAATTCGATTCGCTCGATGCGATCAAGACCGCGCTCGACACGCCGGAAGGTCAGAAGACCGCGGCCGATCTCGGCAACTTCGCGCAGGCGGGCGTCGAGTTGCTGATGTTCGATACGAAGCCTGCCTGACACGCGATCAGCGCGGCGTGCCCGCATCCGGCGTATCGTCGGATTCGATTTCGGGATCGGGCACGGGCACGCTCAGATCGTCGCGGCGGTGATTGATGACGAGAAACACGCTTATCAGCACGATGAAGCCGGCGACCAGCATCGCCGCATTGAACAGCACGCGTTCGTAGCCAAGCTCCGATACGTCGATGAACCAGTAGGGGTAGAAGTCCGACGCGCTGCCACGCCACAAGGTCACGAAGAAATAGCACAGCGGATAGACGAGCCAGAGCGCACATCGTCGCAAAGACAGATGAAAGCGCGGCACGAACAGCATCCAGTACAACGCCGCGAGCGCGGGCACGACCGTATGCAGCGATTCGTTGACGAGCGCGCGATAGCCGGATGGCGTCCACAGCCATCGCAACAGCGCGTTGTAGGCGATGCCGACGAACACGATATACACGACCACGGCCGTGACCACCGTCGGCTGCCGAAAGAAGCGCGCGAGCGGCGTATTCGCGCGAACCGCGATGTAGGTGAAGGTCAGCGCGGTCAGCAGCACCGTCAGATTCGTCAGGTAACTGCTCATGCGCCCGAGGCCGTCGAGGGCGCTCAGCCCGCGCGCGGTCATGCAGGCGATCGTGATGTCAGTCTGCGCGGCGATGGCGAGCCACGCGATCATCGCGACGGCGGCGGCCAGCGCGAGCGATGCGGTGCTCGGCGTGTGGAGCGGTAGTTCGGGCGGCTGCGGTCTGGATGGTTCGGGCATGCGGCCATTTTATCGGCCCGACGCGAGGCAGGCGCGTGCATCATGGAGCGATGTGAAAAATCGCCGCGATCGTGCACTGGGGTTTGCCTGATTCATCTGAGGGAAAAGCCCGGCCTATACTCAGCGCGCAAGACGCTTGCGGATGCGGGCGAGGGCGAGCGAGCACGACGATTCACAGAACGTATATGAAGACCTATTTCTCGGGGCTATTGCTGAGCGTGTCTTCGTCGGCCGCATTGGTAATGCTGTTATGCGCGATCGCCGTCTATATCGAGGTGCTGTCGTTCGGTTACGACGAAACCGGAAGAGCGATGAGAAAGCCTTCATCGCTCTTCCGGTCCAAATGGTTTTTCTACTTTAACGCGACGATGTGTCTGCTGTCGGTGGGCACGCTGTACTTCCTCGACTAGCGTGACCGCCCGATTGCGCCACGCGCATCGACGGCGTCAGCGATCGGCGAGCTTGCCCGAGATCGCGCGCACCGCGAACGCGCCGACGATCATGAACGCGGCGACCGCATAGAGACCGATGCTGTTGTCGTGGGTCGTCGCGTTGAGCCAGCCGACCATGTACGGCGACACGAAGCCCGCGAGATTGCCAACGCAGTTGATCGAGGCGATGCCGGCCACCGCCGACGTGCCCACGAGAAAGGCCACCGGGATGCCCCAGAACAGCGACAGCGCCGACAGAATGCCCGCGGCGGCCACCGAGCGCAATGACCACCAGCACCGGCTGATGACCGACATAACCGCTTGCCACGAAGCCGATCGCGCCGATCACGAGCGCGATCGAAAAGTGCGTGCGGCGCGAGCGGAAGCGGTCCGCGCTTATGCCGGTGAGGACGATCGCGGGAATCGCCACGACATAGGGAATGGCGGAGAGCCAGCCGATCAGTTCGACGTTCGCGAGGCCCGCTGTCCTTGATGATCGACGGCAGCCAGAAGCTGATGCCGTAGAGGCCGATGATCTGGCAGAAGTACACGCCGCACAGCTTTCAGATGTTGCGGTCCGACAGAAAGGCGCGCGCGTTGTGATGCGCGGTTTGGTCGGCCTCTTTGCGCTCCACCGCGTGCGTGACGAGCCGCTTTTCGTCGTCGGTGAGCCAGGTGGCCTGTATCGGCTTGTCGAGGTTTGTCGACCATCATCCACAGCACCGCGAAGCCGACGACGAAGGCCGGTATGGCCTCGATCAGAAAGAGCCATTGCCATGCGGCCATGACGGTCGAATGCCTGAACTCGGACAGGATCCATCCCGACAGCGGCCCGCCGACGATGCCCGCGAGCGGAATCGCGATGTAATACACGCCATAGGCGAAGCCGCGCTTCCTGGCGGGGAACCAGTAAGTCAGATACAGCATGATGCCCGGCGAAAAGCCTGCTTCCGCGACGCCGAGGAAGAAGCGCACGACATAGAACTGGAACGGCGTTTTCACGACGAGCGTGAGCGCCGACGCGATGCAGGATCAGATTGCTGGGCACTTCGAAGATGAAATAGCCGATGAAGAAGATGCCCGCACCGAGCCCGTAGATGGCGTCGGAGAAGTCGAGATCGGACAGCATTTGCAGCTTCGCGAAGCCGATGTTGACGCGATCGAGATAGTTGCACAGATAGCAGAGCACGATGAACGGCATGATCCGCCATGTGATCTTGCGGTAAACATCCGAGGCGCCGGCTTGCGCTACACCGAGGCTTTTGCTGATTTGTGGCTCATGTCTCCTCCGTCGCCCTTTGGCGGGCGTTGAGAGTGCGAAGCGCCCGGATCGTCATGGCGACCGGGCGCACTTGAATGGCGAAGCCGATGCCGCTACGCGGCTCAGCTCGCGAGCTTGTGCGCGGGCACCTCCAGCTTCAGTTCGCGACGGAACAGGTCTTCCATTTCGCGCCGCACGCGCACGGCTTCCTTGTTCGCATCGAAGGCGACGTCGCTCCAACGCACCGGCTGCCCGGCCGCTACGGGCCGTTGCAGCACCATGTTGTGCGCGAGGCCGATCGGCAAGGCCCCTTGTATCAGCGAATCGGCGGCGGGCATCAGCTTGCCGTAGACGGTATGGCCGCCTTCGCCGTCGAGCTTTTTGCTCGCGCGCAGGTCGCGTTTCGCGGTGGCCGCGACGTTGCCGTGAAAGCCCGCGGTCGCGCCGGTCGCTTCGCCGCGCACGGGCGATGCTCGCGATCGACATGCCGAGTTCCAGGCCGATCAGGTGATAGGGCTTGTACATTGCGACGAAGCGTCCGCTGCTGTCGGTCTTGAGACCATATTGCGCGAAGCAGTCGCGCATGTAATCGGTCGGCGCCTCGAAGACCGCATAGACGCCCCAGCGCAGATCGCGAAACACCGGATGTCCGTCGCGTTCCAGCGACGACACCACTTCCACGCTGCCGCGATGCGGCAGGATGCTGCCCTCGGACGCAGGCTTGAGCAATTGCGGCAGATCGTCGACGCCGCATGCCGGAAAGGCTAGGCCATCGGACGGCGGGCGCAGATCGCAGGCATTCGACACGGCCGCCATTTCAAGCGCGGACTTCGTGCCGTCGAGAAACGAGTTGAACATCTGCGCATTGAAGTTGCCCGAGCCGACCTGTTCCTCGGTGAAGCCGTAACGGCTCCACACGGTATCGGGCGTCGATTGATGATAGATCGGCAGATACTTGGTGCCCTTGCCGGCGCAGACCACGTCCATGCCGATGGTACGCGCCCAGTCCACGATTTCGGCGATGAGCGCGGGCTAATCGCCGAAGGCCATCGAATAGACGATGCCCGCTTCCTGCGCGCGGCCCGCGAGCACGTCGGCTTCGACGTTCACCATGACGATATGCTTGCGATGCTTGCAACACAGCAGCGCGTGATGAATGCCCGCGGCGGGGCTGCCGGTCGCATCGATGACGATATCGACATGGTCGCTTGCGATCATGCCGTCGGCATCGTCGGTGATGAAGGTCGAGCCTTCGCTGATAGCCTCGTTCCACGAACGCACGGCGTAACTTGCTTCTTCCCAGCCCACGCGTCTGAGCGAAGCGCGTGCGCGATCGGGCGACAGATTCGCGACGCCGACCAGATGAATGCCCGGCGTGCGCGGTGCTTACGACAGATACATCGAACCGAATTTGCCCGCGCCGATCAGGCTGACTTTCACCGGCTTGCCTTCCTGCGCGCGTGCCTTGAGTTTCGCGATGAGCGACATGGTGCCTTGTCTCCGGACTTCTACTAAGTGTTGTGACGAATGCCTCTGAACCCTTGCGGTCTGTACCGCAAGGCCCGGTCGAAGGACAAGATAGCAGCGTGTTTCTTGCAATAGAATGGGCAAAACCACAATCGCCCTGTGCACAAATCCCCATGCGCGGCTTCGACTGGGACGACATTCAAGCGTTTCTCGCCATCTCGCGCGCAGGCCGGCTCACGGTGGCGGCGCAGCAGATGAGCGTCGATCATTCGACCTTGAGCCGGCGCATCGCGGCGCTCGAAAGCGCGCTTGGCGTGCGGCTCTTCGATCGCAGTTCGCTGGGCTTCGTGCTCACGTCCGAAGGCGAGCGCGTGCTCAGCGATGCCGAAAGCATGGAAAGCCTCGCGCTGTGCATGCGGCACCATCTCGACAACGCGTCGATCGGACTCACGGGCAGCGTGCGCATCGGCACGCCTGAAGGTTTCGGCACCTATTTTCTGGCGCCGCGCATCGCGCAACTGTCGGCCGCGCATCCGCAACTGGAGATCGAACTGATCGCCAATCCGCGCATGTTCAGTCTCTCCAAACGCGAAGCCAATCTCGCCGTCAGCATGACGCACCCCGCGCAAGGCCGCGTCTATGCACACAAGTTCACCGATTACGCGCTCGGCGTGTACGCATCGAAGACGTATCTCGACACGCATCGAAAGATCGCCTCGCGGTGCGATCTGCTCAGGCATCCCTGGGTCGGCTATGTCGAGAATCAGATGTGGTCCACCGAACTCAACTATCTGCCGCAGATATCGAACACGCTCGTGCCGGGGTTCAACGATCCAGTGCACGATGCGCAACGCGTCTTCCGCGCGCTGCTTGAGGCGCTGTCACGTCCGGGCAGCATCGTTGCAATCGACGCGGCGCTGCCGAACAATCATGCGATGCGCGACGGCCTCATGTGCCGCGTGCCTCTGGCGGCGTTCGCATCGCTGCTGGCGTTGACGGATTATTCGACGCTCGTGTTCCTCGAAAGCGATAGCGCGCTGTTCGGCGATGCACTGCGCTTTCATGCAAGCGCGCCGCTGACACGTGATTGGCACGGCGTGTCCATCGTCTATATCGACGATGCAACGAATATGCCTTCGCTGAAGGGCTTTTCGCTCGGCGAGCCGGAAGCGCCCGAAACCTCGGCGACCCTGTTCATCCGTGTGCCGTCGCTGACCGAAGGCGAATCGCTCGTGTGGCGCGGTCCCGGCATCCAGGACCATCGCGTGATGATGATCGCGGGTCTGCCGGCCGCGTTCTGGCAGGAACGCGCGTCGCTCGCTTCGCACTTTCCCCGCGGCATCGACTGTTATTTCGTGGCGGGCGGCTCGCTCGTCGGCCTGCCGCGCACCACGCATGTGGAGGTGATCTGATGTACGTCGCGGTCAAAGGAGGCGAACGCGCCATCGAACGTTCATGGGACGTGCTCGCGAGAAAGCGTCGCGGCGATCCGTCCGTGCTCGAGTTGTCGGTGGCGCAGATTCGCGAGCAGATGCGCCTCGCGGTCGCGCGCGTGATGACCGAAGGCTCGGTCTACGACGAGGAACTTGCCGCGCTCGCGATCAAGCAGGCGGCGGGCGATCTCGTTGAAGCGATCTTCCTGCTGCGTGCCTATCGCACGACGCTGCCGCGCTTCGGCTACACCGTGCCGCTCGATACCGAAGCGATGTGCGTCGAGCGCCGCATCTCGGCGGCCTTCAAGGATGTGCCCGGTGGCCAGATGCTTGGTGGCACGTATGACTCGCAGCGCCTGATCGACTTCAGCCTGCTGGCCGAGGATGCGGCCGGCTTCGACGATACGACGCCGCGCGCGCCGCGCGAATCCGAGCCGATGCCGCGCGTGCTCGCGATGCTCGACAAGGAAGGCCTGATCGAACAGGAGCGCGCAAGCGACGATGCACTCGAACCGGGCGATCTGTCGCGCGAGCCGCTCGCGTTTCCCGTGGATCGCGCGGTGCGTCTGCAGAACCTCGCACGCGGCGACGAAGGCTTTCTGCTCGCGGTCGGTTATGCGACACAGCGCGGCTATGCGCATTCGCATCCGTTCGCGGGCGAGATTCGCCACGGCGAAGTCGCGGTCGAGATGCACGTCGACGAACTGGGCTTCGCGGTGGAGATCGGCGATATTGACATCACCGAATGTCAGATGATCAATCAGTTTGCCGGCAGCGGCGAGGTGCCCCCGGCCTTCACGTAGGGCTACGGACTCGCGTTCGGGCATTCGGAGCGCAAGGCCATGGTGATGGCGCTGGTCGATCACGCGTTGCGCGCAGGAACTGGGCGAGACGGTCGCGTCGCCGACTCAGGATCCGGAGTTCGTGCTGTATCACAGCGACAACGTCGAGGCATCCGGCTTCGTTCGGCATCTGAAACTGCCGCATTACGTGGACTTCCAGTCGGAACTCGAATTACTCCGACGCCTGCGCGAGGCGCACGCGGCCGGGCAGCACGCGTCGAAGGAGAACGCAGCATGAGCATGCACGAAGCGCAGACCGCGCTGACCGAAGGCTATAACTTCGCGTACCTTGACGAGCAGACCAAACGCATGATCCGCCGCGCGTTGCTCAAGGCTGTCGCGGTGCCGGGCTATCAGGTGCCGTTCGCGTCGCGCGAAATGCCCTTGCCGTATGGTTGGGGAACCGGCGGACTGCAGGTGACCTCGGCCATCATCGGCGCGAGCGATACGCTCAAGGTCATCGATCAGGGATCGGACGAGACCACCAACGCGGTGAACATCCGTCGTTTCTTCGCGCGCACGGCGGGCGTCGCGACCACGACGCGCACCGCCGAAGCGAGCATCGTGCACGCGTCACCGCATTCCGGAGACGCCGCTCACGGACAAGCAGATCCTCGTCTATCAGGTGCTAATGCCCGAGCTGCTGTTCCGGCTCGAACCCGCGCGTGATCGAATGCAGGAAGCTGCATGCGCTCGCAGACTAAGGCCTCATCAACGTGAAATACATCGTGCAGCACGGCAGCATCGATGACCTATGACTACCCGGTGCTGGTGAACGATCGATACCTGACTTCGCCGTCGTCGATTCCCAAGTTCAACAACCCGAAGATGCACATGAATGCCGCGCTGCAACTGTTCGGCGCGGGTCGCGAACGGCGCATCTACGCGATACCACCCTATACGAAAGTGAGAAGCCTCGATTTCGAAGATCATCCGTTCAGCGTGCAGAAGTGGGAGCATGCCTGCGCGCTGTGCGGCTCGCGCGAGAGCTTTCTCGACGAGATGATTGATTGAAAATCATCTAGCGGGCCTTCCACCGCCGC
>JAQFVI010000335.1 GCA_029439495.1 Caballeronia sp. BR6202001590007
ACTGCAAAACGGCACGACAACAGAAGCAGAAGCAAAAACCCAAAAGTCCGAGAGGAAGAAAGACCCATGACCCAAACGCGATACCCAAGTCTGAAAGGCAAAACGGTCCTAATCACAGGCGGCGCCACCGGCATAGGCGCCTCCTTCGTCGACATCGACGCGCCGTCGGGCGAATCACTAGCCGACACCCTGAGCGCATCGCTGAAAGAAGACCAAACCCGTCCGATGTTCCTGAACATCGACCTGACCGATATCGACGCCTTGAAAAAAGGCATCGCCGACGTACGCAGGTGTTCGCAGTGCGTTAGGTCCCATAGGCGTTCTGGTGAACAACGCCGCCAACGACAAGCGCCACAAAATCGACAAGTCACGGAAGCGTTCTACGACGACACGATCGCCGTGAACATCCGTCATCAGTTCTTCGTCGCGCAAGCGGTCATCGAGGACATGAAGCAACTCGGCGGCGGTTCGATCATCAATCTCGGGTCCGTCAGCTGGATGCTGAAAAACAGCAACCTCTCCGTGTACATGACGGCGAAAGCCGGCGTCCCGGGCATGACGCGCGGCTTCGCGCGCGATCTCGGACGGTACAACATCCGTGTGAATACGCTCGTCCCCGGCGGTCATGATGGACAAGCAAAAGCGCCTCTGGCTCGACGACGCCGGCAAGCGCGCGATCAAGGAAGGGCAGTACATCGACGCCGAACTGAAGTCCAAACACCTCGCGCATGCCGCTCTCTTCCTCGCCTCGGACGAAAGCAGCATGATCACCGCGCAAGACCTGATCATCGACGGAGGCTGGGTATGAACGCGCATCTGCTCGTCGACAGTCACTGCACGCTCGGCCAAGGCGCAACCTGAGACGCGCGCGGCGGCTTCCTCCTCTGGACCGACATCGAAGGCAGCAAACTCTGGCGCTACGATCCGCGCGATCAGTCCACGCACGCGTGGGACATGCCCGAACGCCTCGCGACCTTCGCGCTCTGCGAAGCCAATGACACGCTGCTGCTCGGCCTCGCATCGCGGCTCGCCTTCTTCGATCCGGCGACCGGCGATCGATACCATCGCGCCGGTCGAAGCCGATCTCCCCACGCGCCTGAACGACGGCCGATGCGACCGCGAAGACCGCTTCGTGTTCGGCACCAAACACGATGTCGACGACGCGAGTCCATCGGCACGCTCTATCGCCTTGACGCGAATCTCACGCTCGAACGGCTGCCGCTCGGACACTGCGCGATCTCCAACAGCATCGGCTTCAGTCCGGACGGCAGCCGCATGTACTACTGCGATACGCCGACTCGACAGATTCGCGTCGTCGACTATCCTTCGATGTCGAACGACCGCGTGTTCATCGAACGGATCGACGCCGACGGCTGGCCCGACGGCTCGACCGTCGATGCCAACGGCGGCCTGTGGAACGCCCAATGGGGCGGGCGGCGCGTCGTCCGCTATGCATCCGACGGACGCGAAACCGTGCGCATCGACGTGCCGACCGCGCAGCCGAGTTGCGTCGCGTTTGGCGGCGCGCAACTCGACACGCTGTATGTGACGAGCGCGCGCATCGGCGTCGATACCGCACTCGATGCGCACTCGGGCGGCGTGTTCGCCGCGCAACTGGGCGCACGCGGCATCGCCGAAAGCCGCTTCGCGGGCAAGCGCTGAAACACGAGGCGATGCGCACGGATGCATCGCCCGATCGTCCGATCGTTGAAAAGTCCCGGCGCCGCCACGGCGAGCCGGTCGAAACGCCTCTCGATGGAGCACGAGCCATGACCGCTGCGCGCACGAAAATCCGATCTGCATCGACGCCATCCAACGCAAGCTCCGCAACGACCGCTTCCGCTGCTTCCGCCGCACAGGCCGGCGCGCGCCGCTCGCGTCTCGCCGCCGCCTCGGAGCCGCCGATCCGGCCGGGGCCCGGCACCGCCGTGGTCGCCATCGGCGCGGCGGATGTCGAAGGTTTTGTCACGCTCGCCAACGTGCATCTGCGTCTCGACGTCGCGCCGTCGCTCGGCGGCGGCGTCACGCGCTTCGACTGGCGTCACGAGGGCGCGCTCGTGCCGATCTTCCGGCCGTGCTGCGAACCGAGGCCGCATACCGATCCGAATCAGCTCGCGTGTTATCCGCTGCTGCCGTATTCAAACCGCATCGGCAACGGCCACTTCCAGTTTTCCGGACGCGCGGTCGAGATTCCCTGCAACCGCGCCGACGAACCGCTGCCACTGCACGGCGACGGCTGGCTCGGCGCATGGAATGTCGAAGAAGAAGCGACGCGCGTGCGTTTGTCGCTCGACCGGCGCGCAGGCGAGCCCTATTCGTTTCGCGCCGCGCAGACCTATGCGCTCGAAGACGCGACGCTCGTCGTCACGCTGGATATCGAAAACACCGGCGACGACGCGCTGCCGTTCGGGCTCGGTCTGCATCCGTTTCTGATGCGCGATGCCGATACCGAACTGTCCGCGGCCGCGGGCGGCCTGTGGCTGTGCGGCGACGATTGGCTGCCGGTACGACATGTGTCCGCGCCGTCCGCGTGGCAGTTCGGCGTAGCGTATCCAATGCCCGCCGAAATGGTCAACAACGCGTTCACCGGCTGGAGCGGACGCACGAGCGTGATGTGGCCGAGGCGCCGGCTCTCGCTGACCATCGCCGCGGACACCGATTACTACGTGCTCTACGCGCCGCCCGGACAGGACTTCTTCTGCTTCGAGCCGGTCGATCATCCGATCAACGCGGTGAATCTTCCCAGCGGCGGCGAAGCGCACGGCATGACGGTGCTCGCGCTCGGCGAACGGCTGTCGCGCGAATTCCGCTTCACCGTCGAGCGCACCGGCGAAGCCGCGCGGCGCGGCAGGCCGAAAACGCGTGCGGGCGCAAAAGCCCGGCCGCGTGCGGCGGCCGCACGCTGAATCCGGAGAAGCGCCGCGCGTTAAAATGCGTGGCAATTTTTCAGGAATCCGCTGCCATGTCCTTCATCCAGTCGCTCAACGACGCGTGGTCGCGCACGCAATCGCTGCTGTGCGTCGGCCTCGATCCCGAGCCGTCGAAGTTTCCGGGCGCGCTGCAAGGCCGCCCCGATGCAATCTTCGAATTCTGCAAGACCATCGCGGATGCAACCGCGCCTTATGCTTCGTCGTTCAAGCCGCAGATCGCGTACTTCGCCGCGCATCGCGCGGAGGATCAGCTCGAAGCGCTGATCGCGCACATCCACGACGCGCATCCCGGCATTCCGGTGATTCTCGACGCCAAGCGCGGCGATATCGGCAGCACCGCCGAGCAGTACGCCAAAGAAACCTTCGAGCGCTATCGCGCCGACGCGGTGACGGTGAATCCGTACATGGGCTTCGATTCGATCGAGCCGTATCTCGCGCACGAAGGACGCGGTGTGATCGTGCTGTGCCGCACTTCGAACGCGGGCGGATCGGACCTGCAATTCCTGATGACGGACGGCCAGCCGCTGTATCAGGTCGTCGCGAAGCTCGCGGCGCAGAAGTGGAACGCGAGCGGTCAGCTCGGTCTCGTGGTCGGCGCGACTTTTCCGAAGGAAATCGAAGCGGTGCGGAACATCGTCGGCGACATGCCGCTCCTGATTCCGGGCATCGGCGCGCAGGGCGGCAACGTCGAAGCGACCGTGCGCGCGGGCCGCACCGCGAACGGCACGGGCATGCTCATCAACTCGTCGCGCGCGATCATCTACGCGGGCAAGGGCGACGACTACGCGCAGGCGGCGGCGAACGCCGCGAAGGCGACCCGCGACACCATCAATCGCTATCTCTGACGCGCGCGGCGCGCTTCGCGGCGGGCTTGCGGGGCGCCTGCTCGATATCCGGCATCGGCGCGAAGAGCGCGTCGATGTCCTCCGCTGAAAACTTCTCCACCGCGGCGGCATCTTCCGACAGAATGCCTGCCGCGAGCGCGGCCTTGCGCTCCTACATCTCCAGAATCTTTTCTTCGATGCTGCCCGCCGCAATCAGCTTGTAGACGAACACGGAGACGCTGGGCGTCGTCAATTTTCCGAGCTTCTACGATGCGATGGACATGACCCGGCATATCGTCAGGCTCGGTCCCGTCGCGGTGGAACTCGTCGATCGCACGATGATCGATCTGTCGATGTCGAATGCTGCATTCAAGCCTGTCATCGAGAAGGCGCTGGTCGCATCGCCGCAGGCCATCCTGCTCGTCGAGTTCGCGGGAGCGGATCGCGATCGGCAAGTGGCCAAACTGACGGAACTGGTCGAATTGATGGGTAATCTCGGTTTGCCGGGCTCGGTCGTCCAGATGCCCGACGCGGGCGCACAGAAAGCGCTCTGGGAAGTGCGCAAGGCAGATCTCAACATCATGATGAGCATGAAGGGCGACGGCAAGCCGGTGTCCTTCATCGAAGACTGTGCCGTGCCGCTCGAACATCTCGCCGAGTACACGAGCCGTCTCACCGAAATATTTCGGCGACACGGTACGGAAGGAACATGGTATGCGCATGCGAGTATCGGTACATTGCATGTACGTTAGATTCTCGATATGTGCCGCGACGGGGCCAACAAGATGCGGACGATCGCCGAAGAAGCGGCGGCTATGGTGCGCGAATACAAGGGTGCGTTTTCAGGCGAGCATGGCGACGGACTATGCCGGGGCGAATGGGTCGCCTGGCAGTATGGGCCGCGCATCAACGAAGCGTTTCGCGATATCAAGCGGCTCTTCGATCCGGACAATCGCATGAGCCCGGACCGCATCGTCGCGCCGCCGAAGATGGACGATGCGCGCTACTTCCGTTTTACGCCGAGCTATGCGGAACGTGCGTTCGAGCCTCGGCTCGACTGGTCCGCATGAAACGTGACGCGCGATGCCGCGACCGGCATCGAAGGGCCGACCGGCTCAGGCGGCGATCTCACGCATGGTCTGGCGAAGGCAGTCGAGATGTACAATAACAACGGCCATTGCCGCAAGTTCGATGCAGGCACGATGTATTCGAGCTGTCGCATCATCAAGGACGAGCAGCATGTCACGCGAGGCAGGGCGAATACGCTGCGGCTCGCCTTGTCGGGTCAGTTGGGCGAGGACGGTCTCGCGAGCCGCGACGTCAAAGAGACGCTCGATCTCTGTGTGTCGCGCAAGGGCTGCAAGCGCGATTGTCCAACCGGTGTCGACATGGCGCGCATCAAGATCGAAGCACGCGGCGTGGATGCAGCGGAATGGCATGAGTGTGCGCGATCGACTGATCGATTATCTGCCGCGCTATGCGCCTTTCGCAAGCCGCATGCCGAAGCTTTCCGACGCGATGGATCGACATATGCCGCACGTAGCGCAATGGCTCAAGACGCGACTTGGTCTCGCAACCCAGCGCGCGTTTCCGCGCTTCTCGAAGCCATTTTCAATGACGACGCAAGCTCGCCGCGTGCTAAGACCGCAAGCGCCAAGCAGGTGCTGCTCTTCGTCGATACGTTCAACAACTACATGGAGCCCGAGAACGCGCGCGGCGCAGCGCGTTTTCGAAGCCGCAGGATACACCGTTCATCTGAACACGAAGACGGGAGGGCGTCCCTTGTGTTGCGGACGGATTTTTCTTTCGGCGGGTCTCGTCGAAGAAGCTAAGGTCGAAGTACGGCGTACGCTCGATGCGCTCCTGCCTCATGTCGAGCGTGGCGTGGCGATCGTCGGGCTCGAGCCTTCGTGCTTTCTGTCGCTTCGCGACGAATTTTTGGGCTACGGGTATGATGATGTCGCTCAGCGTCTCGCCAAGGCATCGTTCACCTTCGAAGAGTTTCTCGTGCACGAACGCGCGGCGGGCCGGTTCGATGTTTCGTTCAAGCCCATTGCGCAATCGAAAGCACTCTTGCATGGTCATTGTCATCAAAAGGCCTTCGACGTGGTTCGACCGGTCGAGACCGTTCTGAAGTGGATTCCCGGGCTGCAAGTGAGCACGATCGAGTCGTCGTGTTGCGGCATGGCCGGCAGCTTCGGCTGCGAGGCCGAGCACTACGACACATCGCTCGCGATGGGCGAATTATCTTTGCTGCCCGCGATCAGACGCGTGCACGATGCAGTAATTGTCGCGGACGGAACGAGTTGTCGTCATCAGATCGCCGACGGCGCGCAAACCGAAGCATTCCATGTTGCGCGCGTGCTCGCGGCTTCGCTCGACGGTGCATCGGAAGCATTCAACGAAGGAGGCGCGTCATGGGCTTCATACGCAAGATCTGCATTCGCCGTATGCAACGCCGCAGTCAGTAAGCGCGACGTCGTTCATTCGTAATCGCATTCAACGTAGTTTCCGTACGCGGCCAGTCGGGGCGTTTGCCTGAGTCCTCTCTCTCGGGCACGCGCTCTGCCTGCGCACGCGATCATAAGGGAGACGACGATGTTCTGCCGAGCCACGACGCGCGTATTGCTTCTGCTATGCGCGATGTACTTCATCACCTATATCGACCGGGTCAATGTCAGCACCGCCGCGAGTCAGTTCGGCGCGGAACTGGGGCTGTCGCATACCGAGGTCGGTTTCGTATTCTCCACATTCGCTTATCCCTATCTCGTGTTTCAAATCATCGGCGGATGGGTCGGGGATCGCTTCGGGCCGCGACGCACGCTCACGCTCTGCGCGATCATCCGCGCATCACGGAAACGGAATGCGTGAGCTGCAGAGCTATTCCGGCGTCAAGGAGGGCGCACCCGTCCCGTGGCGCAGGCTGCTCTTGCGCATGGCGTCCGTGACGGCGGTCTATGGCGGTCTATGGCGGTCTATTTCTGCTATGGCTGGGTGCTGTGGCTGTTTCTCGGCTGGATCCCACAGTACTTTCTGCACAGCTATCACACGAATCTGGGCAAGTCGGCGATCTTCGCGTCCGGCGTGTTCTTCGCGGGCGTGCTGGGCGACTGGATAGGCAGCGCCACCGATCGCATCCTTCGCAAAAGCGGTCGAGTGCGCCTCGCGCGCAACGTGATGGTGGGTGTCTGTATGCTGCTGACGCTGCTTTCGCTCGCGCCGATCATGTTGATCCCGGACATGTCGATCACCTTCGCGGCAGTGTGTCTGTCGGCGGGATTCTTCTTCAACGAGATGACCATCGGGCCGATGTGGTCGGTGCCGATGGATACCGCGCCGAAACACCCGGGAACGGCATCCGGCATTATGAATTCCGGTTCGGCGCTCGCCACCATCATCAGTCCGATGATGGGCGGGTGGCTGATCGACCGCACGGGCAACTGGAACCTACCGTTCACCGTCTCGATGATCCTGATGGCCGCCGGCATCGTACTGTCCTTCACGATGCGGCCGGATCGGACGCTGGAGACCGACGAAGAGTCGGCGCAAGCCGCCCACGCAAGCAAGTTCGTCTGACTGGGCGCTCAGCAGAGCGATTCTTTGAATGAAGCATGCGGCCGGCGGATTGTGCCAGTGGATTGAATAACGAATGCACTGCGCCGCATGCGAAATGCAACCCGAGGAAGGTTCGAAATGACAGACACCGGAGCAACCGAACGTGCGAGCGGCAAAGGCCCGCTCGCCGGCATGCGCGTCGTCGAACTCGCGCACATCATGTCGGGGCCGATCTGCGGCATGATGCTCGCGGACATGGGCGCCGACGTCATCAAGGTCGAGAAGATTCCGGGCGACGACGACTGCAGACGCTTCGCCCCGATCCTTCCGAGCGGCGAATCCGCGTCGTTCATGATCGTCAACCGCAACAAGCGGGGTATCGCGCTGAACCTCAAGACTGAAGGCGGCAAGGAGGTGCTTCGCAAGATGCTCGCGAGCGCGGACGTCGTGACGGAAAATTATCGGCCGACACGATGGAAAAGCTCGGCATGAGCTACGAAGCGCTCAAGGAAACCAACCCGGGACTGATCTATTGCGCGATCTCGGGCTACGGCCACAGCGGCCCGATGGCGGACAAGGGCGGCTTCGATCTCATCGCACAAGGCCTGAGTGGGCTGATGAGCATGACGGGCGAACCGGGCCAGGCACCGATCAAGGCCGAATCGCCCGTGACCGACATCAACGCCAGCATACTCGCCGCGCTCGGCATCAGCGCCGCTTACGCTAACAAGCAGCGCACCGGGCGGGGTCAGATGGTGGACACGTCGCTATTCGAGGCGGGCCTACAGCAGATTTACTGGCTTTCGCCAACTACTTCGCTGACGGCACCGTGCTACCGAGTCGGCTCGGCGAATCCGACCAGTGCGCCGTATCAGGCCTTCCGTATGCGCGATGGCTGGATCAACATCGGCGCGGCCAATCAGAGCAACTATGAGCGGCTGGTCGGCGCGCTCGACATACCCGGCCTCGCGCAAGACGAGCGTTTTCAGACGAACGCGGGCCGGCTCAGGCATCGCGAAGCGCTGGTCGAAGTCCTGACGGTGCGGCTCGTTGAGCGCACGACCGGCGAATGGCTCGCGTGTTTCGACGAGATCGGCTTGCCGAGCGGCGCGGTGCTGAGCGTGCCGGAGGCGTCGTCGCACGAACAGGCGCTGGCGCGCGGGATGATCGTCGAAACGACGCATCCGCTCGCGGGACCGATGCGGGGCATCGGGCTGCCGATCCACTTCTCGGAAGGGCGCGCACACGACTCGCGTCCGGCGCCGCTGCTCGGCCAGCATACCTCCGAGGTGCTCCGCGAATATGGTTTCGATGCGGCGAACATTCGATCCTTGATGCAAGAAGGGGCGATCCTCAAGACGGCGGTGACAGCCTGAATTTTGTCGACTGCATGCAGCATGCAAATCGACGACGGTATGATGAGCGTCGCCGCCCACTGCCTGCATGCATTCCGATGACGCTAAAATCTCCCGCAGCCGCCCGTATCGGCGATGCGCTCGCCACCGTCGTCACGCCTTCGCTGGTCGTCGATCTCGACGCTTTCGAGGTGAATCTCACGACGATGGCAGCCTTCGCCGCGCATCACGGCGTGGCGCTCAGGCCTCACGCCAAGGCGCATAAACATAAATCGAGTGCGATCGCTTTGCAGCAGATCGCCGCAGGAGCGGTCGGCGTGTGCTGTCAGAAGGTGTCGGAGGCCTATCCGTTCGCGGCTGTCGGCATTTCGAGCATCCACATCAGCAATGAGTTGGTCGGCGCGGACAAGGTCGCGATGGCGGTCGAACTTGCATCGCATACGCGCTTGTCGGTCTGCGTCGATGCCTTGTCGCAGGTCCGGGCACTAGGGGATGCGGCCGCGCGCGCGGACGTGACGATCGACGTGTTGCTGGAGATCGATGCCGGACAGCATCGCTGCGGCGTGACGAGCGAAGACGAACTGCTCGCGTTGATCGACGGCATTGCCGCGCAGTCCGCCTTAAGATTCACCGGCATTCAGGCTTATCACAGCGGCCTGCAGCATATCGCTGGTTTCGAAGCGCGCAGCATGCGCCGCGGCATCGTGACGGGAGGCGGAACAGACACGGTCGAATTCGATGCTGTTTCGGGCGTCTATAACGAGTTTCAACCGGGCTCGTATCTCTTCATGGACGGTGATACGGCGATATCGAATGGACGGGCGCAAGCCATTGGAAAGCGAGTCTCTATGTTCTTTCGACGGTGATGAGCGCGACGCGGCCCGGCATGGCGGTATGTGACGTCGGTCTTAAGGGGCTCGCGGTCGACCCCGGCCTGCCGCGCAGCGTGCGCTGGCTCGACGCTCGACGCGAACCGGTACTGACTTACGCGTCGGCCAACGACAAACACGGCATGCTCGAAGCGCGCAATGCGCCGCACGACAACACGTCTGCTCTGGTCGGTGCGCGGCTGCTTTTGCCGCCGGGACATTGCGATCCGACTGCCAACCTTTACGACGAATACGTCTGCTATCGGGGCGAGCGCGTCGAAGCGATCTGGCCAATCGACGCGCGCGGCCTTTTGCGCTAAGCGACGCGCGCGGCATAGGGACTACGCAGGCGACGACTCGCGCTCGGGATAGATCACGGACACGAGCGCCTCGAGATCCGTCGCGATCAGCTTGATGACGAATCGCGCGATGTCGTGCGCTTCGTCACCCGGCTCGTGAACGGCAATCAGACCCTTGAGCTTGCACGCTGCATCGCGAACGCGATCGACGTCTTCCTGTTTCGACGGCATGCGGTCGAGCGCATCGGCGAGTGCCGTAAAGGAGATTCTGCAATTCGACGACGGTCGAATGAAACCGTAGCGCGCATGCGTTGCGGTCGTCGCGCGCAACGGCCTTGGCGAGAAACTGCGTATCGCTATGCAGGCGCCGAAGAAACGGCGCCGCCTTGTCGATGGCATCGGCACGTCCGCTTTACAGCGGCACGATGATATGTTCCCGTTGCGCTTCCTGAAGCGCATCGTCGAGCGCCTTCTGCGATTGCGTGCTTTGCGATTCCAGTTGCATCGTGCGGGCTGCATCGTCTTGTCCCGACAAGTGCAGGCCGACAAGCTGTCCAAGGCTTCTCAGCGTGTCGGCGACGCATTGATGCGCGTTCGTCAGCACGCGGTTCGGAAACAGTACGGCGACGACGAACGCCGACGCCGCGCCGATCAGTATCTCCAGCACGCGATGCACGGGCCGTTGAAAATAGGGGCCGTCGCCCGCAGGAATGAGTACGACGATCACGAGCGTCACGCACGCAGGCCGCAAGGCAGGGCCGTTCGGCGGCCAATGCGGCAAACGGTACGAGCGCGATGCTGAAGACGACGAGCGGCGCAACCTCATGATTGATCGCAAGCACGCCGAGCATGCCAACGATGCCGCCCATGATCGCACCGATGATCTGATCGCGTGCCGTGCCTAGCGCTTGCACGAGACTCGGTTGAGTGACGACCACTAGCGTGGTGATGAGCGCCCAATAACCCTCGGGCAAAGCGGCCAGCCGGGCCGCTATGTAACTGATGGCGCAACCGCTCAAGCTGCGCGCGAGGCGGCGGGCTTCAGGACGTCCGAACGAAGAAGGAAGCCAGTTCCTTAGTGAAGTCGATACCTTCATGCTCGATGGGATCAGCGGCAAGATCCGATCGATTATGCCAATACGGTGCCGTGCGCGCGCTAATCGTGCAGCGCGGACAATGACGAACCGATGGATCGTCGTTGTCTCGTTTTCCTTGCACGCCCCTTGGCTACTGCTTGAACTGCAAGTCGAAACGCTTATTTCGAGCTTCCTGCGTTGAGGGGAAGTGTCGACGAGCGCGCGGTATCCGCCGTCATTTTTGCGGACCCGGGCTTATAGCCGTTCGAATAGAGCAGAAACGCCATGATGTCCGCATAGTCCTGATTCTTCATCTTGCCGGGACGGTCTACCGGCATGTTGGTCGCCATATAGGTGAAGATGCTGCCCACGGTCAGATGCAAATTGGACGGCGGCGCAAACGACGGACCCTGCAATGCGGGGGCGGTAACGCCTTGCAACTGCGCACCATGGCACTTGGCGCATGATGCGGAATAAAGCGTCTTGCCGCTTGTAGTTTGCGCCTGCATGAAAGGAGGCGGTTCGTTGATCGCTTCGTTCGCGACCTTCATCAAGCGTCCTGCATGCCAAGCGTTCATATCGGCAAGGACGATACCGTCCGTCGTCTTGCGA
The DNA here is from genome assembly GCA_029439495.1 of Caballeronia sp. BR6202001590007. GTDB lineage: Bacteria > Pseudomonadota > Gammaproteobacteria > Burkholderiales > Burkholderiaceae > Caballeronia. The sequence goes on from JAQFVI010000335.1 coordinate 11,521, forward strand.
TGCGATGCCTCCATATTTGCAGGCAAGGCCCACGCTCGTGTCATCGCTTGCAGTCGCCCGTCGCGCTTCATGCGCTCGAGCGTGGCATCGATCTTTTCGCGATAGGGCGCGCCGCGTGGGCCGAATGCGAAAATCAATTGCCAGTCCGCATAGGGCGAGCGCGTAGCCGACACGGCAAACTCGCGCTCGAGATGCGCGTTCCGATAGGCGACGACAGCCGGATACCATACGATCGCACGGCGAGCGCGTCCGCTTGCGACGGCTTCCACGGTCGAGGCGGACGTATTCTCGAGGTCGAACGTGACGTCGTGCTGTTGTACGGTGATCAGTTGCGCGGGGCTGCCATAAGTCGCGGCCACCTTGCGGCTAGCGGCATCTTGCAACTCGGCACCGGGCGTTTCGATGCTGACATAGGCCGCATGCAGATAGCCCTGAGAAAAGGACAGTTTTGCATTGGCCGCATCGGCGACCGTCGAGCGCGGGAAACTTGCGATCACGTCGCACTCGCGCGCAAGCGTCTTGTTGAGTTCCTTGATCGATATGCCGTCGCCGTTGCCATCGCCTATTCCATGCATCGAGAAATGGGCCGCTATGCCGGCCTCACCGAATACGGCTTTGGCGACGGCGCGATCGAGTGTCTTGCCGGTCGAGTCGCCGGGTTTCGAGCGCCAGAGAACGCAAGCCTTGCGCCAACGGGTGAAGGTCAGCCGCGGCGTCAGGCAATCGAAAGCTAGATGTGGATCTCGCGGACTTGCATCACGCATTCAAAATGCATCATGCAAGTATTGCGCTATTCGTGTTCCGCGTTGTCGGCGGGATGGTCTTCGTGGATTGCGCGGTTGCGTCCGGCTCGCTTTGCACGGTAGAGAGCGGCATCCGCATGATTGAGGAGCTTGAGTGCGTCGGTATCCTGGCTCGGCAGGGTCGTCGCGCAGCCGATGCTGACTGTCAGAATGCCGTTGGGCGAGCCGCTGTGAGCGATCGCCAGTCGTTCGACTTCGGCGCGCAGGCGCTCGGCGAAGGCGGATGCTCCGGCTGCCGCCGCGCCCGCCAGCACGATGACGAACTCCTCGCCGCCGTAGCGCGCGGTGATATCGCCGGGGCGCTTGATCGAATGCTGTATGCAATCTGCCACAGCGATCAGCGCGTCGTCGCCCATCGCGTGACCGTAGGTATCGTTGTAGAGCTTGAAGTGATCCACATCGACGAAGAGTGCGGAGAGCGGCTGATTGGTGCGTCGCGCGCGGCGCCATTCGTCGTCGAGGCGCCGGTCTATTGCGCGCCGGTTGCTGAGCCCCGTCAGCGAATCGGTTCCGGCAAGACGCTGCAGTTTCTTTTGTGCAATCGCGCGTGCGCGCAGCGAGATCGCAAGCAACCATGAGATGGCAACGAAGCCCGCGCCGAAAAAGAATGTCAACAGCCCGATCACGAGGCTCCGATCGGACCATGCTGCAAGCACGTCTTGTTCGGCAGGCGCGACCGCCGCGATGAGATGCGTGCCGGGCACGCGCATGAAGGTGTAGATGCGCCGCACGCCGTCGAGCGGGGAGACGGAGATATACGACCCCGACGGCTGGGCCTTCATCGCACTGAAGGTTGGTGAACTCGCGACGGAACTGACGGCATTGGCGGCCAGCGCGGGCTTGCGCGCAAGCATGAGGCCATTTTGCTGGACGATGAAGACCGAACCCTTGCCGCCAAAATTGACGAGAGAGAGCAGGGTCTTGAAGTAATCGATGTTTAGAGTAATGACCGCGACGCCGTTAAACGAGCCATCGGCTGAATTGATCCGGCGGCTGAGCGCAAGCGAGTAGGCTCCGTTACGCAGGCGCGGGCGATAGGGCGCGGAGATATAGTAGAGTCTTGCATCCGGGTGCTCGACATGCGCCTTGAAGAAATCGTGATCGCTAAAGAAGATATCGCCATGAGGCGTATCATCCCGATCTACGACGATGCGCCCCTTTGCGTCGATCACATGCCGCCCACATAGCTGACGGCCGTCGCGCCTTCGAAGAGCACGAGCTTGCGCATGTCGGTCGGCAGTGCCATGACGGCCGGATTCTCGACGCCGCTGACCATGGTCCTCAAGGAAAGATCGCTCGACTCGATATTGCGGGCGATATCGGCGCTCAAGGTCGCGACCAGATTCTCCGATGCCTGATGCGCGTTCTGCAGCGCCTGCGCACGCCCTTGCCACAGCGCGGTCAACGACAGCACGGCCATCGACAAGGCGATCGCCGTGCCGATGAGCCCCGCGAGCATTGGATAGCGCGAGAAGACATCGGCGATGCGCATCGCGACCGTGTTGTTGCGCTGCATCAGTCGGCGACCGAATCGGCCGGTCTTGCGCACGGCATCCATTCTGGGTTGCATGCTCCTCTCCGTGATGCGTGCGCCGATACCTTGGCATCGGCTGGATGCCTGCAATTGTAGCCCGTCGATCGTCGCTTAGATGGCGCTAAGGCGTCGCTCATACGCCGCGCCGGGCTCGCTTGCGCATCTCCGAATCGAGGATCAGGCGCCCGCGCAATTTGCCTTTCATCCGCTTGATGTAGCGGGGCGCTTCGGTCATGTGCACGACCATCAGTTCACAGACCTTGTCCGCATCGCGCAGGCGCGCAGCTTCGGTGATAGCCTGTGAATCTTCACATTGGCGCGGCCGAAGCGCTCATGTTCGGTTTGCGGCGTATCGTTCCTGAACTTGATGAGCTGGCGAATCATCTCGTTGATCAGCTCGCAACTGAAGCGCAGAAACGGATTGGGATTGGCGGCGGCCAGGATATCGTGAAAGTTCACGTCCTCCTGACGCTGCTTCACGATGTCGGTATGCACATGCGCGGCCGATGTCTCGTCGCAGCATGCGATGTTGGCCTCGAGCGCGGCAAAATCTTCTTCCGTCAGATGCGGAACCGCGCCCGCCGCGAGTTCCGGTTCGAGCAACTGCCGCACGGTGTAGATGTCGTCAATCGTCATGTGTCCTTGAAGAACAAATAGTTCTGCAATAGCTGTAACGTGCGATCGAGCGGCACTTTGACGATGGTGCCGCCGCCCACCGGTCCCGTCGTGACCTTGATCAAGCCCTGCACTTCGAGCGACTTGAGCGCTTCGCGGATGGTGCTCTTGCTAACGAAGAAGAGTTGCTGCAATTCGACCTCGCGCGGAAGCTTGTCTCCCGGCTTGAGATTCTTTTCCGTGATCAGCCGCTTGATTTCCTCTGCCACGAGATCGACTCGCTTGGGCTGACGAATCGGCTTGGCAAGCGGCGGCGCTTGCAATGGTTCGGTGTCCGTCGTCGTGGTGCCGCGTCTTGCACGGGCCATCGCCATGTCGATGCTCCTGTCTGACCCGGCTTCATCTCGTCGTCGAACACGATGAAGCACGGAATATTGCCTAATTGACACCGGAATTTTCTGTACCTAGCATCGGCTGCGTTTCGTACATGAAAAAACGCGCGGGGTGCAGTCTTCTTCTCAAGGAGGGGGTGCGGCTAGAATCTTGGACTGGTTTATG
>JAQFVI010000336.1 GCA_029439495.1 Caballeronia sp. BR6202001590007
ACAGATAACGGTGCCATCGGGCGTGCGGCGCGCCTGCCGGCGCCGGCCGATGCACTTACGTTTCCCTGCTGCATGACCGAGACAGACGCATCCGAATCCGCCGATTCTTTCGACCCGAGAACGACGTTCAGGCAGTTGCCGAACCTGCCGGGCGTCTATCGCTACTACGACGGCGGAGGCAACGTGCTCTACGTCGGCAAGGCGCACAATCTGAAAAAGCGCGTGTCGAGCTATTTCACGAAGACGCTGCACTCGCCGCGCATCGCGATGATGGTCACGCGCATCCGCAAGATTGAGACGACCGTGACGCGTTCGGAAGCCGAAGCACTGCTGCTCGAAAACAATCTGATCAAGGCGCTCGCGCCGCGCTACAACATCCTGTTTCGCGACGACAAGTCGTATCCGTTGATCAAGCTCACGGGCCACAAGTTTCCGCGCATGGCATACTACCGCGGCGCCGTCGACAAGAAGAATCAGTATTTCGGGCCGTTTCCGAGCGCCTGGGCGGTGCGCGAGAGCATCCAGATCCTGCAGCGCGTATTCCAGTTGCGCACCTGCGAAGACTCGGTCTTCAACAACCGCACGCGGCCGTGCCTGCTGCATCAGATCGGACGATGCACCGCGCCGTGCACGGGTTTCATCAGCGAGGAAGATTACGCGCGCGACGTGTCGAACGCGTCGCGCTTCCTGCTTGGCCGGCAGGGCGAGGTCATGAAGGAACTCGAACAGAAGATGCACGCGTTCGCCGCCGATCTGAAGTTTGAGCAGGCGGCCGCGGTGCGCAATCAGATGAGTTCGCTGTCGACGGTGCTGCATCAGCAGGCGATCGAAGTCGGCAGCGAGAGCGACGTCGATATCCTCGCGGTCGTCGCGCTCGGCGGCAAGATCTGCGTGAATCTGGCGATGGTGCGCGGCGGCCGGCATCTCGGCGACAAGGCGTATTTCCCCGCGCACGTTGAAAGCGCGATGGCGCTCGACGACGAAGACGCGGCGGCGCAGCCCGAGGTTCCGCCCGCTGACGTCGAGGCGATCGTGCAGGCGGCCGAACAGGACGCGCAGGCGGCGCAATTCCCGGCGGAAGCGATCGGCGAAGCCGCTGCCGAAGAAGTCGAACAGGCTGAACAAGCCGAGGGAGCCGAAGAACCCGAGGAAGCCGAAGCCTCGTCCCGCGAAGGCGCGCTCGAATCCGAAGTGCTCGAAGCCTTCATGGCGCAGCACTACATCGGCAACAAGATTTCGCCGGTGCTCGTCGTGAGCCACGCGCCCGCGAGCCGCCAGTTGCTCGATCTGCTGATCGAGCAGGCCGGCCACAAGGTGACGCTGCTGCGCCAGCCGCAGGGGCAAAAGCGCGCGTGGCTGTCGATGGCCGAAAACAACGCGAAGCTCGCGCTTGCGCGGCTCTTGTCGGAGCAGGGATCGCAACAGGCGCGCACGCGCTCGCTCGCGCAGACGCTCGGCCTCGATCTGGACGATCTCGCGCAATTGCGCATCGAGTGCTTCGACATCAGCCATACGATGGGCGAGGCGACGCAGGCGTCGTGCGTCGTGTATCACCATCACAAGATGCAGACGGGCGAATATCGCCGCTACAACATCGCCGGCATCACGCCCGGCGACGATTACGCCGCGATGCGCCAGGTGCTCACGTGCCGCTACGAAAAGATGGTTGCGCAGTCCGCGTCCAACGCGAGCGAGGAAGCCGAAAACCTCAATCCCGAGAAAGCGAACGAAGCCGCCGGCGCCGCGCCGTCCGGGGCGAGCGGCACGCTGCCGAATATCGTGTTGATCGACGGCGGCAAGGGCCAGGTCGAAATCGCCAAACAGGTGTTCTCGGAACTCGGGCTCGATCACGGCATGCTGGTCGGCGTCGCGAAAGGCGAGGGGCGCAAGGTCGGCCTCGAAACGCTGATCTTCGCCGATACCCGTCCCGCGCTCGAACTCGGCAAGGAAAGCGCCGCGCTGATGCTCGTCGCGCAGATCCGCGACGAGGCGCATCGGTTCGCCATCACCGGCATGCGCGCTAAGCGCGCGAAGGCGCGCCAGACCTCGCGCCTGGAAGAACTGGAAGGCGTCGGCGCCAAACGCCGTCAAAAGCTGCTGTCGCGCTTCGGCGGCCTGCGCGGCGTGCAGGCGGCGAGCGTCGAGGACCTCGCCAGCGTCGAAGGCATTTCGCTTGCGCTGGCTCAACAAATCTATCGTCAGCTGCACTGACCGCGACGCCCGCGCGACAGGCTTCGCCGCGTGGGCCGCCGCCTTGTGACTGCCGTACCGGCGCGGCACAATGGCGGCTCCCTTTCATGTCCCTCACCGTTTTCGCCCATGCCGTTCAATCTACCGATCTTCCTGACGTGGCTGCGAATCGTGCTGATTCCGCTCGTCATGGGCGTGTTCTATCTGCCGGACATGATGACGAGCCCGGAGCATCGCAACCTGCTCGGCATGGTGATCTTCGTGCTCGCCGCGCTCACCGACTGGTTCGACGGCTTTCTCGCGCGCAAGCTGAACCAGACCTCGTCGTTCGGCGCGTTCCTCGATCCGGTCGCCGACAAGCTGATGGTCACCGCCGCGCTGCTCGTGCTCGTGCAATTGTCGCGGCTCAATGCGGTGATCGCGCTCGTGATCGTCGGGCGCGAGATCACCATCTCGGCGCTGCGCGAATGGATGGCGCAGATCGGCGCATCGAAGAGCGTCGCGGTGAATCAGCTCGGCAAGTTCAAGACCGTCTGTCAGATGGTCGCCATTCCGATGCTGCTGTTCTACGGGCCGCTGAAAATCACGGGCACGCAATGGGTGATCGACACGCGCGTATGGGGCTTGTGGCTCATCTATGTCGCCGCGGTGCTGACTGTCTGGTCGATGCTCTACTACATGAAGCTCGCGTGGCCGCAGATCCGCGAGCGGGGCGGCATGCTGTGACGCGTCGCAATGGACGAAAGATCTGAGGAAACCAGCACATTGCAAAAACTGCGCGGAAGTAGAAAAAGTCACCCATAAAAGTATTGACAGTGTTCTTTAGGTTCTCCATAATTTTATATCTATAATGCGCGGCGCCAAACAGCGAAGCAAAAACAGAGAAAAAGCTTCAAAGCGGTGTCAATGCGGGAGTAGCTCAGTTGGTAGAGCGCAACCTTGCCAAGGTTGAGGTCGCGAGTTCGAGACTCGTCTCCCGCTCCAGTCAAAGGGGAAGCCAAGCTTCCCCCTTTTGTTTGGTGACCCAGCGTAATCGAACGGCAAGCACCGACACCGCTTGTGGCGCGGTAGCAAAGCGGTTATGCAGCGGCCTGCAAAGCCGTTTAGACCGGTTCGACTCCGGTCCGCGCCTCCAAACGAAAAGCCCTGACTCGTCAAGGCTTTTTCTTTTCCGCGCAGCTTTTCTTCCGATGCGCGCGTTTCCTCGCAATTCTCCGCGACGCCGCCGTGCGGCATAATTGCGCACTTCGCCCGCTGTTTCCCGCATCCATGAACGACCGACTTTCCGACATCGAATGGCGCTGGAAGCGCTTCGACGAGCTCACGACCGCCGATGTCTACGACATGCTCGCTGCCCGCAGCGCCGTGTTTGTCGTCGAGCAGAACTGCGTGTAGGCGATATCGACGGGCTCGATCTCGATGCCTGGCATCTGTTCGCCTAGTTCGCCTACGGCCGCGCCCAGGCCGATGCGCGTCCCGCGCTCGCGGGTTATCTGCGCGTGCTGCTGCCCGGCAAAACCAACGAAAGCGAAAAGGACGTGCACATCGGACGCGTGCTGACGACTGCCGCCTTCCGCGGCTTCAAGCTCGGCAACGCGATGCTGGAACGCGCGCTGACGCAGATCGTCGCGCAATGGCCGGACGATCCGATCAGCCTGCACGCGCAGGCGCATCTGCAGAAGTTCTATGGCGCGTTCGGCTTCGTGCCGTCGTCGGACATTCACGACGAAGACGGCATTCTCCCACGTCTGGAAGCGGCTGAAGGCATCGGCGTATCCGATTGCGCAAGCCCGATTTTACGTCATGACAGCGACGTGCGCGGCCGGTCGAGGCGCGCGGGCGCGCATCGCTCGGAGCGCAGCCGCGATCGCACCGACAGCCGCAGCCAGTGGCGCAGCGCGATCAACGTGCCGATGACGCTCATCATCGAGCCGGGAATCCACAGCAGCAGGCCGCCGATCTGCTGATCGCGCATCAGCGTGATCCAGGTGAACGCGCGGCCCGCAGATCGAGTAGATCGGATACAGCTCGTGCGGCGTGAAGAAGATGTATGCGCCCAGGATGATCTGCGGCGGAATCGCCGTGCGTCGTCCCGGCGCGAGCCGCGCGGGCGGCGCAGGACGCGGATTGAGCACGAGCCACCAGGCCACCAGAACAGCAGGCCGTCGATCGCCATGCTCCAGTTCATCACGCGATAGAGCCGGTAATCGAGCATCGCCTTGAAGTGGATCGGCGAGTAGATCAGGCCGACGAACAGCAGCACCGCCACCACCGGATTGAACACCACGCCGAAGAGGGCGCGCGCCGCTCGCGTCTGCGTAGCCGGCCGCAGCCAGCGCCGGCGCCACGAAAACGGAACGCCCGCGCGCAACGCCGCGCCCGGATACGACAGCGCGATGAAGAACGGCCCGAGGGTGATGCAGTACCAGATGCTGCAGGCGATGCATGAAGAATTCGTGCTCGAAGAAGTAGTCGAGCCGCGTATGCAGCGCGACGTAAAGCGCGTCCAGGCCGAACCAGAACGCGATGCGCTGCGACGTCGACACGCGCGCATGCCGCGCTCCGCGCGCGAACAGCACGGCCGCCGTGAGCATTGCAATGACCACCGTCGGCGACGGCTCCCACGGATCGAGCCAGTAGAGCAGGGTGCCGAGCATCATGAAGCCTTTGCGTCGATCACGCGTTTCAGATCGGCGGATCGCGTCGACGGAATCGTGGTCGGTTGTGAGCAGCCGCGCGTGGCCGTCGCGATCGAAGATGTAGACGGCCGAGCTGTGCGTCACTTCGTAGGCGCCGTCCGGATCGCGCTTATCCATCTGATACGCGACACGATAGCACTGCGCGACCGTTTCGATCGCGCGATCCGAGCCGGTGAGGCCGACCGCGTGCCTGTTGTCGAAGGCGCGCACGTAGGCGCGCAGCAGCGCCGGCGTGTCGCGCGCGGAATCGACGGAGATGAACACGATGCGCGTCTTGTCGGCATCCGGCCCGACGCGCTGCAGCACCTGCATCAGGCGCGCCATCGTTTCCGGGCAGACGTCCGGGCAATGCGTGTGGCCGAAATAGACCAGCGTCGTGCGGCCGGCAAAGCTGTGTCCGGTGACGCTCGCGCCACCGTCGTCGATCAGCGAGAAATCGAGATCCGGCAGATGACCGGAGACATCGGTCAGATGCCACGGCTGCGCGGGCTGCGAGCATGCGCCGAGCGCGCATAGCCCGCACAACGCGAGCGACGCGGCGAGCGTGCGGATGGATGCAAGGGTTGAAGCGAGGAACGAAGCGTGCATTGAGGAAAATCCGTGCCGCGAGCGACGCGGACTTGGTTCGGCTGACGTGTCTGTCGCAAAATACACGCCTTCGGCGCACGAGGAAGCGCATCATCGTGCTTGTGGAGCATTCTCGAGACGATATGCCGCATGCCGTCAAGCGCGTGAAAGCCGAACGGATACGCGCGTAAGCACGGCGCTTTTCGACGCTGCAAGCCTTGCGCGGTAACATCGCGCCGGGCGATCGGACAACCTTCCAAGCTGGCAAACAACAGGTAAACGACTGATGCAAATTCTTCCGGATTCCCTGTCTCTTGCCGAGACCGCGTTTTTCTTCGACTTCGACGGCACGCTGGTCGAACTCGCTTCGACGCCCGACGGCATCTTCGTGCCGCGTTCGGTGCCCGACATCCTTGCCGCGCTCAGGCGCGCGACCAACGGCGCGGTTGCGGTCATGTCGGGGCGAGGCATCGACAATATCGACTTGTTTTTGCAGATGCCCGATCTGCCCGTCGCCGGCATGCATGGCGCCGAGCGGCGCGACTCGAACGGCGATGTGCAGCGCATCGGCTTCAACAACGAACGGCTTCTGCGCATGGAGCACGCGCTCGAAAAGACCGTCACGGCCAATCCGGGCATGCTGCTCGAAATCAAGGGCGCGGCGCTTGCGCTGCACTACCGCAACGCGCAGGACCGCGAGCCGGCCGCGCGCGCCGCGACCGAGCAATTGGTGAAGGAGTATGCCGACGCCTACGTGCTGCAGCCCGGCAAGATGGTGTACGAAATCAAGCCGAAGGACGTCGACAAGGGCCGCGCGGTGCGCGCTTACCTGAACGAGTCGCCGTTCACCAGCCGCAAGCCGGTGTTCATCGGCGACGATCTGACCGACGAGAAAGGCTTTGCGGTCGTCAACGAATTCGACGGCCTGTCGATCAAGGTCGGCCCCGGCGATACCGTGGCGCGGGTGCGAATCGAGTCGGTGGAACTGCTGCTGGACTGGTTGCAGGTGATCGCGGGCACGGCCGGGAAACACGCGTAATGGGTCGCCTCATCATCGTTTCGAACCGCGCGTCGCGCCGATTTCCGAAGGCGGACCGGCCGCCGGCGGTCTCGCGGTCGGCGTGTACGACGCGCTGAAGGAACCCGGCGGCGTGTGGTTCGGCTGGAGCGGCGACGTCCTCGCCGATCCGCCCGACGCCATCCGGCCGAAGAGCACGGGCCGGTGACCTTCGCGACCATCGGCCTCGTCAAGCGCGATTACGATCAGTACTACCGCGGCTTCTCGAACGCGACGCTGTGGCCCGCATTCCACTACCGCCCCGATCTGATCGAGTTCGATCGCGACGAATACGACGGCTACCGGCGCGTGAACCGCTGGCTTGCGGAACGCCTCGCACCGCTGCTACGCGCCGACGACGTGATCTGGGTGCACGACTATCACCTGATTCCGTTCGCACAAGCCTTGCGCGCGTTCGGCGTGAAGAACCGCATCGGGTTCTTCCTGAATATTCCGTTTCCCGCGCCGCAGATTCTGCTGAACGTGCCGCGTCATCGCGAACTGGTCGAGGCGCTGTGCGCGTTCGATCTCCTCGGCTTTCAGACGGAGCTGGACCTACGCGCATTCTGCGAGTACATCGACGTCGAAGCGTACGGCACGCTCGCGCGCGACGGTGCGAATCCGATCGACGTGCAGGCGTTCGGTCAGCGGCTGAAGGCATCGGCGTATCCGATCGGCGTTTATCCCGACGAAATCGCCGCGCTCGCGAAAGACGGCGGGAGCGGGCGCGACGTCGAGATCGTCAAGTCGACGCTGCATCATCGCAAGCTCGTGATGAGCGTCGACCGGCTCGATTATTCGAAAGGGCTGGTTGAGCGCTTTCGCGCTTTCGCGCGGCTGATCGAGCACGATCCGGCGCAGCGCAACAACGTGTCGTTTCTGCAGATTGCGCCGTCGACGCGCTCGGACGTCGACGCCTATCGCGACATCCGCTTGCAGCTCGAGGCGGAATCGGGACGCATCAACGGACGTTATGCGGAACTGGACTGGACGCCGATCCGCTATATCCATCGACAATACGACCGGCCGGTGCTCGCCGCGCTGTTTCGCGAGGCGCACGTCGGCCTCGTCACGCCGCTGCGCGACGGCATGAATCTGGTGGCGAAGGAGTACGTGTCGGCGCAGGATCCGGACGATCCCGGCGTGCTCGTGCTGTCGCAGTTCGCGGGCGCGGCGCGCGAACTGACGGCGGCGCTGATCGTGAATCCGCTCGATATCGACGGCATGGCGGACGCGATCGCGACCGCGTTCAAGATGCCGCTGCCGGAACGCAAGACGCGTTACGAAGAAATGATGGCGCAACTGCGCGAGAACAACGTGTCTGTGTGGCGCGATCGCTTCCTGCGCGATCTGAAGGCGGGCTGAGCCGGCGCGACGCGGAAAAAAAGCCGCTGATCCGAAAGGACAGCGGCTTTTTCTTTGTCGCCTGAAAAGGCGTCACGCAGGCTGCTTGTGCGGCGTCACGACGATCGACGGCACCTTGCCGTGCTGTTTCGCGAGCAGGTCGCAGTAAAGGCCCGGACGATCGCGCAATTCCTGCGGCGAGCCGTCGTCGATGACCTTGCCCGCGCTCATCACGATGATGCGGTCGAAGTTCTGCAGCGTCGACAAGCGGTGCGCGATGGCGATCACCGTGCGGCCGACCATCAGCCGGTCGAGCGCCTGCTGAATCGCTTCCTCGGACGCGCTGTCGAGCGCGGAGGTCGCTTCGTCGAGCAGCAGGATCGGCGCATTTTTGAGAATCGCGCGCGCGATCGCGATGCGCTGGCGCTGGCCGCCCGACAGCTTCACGCCGCGGTCGCCGACGATGGTGTCGAAGCCTTCGGGCATTGCCTCGATGAAGTCGGTGCAGCGCGCCTCGCGCGCGGCGGCGAGCACTTCCTCGCGGCTTGCGTCCGGCCGTCCGTAGGTGATGTTTTCGAACACGGTGCGGTGGAACAGCGAAATATCCTGCGGCACGAGCGCGATGGCATGGCGCAGACTGTCCTGCGTGATCGCGGCGATTTCCTGCCCGTCTATCCGGATGCTGCCCTTCTGTGTTTCGTAGAAGCGCTGGAGCAGGGCGAGCACGGTCGACTTGCCCGCGCCCGACTTGCCGATGAGGCCGACGCGCTGGCCCGGCTCGATGTTCAGGTTGAAGTTATCGAGTATCGGCCAGCGGCGCGGATACGCGAACGTCACGCCGTCGAAATCGACCTTGCCGCCTTGCGGCACGAGTTCGGTCGCGTCCGAGCGGTCCGGCATGCTGTGCGGTTCGAGCAGCGTCTGCACGGCTTCGGCGAGACGCGCGACGTGCTGCGTCACATCGACGAGCGCGACGGCCAGATCGCGTGTGCCGTGCAGGATCGTGAAGCCGAGTGAACTGACGAGCACGATGTCGCCCGAGGTCGCCTGGCCTTTCGACCACAGCCACAGCGTCCAGCCGAGCAGGCCCGCCGACAAGATCGCGGTGACGACCGCGTGGAAGAGGCGCAGCTTTTCGAGGTGCAGCAGGCTTTGCTGGCGCGCGACTATTTCGGCCTTCACGGTCGAGCCGAAGCGCTTCTGTTCGCGAAAGGTCATGCCGAACGCGCGCACGAGCGACATGTTGCCGATCACGTCGACGAGTTCGCCGTCCACCGACGCCGCCTTGGACGCGAAGCTGTGATGCCGCGCCGAGCCCCGCTTGGCCAGCCGGTACAGGATGAACGCGAGTAGCAGCGAGCAGAACATCAGGCCCGCGGCCATCAGCGGATTGACCGAGACGATCATGACGATCGCGCCCAACACCGCGATGCACGGCGGCAGGACGTTCCACGCCATCACGTTTTCCGACGTGTAGATGGCGTTGGAGGTCGCGGTGATCCGGCTCGCGAGCACGCCGGGCTGCTTTTCGGAGAAGTAGGTTGGCGAGTGGCCGGACAGATAGGAGAACAGGTCCTTGCGAAGATCGCCGGTGACGATCACGAAGACATGCGCGCCGACCCAGCCGCCTACGCGCCACAGCAGGTTGTCGGCGGCGATCAGGCCGACCAGGATCATGAACGCGCCCCAGAGCGGACTCGGATGGCCGCGTCCCTGTCCGAGCACGTCGATCAAATGCTTGATCGCGTATTGCGAGGCGAGGGCGCATCCGACGGCGGCGAACACGCTGAACAGGACGATGGCATGGGCGACAGGATGCCGGCGGATGTAGCGCAGCAGGAAGGCAAGCGGGCGATGCGCATAGCTCGCGAGCTTGGCGTTGTGCGCGTTACGCTGGGAGACGGTGAGTTGGTCCAATGGTCTTTTTTCGTCGTTGAGCGGTTGAGCGTGTTGCGCTTTCGGGTCTCGCGTCGTGACGTCGCGCCCTGGCGATCCTGCCGCCCGGTCAGGCGCGCATGACGTCGATTAAACGGAAGCGGCGCCGTCTCCATAGGCTGAATTGTAGCCAGTATCACGGAAGGGCAAGCGTCATTCGGGCCACGCAGTCCGGTGCACGTCGCCGCCGGACTTCCTCAATGCTGTCGTTCGCGCGTTGCCGCGCCCGGCACGCCGACGGGTATCGGCGGTGGGGCGATGCTGCATGCGCATCGGCGCGCATTGTAAGCACTTTGCGACACTTTTTGCGATCGAGCCTTCGCCGGCGCGCATACCCGACACAAATGGCCGTTGCGCGCGCATATCGCTCCCTGCGACCAATCTGCCGGTCGAAGCCTGACGAAGCATGTCGCGCGCCAGCTTCGCTACCCCGTTGTCGGCCGATCGAAGTACAAAGCGACCATGCGCCCGAGCATCGCGTGGGCCCAGAACAACCTTAATAAGCAGGGGTTTGCAAAGTGTATTTTCCTTGTAACAAGGTAAATAGATTGAAATGGCTACGTCGCGGCCGTGTAAAAGGCTCCATAATCTGCTCCGGTTTTCACCTAACATTCGTGGTAGGTTTTTGTAGGATGCAGTCAACCGGGAACAGCGATGTGCGTTTATTGCTCGTGCGCGCTGATTTTCGAGATATGGAACCGCATTTGCTTTGTCCGATCGTTCGCGCCGAACCCAAGTGATCAGTGACCCCGCTTTTTCACTCGAGCACCAGCCGTCCAAGCTCTCGCCCGAGCCGAGCGATTCGCTCTTAACGTCAACATGACAGCAGTTTTAGCCTGACCTATCTAGGAGTTTCACGACATGCGAATCGCTCAAATCGCGCCCCTCCACGAAGCTGTTCCGCCTAAGCTCTACGGCGGCACGGAACGCGTGGTGTCTTACCTGACCGAGGCACTCGTGGATGCTGGACACAACGTCACGCTCTTCGCGAGCGGTGATTCGCAAACATCCGCGAAACTCGAAGCCTTCTGGCCGCAGGCGCTGCGCCTCGATCCGACCATCCGCGACACGATGGCGCCGCACATGCTGCTGCTCGAGGAAGTTCGCCGACGCGCCGACCAATTCGACGTGCTGCACTTCCACATTGACTACTACCCGTTCTCGCTGTTCGCGCGCCAGCCGGTGCCGTTCCTGACGACGATGCACGGCCGTCTCGACCTGCCGGAACTTCAGCCGATCTTCAACACGTTCAATGACGTGCCGGTCATCTCGATCTCGGACAATCAGCGTCAGCCGCTGCCGCAGGCGCATTGGCTGTCGACGGTGTATCACGGTCTGCCGGAAAACCTGCTGAAGCCGATTCCGAACGTCGAGCCCGGCTACCTCGCGTTCCTCGGCCGCATCTCGCCGGAAAAGCGCGTCGATCGCGCCATCCGCATCGCGCAGGCCGCGGGCATGAAGATCAAGATCGCGGCGAAGCTCGACAAGGCCGACCGCGCCTACTACGAAGAAGAGATCAAGCCGCTCTTCGCGCTGCCGCACGTCGAATACATCGGTGAAATTAGCGAAGCGGAAAAGACTGAGTTCCTCAGCAACGCCCACGCGCTGCTGTTCCCGATCGACTGGCCGGAGCCCTTCGGTCTGGTGATGATCGAAGCGATGGCCTGTGGCACGCCGGTGATCGCGTTCAATCGCGGCTCGGTGCCGGAAGTCATCGAAAACGGCGTGTCGGGCTTCGTCGTGGAAGACGAACTGAGCGCGATCGCCGCCGTCAAGCACCTCGACACGCTGCCGCGCGAGAAGGTTCGCCAGGCGTTCGAATCGCGCTTCTCGTCGAAGGTGACGGCTGCAAACTACGTCAACGTGTACGAAGAACTGCTTCGTCAGAAGCGTCGTACGGTGCTACGCGAAGTCAACGCGAACTAAGTTAGGACGCGCCGCGTGAAAAACAACGCCCTGCGAGCCTAAAGGCTCGTGGGATGTTGTCATAATAGCACACTTGAAGCGCCGATTTGCGTGCGAAAGCGCGCCGGGCCTCAGAGCACGTGCGAAACCTCTGACGAGATCCGGAATCCCCCTCTATAATGACATGATCGGGCCGGACGTCGTCAGCGCAAGGCGCGCACGAAGCGAATTGGCCGCTCGCCGCCAGGCAACCGGCATGCAATATCAGCGGACAGGAGTTTCTTTTGGCGAGACCCAAGCAAATCAGCGCGAGCCCGGCGCCGGGCGCGAGCACCGCGTCTTCGCACTGCGGGCCATCGGGCTTGTGCTGGCGGCGCGGTGGGTGTTCTCGATGTCGCAAATGGGCTACCTGTGTCTTCGTTGCGGGCCATGATGTCGTTGCCGATAGCCTGCGTCAATCTCGTCTTCCTCTTTCTGTTGATTGCGTTGCCGGGCGCCAAGCCGCGCATGGAGCGGCCGCTGCATCCGCTGCCGCAGTGGCTGCGTCAGGCGCTGCGCTTCCTCGGCCTGCTGACCTTTGCCTTCGCGATTTTCTCGGTGTGCGTGTTCGTGTGGGATTCCGGCTGGCGCAGTTTCGTCGGTGCGCTCGCGCAGACCAACGGCTGGCTGCTGCTCGGTCCGGCGCTCTATGCGGTTGTCATGTGGATCTGCCGTCCGCGCGCCCCGTCACGCGCACCGCCGTCGTCTGGGCGGAAAGCCGCAAGCTCGGCCAGTACGATGCGCGCGAACTCTCGCTGAAGTCCGAGCCGCCCGCGCCCGGCGCGCCGTCGACGAGCATGCTCCTCGCCACCGATCCGCCGACGCCCGCCGTGCGCGCGGAAGGCACCGCGAAGCACGGCCTGTTCGCGCGCCACCCGAAAGTCGAATTGCAGTGGAACTCGCCGGCGGCTGGGCACAATCGCAAGACGGTCTTCAGGACACCGCTCGCGAGCGCGAACGATCGGCGTGCCGCGAAATCGCTCGACGTGAGTTTGCGGCAGATCTGATCGCCGATCGTTGTGCTGGCGAGCCGCTCTTCGTTTCGTCGTTCAACGGAGGAAAGGATGCTAATACGCTGGTTGCTGGCTGCGCTTCATCTGCTCGCTTTCGGTTTCGCGTTCGGATCGGTGCTGGCGCGCGCACGAGCGCTGCGGCGCGTCGATGCCGCGCAGTCGGTGCAGGCGAACGAACTGCGTCTGCGCGACGTGTTCCGCTCCGATTCAGTATGGGGCATCACTGCGATCGTGTTGATCGTCACCGGCGTGACGCGCGCATTCGGCGGATTCGAGAAAGGCGGCTCGTACTATCTGCACGCGCCGCTCTTTCATTTGAAGATGACCGCCCTCGTTGTCATTCTGCTGATCGAGGTCGCGCCGATGATGGCGCTGATCCGCTGGCGCATCGCACTGGCGCAGGGCGGGGCAATCGATCTGACGCGCGCAAAGCGCTTTGCATGGGTGAGCGATCTCGAAGCGGGACTCGTGATCGTGATGGTGATTGCGGCGAGCGGAATGGCGTGTCTGGGCGTCGTAACAGCCATCGTCGGACGATGCGCAGAGACTGCCTCGAAATGAAAAAAGCCCAAGTCGTGAGACCTGGGCTTTTTGTTCTTCGGTGCTTGTCTTTACCAACACCAGAATTCTGGTGGGTAGTACTGGGATCGAACCAGTGACCCCTGCCGTGTGAAGGCAGTGCTCTACCGCTGAGCTAACCACCCGAATAAGATTGGGATTATCATGGCTTAAAGCGGATACGTCAATACCCTTCTGCGTTTGCCGTGAATCGTGCAACTTCCGACCAAGGCCCGTTCGTGGTTTTTATTTCATTAAATTTTCAATCGTGCCCTTTTAGGTTAAGCTCGTTTTCCGTACAGATTCCGTACCGCAACCTAGGAGAAAAGATGACCAACGCAATTGGAACAAAAACCGCCCGTGAGAAATTAGTGGACGACCTAGCGATTGGCCGCACGCTTATTTGTGCACTTAAGAGTGTGCATATGCACAAATGGATATCGGATCAAGTCGCCGGGAAGGAAGGCGAGGCGCTACGGCGCGCGAAGGATTCCGCGAACCGACAACTAGCCTAGCAACATTCAAGCCGCGCTGAATTTCGCGTATTGGAACGGACTAGTGGCGAGCGACAGTGCGTGGCGTTCTGTTATTCCGTTTCGCGGAGTAGGGCGAAGGCGACAGGGCTTCGTGTCTAGCGACGTGCGCGAAAAGCTTCTGGCCGGCTGCGTTGCCGGATATTCGAGCGCTGGTCACGGCGGTCCTGCTCACTGCCGCGCGGCCCGGAGAACTGGCGGCAGTCCGCTTTAAGCACTTCGACTCGGTACAAGGAACGCTTCAACTCGACGGAAAGACCGGGCACCGCGTCATAACCCTTTCGACCGCAGCGCGCTGGTTCTTTGAAGGTCGCGCGGAGTTCAAGATCGGGAACGCCTTCCTGCTCCCCACGGCCGGCGGGCAGCGGTGGACGAAGGAGCGATGGATTCCGGTGCTCGAAGCGGCGTGTTTCGCCGCAGGCCTTCCCGACAAAATCGTCCTTTACTCGATGCGCCATTAGGCGATTAGCGAAATGATCGGGGGCGGCATGGACGCGTTTATCGTCGCGCGGATGGCGGGAACGAGTACAGCGATGATCGACAAGCACTACGGCCACTTGCGCGTGGATCGAACCCGCAACATGTTCGACTCGGTAAGAATCCTATCGGTCGCTGCGTAACGATAGCAAAAATTATGTCAGAAAGTTGTAGGTAAATGTAACGCAGCTCTGCTGAACTGGCAGAGAATTGATTTTGTAGTGAGCAGCATTTAGAACCTTCCTTTATAACCGTCCAGAATAGTTAGGAGTATGAATCATGTCCGCACGTAAAACCCTCACGACGAAAGCCACAGCCCCGTTCAAGTTTCCGAAACGCTCGGACTTCATTTTCGACTTCCCGAAGGGAACGGACTTCGGTTTGTCGCCCTTGAAATTGCCGGCTTTCAAAATTCCGAAATTGGGAAATTCGGCGGGCGTCGCTAAGTCTTGGTGTGACGAGAAGGTACGCGCAGCACGCACGCAGCGCAACGGCGTAACGGTCCGATCGAACGACGTAGCGACACCGAATAAGAGCGTCGCAGAAGCGTTTCGAGCGCTCCGACTGCCGATGGCGCGCCATATCCGCTTCCGCATCGCGCTCAAAGCGTCCGGTCGGGAGACGTTCGAAGACAACGGCAAGATGTACGCTTTCGAGTTAGCCGCAGAGTAGGTCAAACGACACAAAGTGACGCCCGCCTCTAGGTTCACTAGGGCGGGCGTTTCCACGTCTACGCGAGTTCAAAGAGATAGTCCTTTCCGTTCCAGGTGAATAGGTGC
>JAQFVI010000337.1 GCA_029439495.1 Caballeronia sp. BR6202001590007
CCGAAGATGATCGCGAGCATCAGCAGCACGAAGCCGATGATCGAAATCTCGCTGATGCGCCCGGGCCGGATGTAACGCATATAAAGCCCCATGAACAGCGCGATGGGAATCGTCGCCGCGACCGTGAAGGTGCCCCAGGGCGAATTCGTCAGCGCCTTCACGACGATCAGCGTGAGCACCGCCAGAATTGAGGAACGTACCGAACAGCGCGATCACGCCGAGCACGGTGCCGAGTTCCATCTTGATGAGATCGCCGAGCGAGCAGTCGTCGCGACGCGTCGAGATGAACAGGATCACGAAGTCCTGCACCGCGCCCGCGAACACCACGCCGGCGAGTATCCACAGCATGCCGGGCGTGTAGCCCATCTGTGCCGCGAGCACCGGTCCGACGAGCGGTCCCGCGCCGTCGATCGCCGCGACCGTGCCGCTGCCGCTTTCCGCACCGAATCTGCAAGGAAACGTATGACCGAAACCGCCCGCATCATGCTCGTCGACGATCACCCGTTCGTGCGCGACGGCCTGCGCGCGCGGCTCGCGCTGATGGACGTCGGCATGGCGGGCACGAGCGGCATCCAGCTCGCAGCGATCTTTCACGAACGCTTTCCGGCCATCCGCGTGCTGATGCTGTCGATGCACGACAACGTCGAATACGTGACGCAGGCGGTGCACGCGGGCGCGAGCGGCTATGTGCTGAAGGATTCGCCGTCTACCGAGATCGCCTATGCGATCGACGCGGTACTCGCCGGCAAAACCTTCTTCAGCACTGGACTCGCCGCGCGCGTGATCCAGGCTCAGTCGATGCAAACGCCGCTCGAGCGCCTGACGCCGCACGAACTGGACATTCTGGATGCGCTCGCGCAGGGGCTGCCAAGCAAGCAGATCGCGCAGCAACATAGCTTGTCGGCGCGCACGGTGGAGACGCACCGGCTCAACATGAAACGCAAACTCGATATCGACGATCAGGCCGAATTGATCAAGTTCGCCGTCCGAGCACCGGCGCGTGTGAAGCATGCGTGGAAGGAGCGTCAGCCGGCCGAACGCGCGTTGTGTTCGGACAGGTATTTGATCAGCGCATCGACGCCGCCCTTTTGCAACTGGCCGGCGAACTGCTGCTGATACACCTGGATGAGCCAGGCGCCCATCATGTCGATGTCGTAGATCTTCCAGCCTTGCGGCGACTTCTGCAGATGATACCGAACCGGATTGTCGCCGCCCGACGAAATGACATGCGACTCGACGACGACGTCCTTCGCGTTGGCATCGACCTTCGGCGAGTCGAACTTGAACTTGACATCCTGATCGCGCCGTTGCGCGAGCGACACCGCGTAGGTGCGAACCAGCAGCGTCTGGAACTGATCGTAAAGCTGCTTTTGCTGTTCCGGCGTGGCGCTGGCCCACGCCTTGCCTACGGCGATACGCGTGGTGCGCTGAAAATCCGTCGCGGGCAGAAAGCGCGTCTGCACAGTTGCGTGATCTTCGCCATGTCGCCGCCCTTCGCGGCGGGATCGGCCTTCATCGCGTCGACGGTGCCTTCGACGGCGTTTTTGACGACCGCGTCAGGCGTCGTCTGGGCGAGCGCCTCGCCGGAAAACGACATCGCGGCGAGGAGGAAAGCAAAGCAAATCGACAGATAGCGTTTCATGGCACCCGTTCTCTATTCTTGATGGTTCATCGGCGACAAACCCGGCGCAGTTGGCCGACACGCCGCCGGCAAGTCGAGGAACCAGTATACCGACAGCGCTGCCGCGCGATTGGTTCACGATACGGGCTCGACGTGGGCTTCGCGCGCCGACCGTTATCGCCGACCGGTATACTTGCGTGGCGTTCGGTATCGGCTAGGCTTGCGAGGTTGCCGCTTCGAGGTCGCACCTTCCGAGCCGGCTTCGTTCTCGCGCCCGCGTTCGCACTGCAGTGCGCAAAAAAATAACAGGACACACCAGGTAGTGTCTTCATGCTGACGTCCAACATTACCTGCTTCGTCACACTGGCCATCCGCAAACCGGCGTGGATCATCGCGATATCGCTGCTGCTCGGCGTGCTGAGCGCGATTTACGTCGTCCATCACTTCAGGATCAGCACGGAGTCAGTCAGCTGATCGAGAACGAGCCGGCTCGATCGTTTGCTCGCGAATCAGCCGGCTGCATTCTCATGGCGCAGCGTCGCCAATGGTTCGAAAGGCGACGCCCCCCCGCACGCGCGTTCGTCACGGTCATCCCCGAACTGAACTTCAACGAGCTGAAGGCGGCGGCTGGCGCGTCGGACACGATTCGCGCGAAATTCGCCGAACTCGGGCTCGACAAGAAGTACGGCGCATCCGTGCATCTGACCGGCGCGCAGCCGCTCGCGGACGAGGAATTCGCCCCCGTGCAGGACGGCGCCGTGCTCAACGGCGTGCTGACGCTCTTCGCCGTGCTGGTCATCCTGTGGGTCGCGCTGCGCTCCAAGCGCATGATCCTGGCGGTATTCGTCACCTTGTTCGTGGGTCTCACCATCACCGCCGCGCTCGGCCTGATGATGGTCCACGCGCTCAACATGATCTCGGTCGCCTTTATGGTACTGTTCGTCGGACTCGGCGTCGATTTCGGCATCCAGTTCGGCGTGAAGTACCGCGGAGGAGCGCTACAAGCACAAGCGGCTCGACGTGTTGCTCGCGGAAACCGCGCGTCATGTCGCCGTGCCGCTGACGTTCGCCGCCGCCGCGACCGCCGCCAGCTTCTTTTCGTTTCTGCCGACCGCCTATCGCGGCGTGTCGGAACTGGGGCTGATCGCGGGCGTCGGCATGTTCGTCGTGTATCTGACCAGCATGACGCTGCTGCCCGCCCTGATCAAGGTACTCGCGCCGCCGGGCGAAGCGCATTCGCCGGGCTTTCCGATGCTCGCGCCGTGGGACGATTTCCTCGACCAGCATCGCAAGCCGGTGCTGATCGGCACGCTGGTCGTCGTGATCGGCGCGTTGCCGCTTCTCTTCAATCTGCGCTTCGACTTCAATCCGCTGCACCTGAAGGATCCGCACACCGAATCGATGGCGACGCTCACCGCGCTGAAAGATTCGCCGGAAGCCGCGGTCAACGACGTCGCCGTGCTCGCGCCGAATCTAGCCGATGCGGACCGCATCGCCGAGAAACTGCGCAAGCTGCCGCAGGTCGAGAACGCGACGACGCTGTCGTCGCTGATTCCCGCCGATCAGCCGAAAAAGCTCGAACTCATCAAGGCGGCGGCCGATCAGTTGATGCCCGCGCTCACGCAACCGACCGCGTCGCCGGTGACGGACGAGATCCACGTGCAGACGCTCAAGCGCGTGTCGAATCAGTTGTCGCTCGCCGCCGACGAGCATCTGGGGCCTGGCGCGGACGAGGCGAGCACGCGATGTCCGATCCGCTGCGCATCGCGCTCGCGCAACTGCGCGCGCTGCTGAGCCCGACGAGATCACCTGCGCGACGCTGCCGCCCGCGCTCGCCGACGATCTGACCTCTCCGAAGGGACAGGCGCTCGTGTCGATTTCGCCGAAGGTCCTGCCGGGCGTCGATCCGGGCGACGACACACTGCTCGCGCACTTCGCCGATGCCGTGCAGAAGGCGAAGCCGAACGTCATCGGTGGGCCGATTTCGGTGCGCCACTTGGCGCAGACCATCATCCGGTCGTTCCAGCACGCCGCGCTCTATTTTCGCTGCTCGCGATCGGCGTGTTGCTGTGGATTGCCTTACGTCGTTTCGACGATGTTCTCAGAACTTTGGTACCGTTGCTCGTCTCCGCGATCGTCACGCTCGAACTGTGCGTCGTGTTCCGGATGCCGCTGAATTTCGCCAATATCATCGCGTTGCCGCTCATGCTCTGGGTGGGCGTGGCGTTCAAGATCTATTTCGCGCTGGCGTCCGCGCTCGCGACGACGGGTTGCGCGACCGGACCGCAATCCGCGCGATCCGCTGGAGCCGATGAACCGTACCATCTTCAGATTCAACGACACGCTCGACACCTACGTCGCGAAGCCGATCGCG
Source organism: Caballeronia sp. BR6202001590007 (assembly GCA_029439495.1). Classification (GTDB taxonomy): domain Bacteria; phylum Pseudomonadota; class Gammaproteobacteria; order Burkholderiales; family Burkholderiaceae; genus Caballeronia. The sequence goes on from JAQFVI010000337.1 coordinate 3,996, forward strand.
CAATTCTACATCGATTATACGCCGAGCCCGTTCCGCACGGCGGTGCGCAACTTCTTCTCGAACATCGGCGATTTCAGCAACTTCGCGAACAACCTGCTGCAACTGAAGATCACCGACGCGACGCAGGATCTGATGCGCATCGCGATGAACTCGGTGTTCGGTATCGGCGACCTGATCGATATCGCATCGCCGGCGGGCCTGCCGAAGCATCATCAGGATTTCGGCCTGACGCTTGGCCATTATGGCGTGCCGGCCGGCCCTTATCTGGTGATTTCGCTGCTCGGCCCGAGTTCGTTCTGCGATTCGACGACCTGGCTCGTCGACTGGCGCGTGAATCCGATCAGCTATGCCGACAACGAGATCCGCTGGCCGCTGTACGGCGTGAACTTCGTCAGCGCGCGGGCCGATCTGCTCGGCGCGACCGATTTGCTGTCGCAAGCCGCGCTCGACAAATACGCGTTCGTCCGCGATGCCTACATGCGGCGCCGTCAATATCTGCTGACGGGCGGCAGTTCGTCGGGCCTGCCGGACTACGGTGACGAAGGCGCATCGGCTCCGGAAGGCGCGAGCGCGCCGCCGGCGGCACTGGGCGCGGCCGGCGGTAGCAGTTCGGAGCAAAGCTTGCCGAACCACAGCGATCCGGGCGCGGACGCATCCGCAACGGTACGGGCGGCAATGCGTCGTCACTGAGTTCGAGCAAGGCGCGGGGCTTGCCGCAATATGAGGATCCGGCGAAGTGAGCGGCGCAGGATAGATGAAAAAAACGGGCGCCTAGGCGCCCGTTTTTCGTTTTTTAATGCTCCGCTGCTTCGACCCGACCCATTCCTCGCCCGACATCGCGGGCGCTTCCACCGTGCCCTGATCGTGCCGATACGCCTCGAACAGTTCGTCCGGGTAACGGATCTTCGTGCGGCCGTGCGGCGCCGGTTCACCGTTCGCATCGAGATTGACGAACACCATCTTTTCGACCGTCAGAATGCTCTTGCGCGTGATCTTGTTGCGCACTTCCGCGCGCAGCGAGATCGACGTGCGGCCGAAATGCGTCGCCGTGATACCGAGTTCGATGATGTCGCCCTGCCGCGCGGAGCTGACGAAATTGATCTCCGACATGAACTTCGTCACGACGCGCTGATTGCCGAGTTGAGAGATGGCGTAGATCGCGGCTTCTTCGTCGATCCAGCGCAACAGGCTACCGCCGAACAAGGTGCCGTTGGGATTCAGGTCTTCCGGCTTGACCCACTTGCGAGTATAAAAATTCATGGTGCTGGTCCTCGATTCTGCGCAAGCGCGCCGGTGATGGGGCGCGCTCGATTAGGGTTTTCCCTGATTATAAAGAGATAGAGGTTAACCCTCATGAATCAAGCGATCAGTCGAAGGACAGCGCGTGCGCGATACTCATCGCGTGTCGCGCCTGTACGAGCGTCGTTTTGGCGGCGCGTGCATCGCCGGCGAGACGCAGCAGCGTGCCCAGTTGCGAGGGCTGACGCATCAGTTCGCGCAGGATCGGGCCGATGGCCGTCGTGCCGTCGTCGCGCAATCCGGCGGTGGCGGCGGGCGGCAAGGTGCGCCAGGCCGAATCGACGACCGCGCGGCACACCGCGAATGGCAGGCCGCGTGCCGCTACGATCGCGCCTGCGACGTGCGATTCCATATCGACCACGAGCGCGCCCGTCGTGCGATTCAGCGAGCGCTTGTCCGCCTCGCTCTGAACCGGCGCCTGCACGCCCGCGACGATGCCGCATCGCGCGAGGCGCTCGACCGTCGTGCCCGCGAACGCGTCGACGATGCGCGCCGACCAGTCCGCATCGGTGTGCAACGGTCCAAACGGCCCGCATACCGTATCGGCGATGAGCAGCGCGCCAGAATGCAGATCGTCCGCGAGCCCGCCCGCCGTGCCAAAGCTAACGATGCCCGAGCATCCGCGCGCGATCGCCTCGGTCAACGCGCGTTCGAGCCAGTCGGCGCGCGCCGCGTACACGGCCTCAACGCCGGGGCCGCGCGCGATCCGCGCTTCGAACGCCATGCCGGTGACCGCGATGACCGGCAGACCGCGCCGCGCGCCGCTCGCGCTCACATGCCCGCCGTCACGCGCGTCTAGCCTTCGCGCGTGAGATTGCGATAGCGCGCGAGCGCCCACAGCGGGAAAAACTTGCGATAGCCGTGATAGCGCAGATAGAACACGCGTGGAAAACCCGTCGCCGTGAAGCGCGTCTCATCCCACAGTCCGTGCGCCTGCTGCGTCCGGACGAGCCAGTCGATGCCGCGCGCGACCGCCGGCTCGTCGACGCGCCCCGCCGCCATCAGGCCAAGCAGTGCCCACGCCGTCTGCGATGCCGTGCTCGTCGCCTGCTCGTAGCCGCGATAGTCGAGCTTGTAGCTCTCGCCGTCCTCGCCCCAGCCGCCGTCCGCGTTCTGGATGCTGATCAGCCAGTTCGCGCCGCGCTTCACGCGCGCATCCGACGGCGCGACGCCCGCCGCGTTCAACGCGCCCAGCGCTGACCACGTCCCGTAGATGTAGTTCATGCCCCAGCGGCCGTACCAACTGCCGTCGCGTTTCTGATCCCTGACGATGAAATCGAGCGCGCGCCGCGCCGGTTCGCTGTTCGACGGTATTTCGCCGAGTTGGGCGAGCATCGACAGACAGTGCGCCGACACGTCGACGGTCGGCGGATCGAGCAGCGCACCATGGTCCGAGAACGGAGTGTTGTTCAGATAGAACTGCGTATTTTCCGGCTCGAACGCGCCCCAGCCGCCGTCGCTGCTCTGCATGCCGACGATCCATTCGCGGCCGCGCGCGACCGCCTCGCCGTACAGCGCGGTGCCGTTTTCGCGATCGGCACGTTCCATCGCCATTGCGACGACCGCCGTATCGTCGACATCCGGATAGTGCGGATTGGCGAACTGGAACGCCCAGCCGCCGGGCCGCACGTTCGGACGGCGCGAGATCCAGTCGCCGCGCACATCGAGAATCTGCAGCGGCACGAGCCAGTCGAGACCGCGCTTCACGGCCGCGCGCGCCTTCGGCATGCCGGTTTCGAGCAGCGCGTGCGCAGCGAGCGACGTGTCCCAGACCGGTGACAGACACGGCTGGCAGTACGCTTCGCCGTCGTCGGCCGCATCGACGATGAGCAGCTTGTCGAGCGACTTGCGCGCGATGGCGCGGTTCGGATGCTCGGGCGGATAGCCGAGCACGTCGTACATCATCACCGAGTTGGCCATCGCCGGGAAAATCGCGCCGAGACCGTCCTCGCCGTTCAGGCGTTCGTCGACGAAACGCACGGCTTCGTCGATCGCGCGTTCGCGGCCGCCCTTCGGCATGACCGGATCGACGACGCGCAGGATCGAATCGACGACGCGGAAAAAGTTGAACCAGCCGCGGCTCTGATGCCCCGCGCGCGACGGCATGCCGGTGTTCACGGGCGTATCGGCGAACACTTCGTCGATGCGCACGCCGCGCGGATTGCGCGCCCGCGGACGTTTCGCGTTCAGCACAAGCAGCGGCACGATCACCGTGCGCGCCCAGTACGAGACTTTCGACAGGTGGAACGGGAACCACATCGGCAGCCGCATGATCTCGACGGGCATGATCGGCACCGCGCGCCACGACACCACGCCGAACAGCGCAAGCAGGATGCGCGTGAACACGTTCACCTTCTCCGCGGCGCCGGCGGCCAGAATCGCGCGGCGGGCGCACTGCATGTGCTCGGCTTCGGGCGAATCGCCGATCATCTTCAGCGCGAAATACGCCTTGACGGTCGCGCTGACGTCCATCGCGCCGTCGGTGAAGAGCGGCCAGCCGCCGTCTTCGCGCTGGATGCGGCGCAGATAGCGGCCGATCTTCGCTTCTAGCTCCACGTCGGCGGTTTCGCCGAGATAGTGGACGAGCAGCACGTATTCGGCCGGAATGGTGGCGTCGGCTTCAAGTTCGTACAGCCAGTAGCCGTCGGCATGCTGGTCTGCGAGTAGCGCGTCGGTGACTTTCGAGACGGCGCGATCGAGCGACGCATTCGGCGTCGCCAGTTCCGTAACCGGCGGGGATAAATCATTCATCTGCATTCCATCGATGGGTTCAACGGCGTGTCCGCGGGCTCAGAGCCTCGAGCGGATCGCGCCTTCGACTGTCGCGGTGAGGCCGGTGGCCGCGCCGCTGCCCGCGTGTACGGGATGGCGCCGGCGTGTGCGCGTCGCGTGCGGTTCGGCGATGGCCGAGACGACGGCATGCCGATGCGCGGGCTTGCGGCCGGCATCGCGGGCGCGACATCCTCGAAAGCGAGCGAGCTTACACGTTCCCCCGAATCCGCGCCCGAAAGGCCGGGCACGCACGCGCATCGCACGGCGGGAGCGGATCGGGATCAGATCAGATTGCGCGCCATGATCCACAACAGGCGCGCGCGCGGCGTGCGGACGCGATCGCGCGGCAGGTCGAAACCGCGTTTCAGGTTGGCTTCAAGCACCGTGCGATATGCGGCCGACATGATGCGCGGCGCACGCGCTTCGGCGCGCGGCGCGTTGGCCATGATTTCGTCGGACTGCGCATAATGCACTTTCGCGCGCTCGGCGATGACGGCGCATACGCGCGGCAGACGCGCATCGCCGACGATGCTCGTCGGATCGGCGGTCGAGATGCCTTCGCGCGCGAGCAGTTCGCGCGGCAGGTACACGCGGCCGATGGCGGCGTCTTCGTCGATATCGCGCAAGATGTTCGTCAGTTGCAGCGCGCGGCCGAGATGATGCGCGAGCCGGCGGCCAGCGTCCTCGTGCATCCCGAAAATTCTCACCGACAGACGCCCGACCGCGCTCGCGACGCGGTCGCAATACAGGTCGAGCGTGGCTTCGTCGGATGCGACGATATCGGCAGCGGCGTCCATCGCCATACCGTCGATGACAGCGTGGAAGTCGTCGCGGGAAAGTTGGAATGCCTGGATATGGCGCGTGAGCGAGACGAGCGACGGTTTCGGCTCGCCGCGATAGCATGCGTCGATGTCCTCGCGCCAGCGCTCGAGCGCGACCGCGCGCTCGCGGCGCGGCAGCGTGCCTTCGTCGGCGATATCGTCGACCGCGCGGCAAAACGCGTAGATCTGGTACATCGCGGCGCGCTGCGCCGCCGGAAGGATGCACATCGCGAGATAGAACGAACTGCCCGACGATGCCTTCGCGGCATCGCTGGTCGATTCGTCGGCGATGATGTTGGAAACGGCCAAGACGGACTCCACTGTGGCGCCCCCAAGGGCAAATTAAGAGATCGGACGCCGGTTTCGACGATACCTGGATGCGCGCGGAACGGGCGTGGCGCATGGGCGGGGCCCGGGGTTCGAGAGAGGGAGAAGCCGGCGCGAGCCGGCGGAAATACTGCGCCGAAAGTGTCTGAGAGTATACCAATAAGTCGGGAGGGGAAGGGGGCCAAGCGCGCCCGCCGCCTTCAGGCGAATCCCACCGCCCGATTGCGCCCTTCGCGCTTGGCCTTGTAAAGCGCCGCATCCGCCTCGTTGATCAGCGCTTCCAGCGACGACGTGACGTCGCTCTTCGCGGTCGACACGCCGACGCTCGCCGTGACCGGCACGCGCTCGGCCATCACGCGCAGCACGGTGTCGCCGACCAGATGGCCGAATTCGTCGTTGATGCGCTTGAAATGGTCGAGATCGAACAGCAGCAGCGAGAGTTCGCCGCCGTAACGCTGCCAGCGGGAAAATTCGTCCGCGAGGCGCATATCGAAATAACGCCGGTTGGCGATGCCCGTCAGGCCGTCGCGATCCGCGAACTGCTTGAGCTTCGCGACCGCCTCGTCGCGGGCGCGCTGCATCATGCTCGCGTGGGTCACGTCGGAAATCGTCACGCAGACGGCGCGCGCACCTCGCGCTCGTGCGTGAGCGGCATGAAGGTGACGTCCTGCTGCATGTAGTTGACGCCGCCGGTGATCGGCCGGTCGTGATCGAACTTGAAGAGATACGCCCGCTGTTCCTACGAACTGAACGCAAAACTGCCGAGCTGGAACACACTCTCGACCTTGCACGTGAACCACACGCGCGGCAACTCCGGAAAGCTCTTGAAGATCGACTTGCCGGTCACCTGTTCGGCCGTCTTGCCGCTGTGGTCCGCCATGAAGCGGTTCCACATCAGCACGTTCAGATCGCGATCCAGCACGAAGATGCCGAAGCCGACGCGTTCGATGACCAGTTCGCTCAATACCTGCCGGAGTTGTTCCATCGGCAGGCCGTCAGAAGCTCGACAGCAGCGCGTCGAGCGCCTCGTTCAGATGCTGGATCGCATCCTTGGCCATCAGCATCACGAGATGCGCGCGGAAGCTGTGATCCTCCAGCGCGAAATTCACTTCGAGCAGAAGCGCGGTTTTCCACGCGAGCATGCCGGGCTGAAACACTTCGTCGAGCGCGATGTCCTGACCGAGCATGCCCGGCGGCGAGAAGATCGGCGTGCGGCCGAGATTGTCGAGGATGCAGGAGACGCACGCGCCCATCAGCAAGCACGGTCGCGATGTCGAACACGAGTTCGGCGCGCGTGGTCGCTTCGTAGGTGGACTTAGTGTACGGATCGGCGCCGAGCGAGCGCACGCGTTCCTTGGCCATCGGCTGCACATCGGCGGATACGACGATCACGAAAGTGTTCAGATCCTCGTGCTGCAAGGCGTCCAGCACCTGATAGCCCATCATGTCGGGCATCGTGAGGTCGAGGAACATCACCGGGCGCGGCCCGCGCGATACAGCTCCAGCGCCTCCCGGCCGTTGGTCGCGTAGGAAATCTCGACGTCCCAGTCCTCGGGCAACGCGCGGGTCAGCACCTTGCGGCCGAGCAGGGAATCATCGGCAATGACAATCGGCAACGGCATGGTCGGCGGAATCGGTAAGCGGTTCTTTTACGGGCTACGGAACTTGATGGGCCACGGCCAATTGGCAGGGACCCGCAGACGGCGCTCTCGCGCATGTTTACGACCGGGCGGCGCGGTTCTTTACCGGGACCGTCGGCACGACCGATCAAACTTCCGCCGGCCCGCGGCGGCGCGACGTCCGGTGCCGGGGTTCGCGCCACGATGCGGACGCGAACCACATGCGCCGCAGATGCACATAAGCGCGCCATCCGGCCGGCGTGCGCGGCATGCCGGGCGCCTTCGCGTCCCGCTGCAGTTCGTTCGGCGTCATGGTGACGGCCCCGTGCGGAGATCCGTGCGCTCGTCGTGCGCCGTCGCCGGATCGTGGTCTCGCGCCCCGTATGCGTGCATGGCGAGTCGCGCCCGCACGCCGCAGAACGTTCTTGTGCCGCTGATGTATGCAATTTCGGCCCATACATCGGACCTTTGCATCGTCGGGGTAACAGGATGTCAAAGCAGCTCGAAAAAATGCCAAAATAGAATTAAAACTACTATATTTTCCGCATATTAGGTAAAAATAACTCAAATGCCAAATGACCGCGCCAGCCATGCTTTTGTGTACGTTTGCGCTTCCGGATTCGTCGCTAACTGATGACCGCACGGCCGTTCGGTCTGCATCGGCAGAGCGCCGCACGGCCGGCATCGGCACAGATCGTGCATAACTATACTGCTTACGCAGCGGGAATCCGGATGGCTGAGGCCGGGCCGTCCGACGCGCCCGCGCGCACGGGTAAGTTTTTCCAATCGACGACAAAATGACGCCGCACCGAGAGGAGTCCGACGCCACCGATCCTGCCGCCGAACACTGGCAGGAGGAGCAGCCATTTCCGATGGTGCCCAAGCGTAACTTCGCCGCCCAGCGGATGACGCTCTATGCGCTGCTGGTCGCGGCGATCGTGCTGCCCTGCGTCTACGTCGCGGTTATGGCCTTCACCGACTACCGCGCGCGAAAAAGACGCGGCCGAAGCGGTCGCCCGCAACGCGCGCGTCGCCGAGGAACACGCGCTGAAGGTCTTCGATCTGAACGTGACGCTCAACGAGCGCATTGTCGATCTGCTCGATGGTCTCGATCCAGCCGCGATCCGCCGCGACGGCGCGGCCATCCACCAGCGGCTGAAGTCGATGAGCGGCGGTTATCCGCAAGTCGCGGCCGCCTCCGTGTTCGGACCGGACGGCAAGCTGCTGGCGACGAGCTGCGCTTTTCCCGTACCCGACGTCTCCGTCGCGACGCGCGAGGACTTCGGCGGCCTGCGCAACAACCGCACGCTCGAACAGGTGTCGTGCATCATGATCGGACGCGTCGCGGGCGAAACGGTGTTCAACACGGCGGTCGCGCGGCGCACGCCGGCCGGCAAGTTCGACAGCATCGTATCCATCGCGCTGCGGCCGTTGTATTTCAACGCGTTCTACAAGGAACCGCTCGGCGACAGCAGTCCGAGCGTGTCGCTCGGGCTCACACGTGCCGACGGCGAGGTGCTCGCGTGGTTCCGCCGCGTCCGCCCGAGCGAATGTCGCTCGCGCCCACCTCGGCGCTGCGCGAGACGTATCGCGCCGGCCGCCGCAGCGGCATCTTCAAGATGATGTCCGGACTCGACCAGCAGGTGAAGATCGTCGCGTTCCGGCGCATCGGCGACTATCCGGTCTATGTGTCGAGCGGCTATCCGATCGCGACGATCTGGTCCGAGTGGTATCGCCATCTGAGCGTGCTCGCGCTGTCGATCTTCGCGCCTTGCGTGGTGCTGTGGATCGTCATCGCGCAATCGCTGTGACGGCTCGCGACCGAGGAGGAAGCGTGGGAACGCTGGCAGGCCGAAGCCTCGATGCGCCGCTCGATCGAATCCGTCTACCGGCAGGCGCGCAAGATGGAAGCGCTCAGCAATCTGGTCGGCAGCGTCGCGCACGACTTCAACAACCTGCTGATGATCGTCTCCACCAACGTGCAGATCACGCGGCGGCGCGGCGCGGCCGGTCTCGACCGCGAACTTTCCGCGATGGAACGCGCGCTGAAGAGCGGGCAATCGCTGACACGGCAACTGCTGGGCGTCGCGCGCAAACAGCCGCTGCGCACCGAAACCATCGCCATCGGCAAATGGGTGCCGGCGGGACGCGAGCTGCTGCGCGCATCGCTCGGCGCAAAGGTCACGCTGACCGTCGAAGTCGCCGCCGACATCTGGGCGATCCGCGTCGATCCCGCCGAACTGGAACTCGCGTTGATCAACGTCGCCGTTAATGCGCGCGACGCAATGCCCAGCGGCAGCACCTTCACCGTGCGCGCCAACAACGTGAGCTTCCGTCACGAGGACAGCTTTCCGATCACCGGCGATTTCGTGCAGTTGTCGCTCGAAGACACCGACTTCGGCATGAGCCCAGAGGTGCTCGACCGCGCGTTCGAGCCGCTTTTCACGACTAAGCCGAAGGGCATGGGCACAGGTCTCGGACTACCGCAGGTGTTCGCCTTCTGCGAACGCGCGGGCGGGCTCGCGACCATCGACAGCGCGCTCGGCACGGGCACCGCCGTGCGGCTTTATCTGCCGCGCGCGGCGGCTCAGGCGCCGAGTGCGCCCGCCGCCGGGCAGCAGGCCGATGCCGCTCCGGCCGCCGATGCGCGCGGCTTGCACATCCTGCTCGTCGGAGACAACGAGGAAGTCGCCGCCGGCACCGAAGCCCTGCTGACGATGATGGGCCACCGCGTCACCTACGTCTTCAACGCGGATACGGTTCTGGGCAGGCTCGAAGCCGCGTCCGGCGTGCCGTTCGACGTCGTGCTGTCCGACATCCACATGCCGGGCAAGATGAACGGCATCGATCTTGCGGAGAAACTGGAGCGCTTCGGGCCGCGCATCCCTGTGATTCTCGTCACCGGCTATGCGAAAGAACTCGACCGCGCGCGCACCGTCGATGCGCGCGTGCTGTCGAAGCCCTTCGACATCGCCTTGCTCGACTCGATGCTGCGCGCGATCCGCGAGGGCCGCGACGAAGAACGCGGCACGGCCCGTCCGGCCCAGTCGTAAAAACCCCGCCTTGCTGCGGCACGCCGTTTGCGCTGAGTCTCGGACATGCGACACACCATCATCGGAGTTTTCGACACTTACGCGCAAGCCGAGGGCGCGCGCTCGGCACTGATCAGCGCCGGCTTCGCGCAGACCGACATCGTGCGCACAACGCTGTCGGATCAGGGCGCGATCGACATCGACGAACGCGCCCTGATCCCGCTGCGCTCACGTCGCGCGATTACGCCAGTGACCCCGCCGACGATGCGATAATGCCGCGCCAGAGCACGACGGGCGCGCCGCNCGAGCGCGATGCACTTGCCAGCCGCGATGCGCTGCGTCCGAGCGCGGACGNGCTCGATCCGCTGCCCGGCGTGAGTACCGCTGGCGCGTCCGACTGGCGCAACGTGAGCAAACCGCTCGGTCCGCTGGACGAACCCGCCAAGCCTTATCAGGCGACATCGGGCATGCAAAGTCAGGCGGCGGGCGCACCGGCCACGGTGCCGAACGAGTATATTGGAATACTGGAATACTGGAATACGAGGAAGATTTCCGCGCCGACTACGACACGAAATACTCGGCGACCGGCGAACCGTACGAGGACTATCAGGGTGCGTACCGCTACGGCGCGATGCTCGGCAACGACGACCGTTTCCGCAGCCGCGCCGTTTTGCGTTAGCGTCGGATGAATCAGGCGGCAAGTTTGCGCACCCAGGCTACGTAGCGATCGACGAAAGCCTGCAGGAACTTGCGCGTGTCGTCGTTGACGATGTTGCCGTTCGCATCGATGCGGCTTTCGTCGTGCTTGATGAACATTTCCGGCTGCCCGAGCAGCGCGATGTCGAGATAACCGCACACGCCGCGCAGATCCGACTGGGCGAACGCCGTGCCGATCGCGCCCGGCGACATGCCGAAGATCGCGCCCGGCTTGCCGCCCCAGACGCTTTGCCCACGGACGCGAGGCCCAGTCGATGGCATTCTTCAGAACGCCCGGAATCGAGCAGTTGTATTCGGGCGTGACGAACAGCACGCCGTTGGCTTCCGCGATTTTCTGCTTGAACGACCGGGCGGCTTCGGGGAAGTCGCTGTCGTAGTCCTGGCTGTACAGCGGCAGGCTCGCGATGTCTCGAGATGCTCGAAGGTGAAATCCGACGGCGCGAGTGATTCGACCGCGTGCGCCAGTTGCTTGTTGATCGAACTTTTGCGAATGCTGCCGACTGCCACCGCAATCTTGTAGGCCATGAAGGTATCTCCGTGAACGGTTGAAAACATAGATGACCCGAAAACGAACCGCCCGAAAGCGGCGTTCGGGCGATCACCCGAAT
>JAQFVI010000338.1 GCA_029439495.1 Caballeronia sp. BR6202001590007
AGACCTTCACGCTTATTCGATCTCCGACTTCACGACGGCGAGCGTCTTGGTGTCGTAGTAGATCTCGACCTTCTTGCCTTCCTTGTTGTGGCTGTAGATCTCGTAGCAGTTGCCGTCGACCTTGAACTTGCGAATCTTGTAGCCTTCCGCCTCGAGCTTCGCTTTCGCGTCCGACTCCTTCATCCGCTCGTTCTTCGGATGCGCCGTGCAATCCGCCTTCGCGAATGCCGCGCCCGAAAAGCCGAGCGCCAAAGTCACCGCCAGAATCTTCAACATCGTCCGCTTCCAGTGTGAAGGAGCGGACCACTCTACTGATCGCGCGCGTTCACCGAAAGCTTATTGAAAGTTTAACCCTCATCGCCTGCCTTGCTGGCGAATCTGTTCGAGCGTCGCGCCGGGCGTGCTCTGATCCTGCGGAATGCGGATTTCGATGACCGCTGGCAAACTCGATTGCCGCGCGCGTTCGAACGCGGGCATGAACTGATCGGTCTTCTCGACGCGCTCCCCATACGCACCGAACGCTTTGGCATAGGCGGCGAAATCAGGGTTTGTCAGGCCGGTCCCGTGCACGCGATTCGAGTAATGCCGCTCCTGATGCATGCGGATTGTGCCGAACTGCGCGTTGTTCACGATGATGAAAATCACCGCCAGCCCGTATTGCATGGCCGTCGCGAGTTCGTGGCTCGACATCATGAAGCAGCCGTCGCCCGCGAGCGCGATCACGGTGCACTGCGGATACAGCGACTTCGCGCCGTTGGTCGGCGCGACCTGCGAGCGGAAATGCCGGTACGAATAGTGACGATGCAAACCAGGTCGCGTAATTGCCCGCGTCGTTGGTCAGGATCGAATCGGCGGGAATGGTTTCGGCGAGCTGCCGCATGATCTCACCGAGCTGCACGTCGCCGAGCATCGGGCGCGGCTTGCGCCAGTCGAGATAGGCGGCATGCGCGGCCTCGGCTTCGCCTTGCCAGGCGATCGTCGCGGGTGGCTCGAGCGCGGCGAGCATCGACGCGATTTCCGGCATGCCCGAGACGATCGGCAAATCGGCGCTGTAGACGCGCCCGAGTTCGTCCGCGCCCTGATGCACATGAATGAGTGTTTGCTTCGGCTTCGGGATGTCGAGCAGTGTGTAGCCACCCATCGTCGATTCGCCCATGCGCGGGCCGAGCACGAACAGCATGTCTGCATCGCGCACGCGCTAGGCGAACGCCGGATTGATGCCGAGGCCGACATCGCCCGCGTAATTCGGATGCTCGTTGTTCAAGGTGTCCTGATAGCGGAACGCGCAGCCGACCGGCAACTGCCAGCGCTCGGCGAAGCGCGCGAAGTCCCGCGTCGCTTCCTCCGTCCAGCCGCTGCCGCCCGCGATGACGAAAGGCTTCTTCGCATGCGCCAGCAGCTCGCGCAGCTTCTCGATCTGCGCGCCCGACGGCGACGCGGCTACGCGCTGATAGCGCGTCGCGGCGGGCATGGCGGCGACGGCTTCCGTCAGCATGTCCTCCGGCAGCGCCAGCACGACCGGGTGGGCCGGCCGGAAGTCGCGGTGTGAAACGCGTGACTCATGTATTCGGGCACGCGACCCACTTCGCCATCTGCCCGAACATGCGCCGGTAGTCGATCTCCTGAAACGCCTCGCGATCCATGTGATCGCGCGCGCACTGGCCGATCAGCAGGATCATCGGCGTCGAATCCTGATAGGCTGTGTGTACGCTGATGGACGCGTGCGTCGCGCCGGGCCCGCGCGTGACGATCGCGACGCCCGGCCGGCCGGTCAGCTTGCCGACGGCTTCGGCCATGTTCGCCGCGGCCGCCTCGTGGCGGCAGACGATCGGCTGAATCTAGTCGGTTTCGTCATGCAGGGAATCGAGCACGGCCAGAAAGCTTTCGCCGGGCACGCAGAACACGCGTTCGGCGCCGTGATCGACCAGCGCATCGACGAACAGGCGGGCGCCAGTGGTCTGGGAAGCTTCGGAAGAGGATGGGATGGCTTGGGCGGGGACAGCGGACGACATGCGAGGAGGTCTCCTGTCAGGTACGCCGGGAAAGGCATCAAGAATACGCCCGCACCTGAATCCGAGACGCCGCGCCCGCGGAATCTTTTGCCGAAGCGCGGGTAAACCCGCATCAAGAAAAGCGCACCGCGCTTTCATCGGCCGAAATACCCCTTTTTCCCCTCCATTATCCAGCGATAGACCTTACGCGTTCTTCGCAATAATGGCTTCACTGAAGAACAGGCAGCGCAAAAAAGCAGGCGCTACCTGACTCGCAACGATCGCAAGCATTCACCTCACTCCAGGGGCCAGATTTGAACATTCGTAAATTCATCGGCGATCGGCGCGACGAGCCGTGACGCTTTGCGCCAGGTTCGTGAAGTGCTCGGCCCCGATGCCGCCATTCTGGCGAATCGCACGCTGGAGGATGGTTCCGTCGAAATCGTCACGGTCGCGGAAAGCGATCTGGCCTCGATCAACCCGGCGCCGATCGCGCCGAGCGAACCGCCCGCCGTGTTCGCCAGCTCGACGCTCGCTTAGGCGGCCGCAGCCGCCGCGGCCAAGCAGGCCGCGCCCGCGAATCCGTATGCGAGCGGCGACGTGTTCTCGTCGGTGTTCGGCTCGAACAGCGACGCCGCCGACGAAGACCTCGACGCGCACGTCAACGAAGCCGCCCCGCGCACGATGGCCGAGTCGAACCCCTGGCTGATCGAACATGCGAAGCGCATCGCGTAGCAGGCGCAAAGCGGCCTGCCGTCGAATCGTCCGCTGACGCCGTCCGCCGCCATCGCGCGCGGCATGGGCGTGCCGGTTTCGCCGTCGGAACTGCCGGCCGCGCCCGTCGCTGCGCCTGTCGCGCACAAGCAGGAAGCCGTTACCCAGGCGCCGCGCGCCAAGGCGCCCGCCGCGCAGCCGAAGGTGGAAACGCTGGACTGGGCGCGCGAAGCCGCGCAAGTCGCCGCGCGCCGAGGCCGCGCAGCCGAAAGCCGCGGAAGCCTTCGAAGGACTGCCCGCGAACGCCGCGGCCGTCGTGACCGAAGCGATCCCTCGAACTCACGGTTGGCGAGGACCACGCTAATGGATCGATGCGGTATCATGCAACGCGCCTTTTCGAGCAACTTGGCTGCGAGTGAAACCGGACAGTCATCGTCGGCGTCGAGAAGGTTGAGTATCCAGCCATCGTCGAGAGACTTCTTGGTGGCGAGTCGCAAGATTCGTTCGAAGTCTTCTTGATGACGGATGAACCGATCTCGATGCACGCGAATAGGCGGTTGGATCGTCGTGTACACGTTCGCAGTGAGCCACGCGTTCAAGCGACGAAGCAAGACCGGCAGCGCTTGCACTTCTTCGTCACCCTCGACGATGGAGACAATCTGGACCATTACTTCCCTCCACCGCCGAAAAGATCGCTTTGCCGGCTTCGGGCGTTCTGAGCTTCGACATGCTTTTGATCGGGTAGTTCGACGGCGAGAAGCGCGTCCGGAGGAATATCGAGATTGTCGAGCAGATCCGGACTATGGCTGGTGACGATCACCTGCGTCTGCTCGGCCGCACGCTTCAATGTTTCACGCAGCGCGGCGGCCGTCGCCGGATGCAACGCGGTTTTTTCGGGCTCTTCGATGTCGATAACCGAAGGGGCGTAGTCCGCGTTCTTCTGAAACAGCGCGACGAGCACGCCAAGCGACCGAAGTGTACCATCGGACATGTTTTGCGCGAGGAAGTGCCACGGATGCTTCACTCCGGCCATATCCTGCCGGAAGGAAAGCGACTCCATCGGGCCGACGGACTTGCGCTCCACGCCATGAACCGTCGGAACGACGGCATGCAGATAGTCCTGAATCAGCTGGATCGACTGAGACGACGATTGTTCCAGATGCCCGATCACGCTCGCGATGTTCTCGCCGGCCGGTTTGAGCAGGCGACCGTCCTGCGGTTTCTGCAATTCCCGGATGAGCTTCGGGTTCAGATTGTAGAAGCCCATCGCGGTGAGATCGTCGTAGACCGGGCGAAACACTTCCAGGCCCGAAGTGCTGACGAGCGCCAGGCGATCGTTCGTGACGGCCGGAAACGTCGACTCGCTGCTCGCCATCAGCCGGCCCCGTTCAAGCCGAAAAAACGGTCCCTTCCCGATGCCGGACAGCACGCACTCTTCTTTCCGCACTTCGAACGCGCTGTTGGTCAGCGCTCTAACCTCGAAAGCGTACCAACCAGACTGCCCCGTTCTGAGTACGAAGTCGAGACGAATTCCAAAGTGTGTCGGGTGACCTGCCGAGCGTCGGCGCACTTCATTGAGCTCGCCGCGCTCGTTGGTCGCATTTCCCAGTGAGCCCGCCAGCGCGTCCCGGACGAGATGCAGGGCGTCGAGAAAATTGCTCTTGCCCGAGCCGTTCGCACCGACGAGATACGTGAGCGCGATCAACGCTACGTCACAGGCCGCGATGCTCTTGTAGTTTCGAAGACGAACTCTACGAAGAAAGGGTGTCGAAGACATTGGCTTGGATACTGAAGACACGCGTTCAAAGAAAGAATGTATGATCGTAGCGTAGCGGGCAACGCGCTCGTGGCCAAGCTTCTGCATTCTATTGCATCGACCAGTCCGGCTTCCTCCGTCCGACAGGCCGGAAAACAAAAAAGCCCCGTGACGCGTCATGGGGCTTTCCCATCCATCTGGACCGACTCAAGCAGCGCTTACTTTCCGCCCACGCTCTGCAGCGTCGTCCACTTGCCGCCGACGACCTTGTACAGCGTGATGCCGCCGTTCTTCAGATCGCCCTTCGCGTCGTACTGGAGATGCTTCGCCGTCACGCCCTGCATGTCGGTCTTGGCGAGGAACGGCAGGTACTTCGATCCGTCGAGTTCGCCGCCTTCATCGCGTTGAACATCGCCATCGCGCCGTTGTAGGCGTACGGCGAGTAGGTCTGTACGTCTTCGTTGAAGCGCTTCTTGTAACGCGCTTCGTAGTCCGCGCCGCCCGGCATTTCGTTCATTGGTAGGCCGGCGAGCGATGCCACCGTGCCGTCTGCCGCGTCGCCCGCGATCTTGATGAAGGTGTCGGTCTTGACCATTTCGCCCGCCATCAGCGGCGCGCGGAAGCCAAGCGTCTTCATCTGCTTGACTATCGGGCCGGCTTGCGAATCGGCGCCGCCGTAGTACACGAGGTCCGGATTGGTCGCCTTGATCTTGGTCAGAATTGCCTTGAAGTCGACCGCCTTGTCGTTGGTGAATTCGCGATCGACGATCGTGCCGCCCGCCGATCTGCTGAAAAGCGCGCGGTTGCCCGTCGCCAGCACGGCCGCGAACTGCGCCCGCGCGCCGCTTTCGGTCGCCGCGACGCACAGCACCGTGCCGCGCGCGCCGAGCGTGTAGGTGTTGCGCTCGCCGGTCGGGCCCGTCAGCACGGCCGTCGCGTCCGCCATCACATGCTGCAGATAGCCGTCGCAGCGCGCGGCCGTCTGCGGATCGCGCTCGCCGATCGCCCAGTCGCGCAGCGCGGTCAGCGCGGTCAGCGCGGCAGACGGCGTGTCCTTCGACGACGGCTGATCGACGACCAGCGTCTGTGCCAGCGACTTCGGCAGGCCGTTCGGGCGCTTGGCCAAGAACCGCTGCAGATACAGCGCGCCGCCCGCCTTCGGACCCGTTCCCGACAGGTCTTCGCCGCCGAACGGCTGCACGTCGACGACCGCGCCGATCACGTTGCGGTTCACATAGATGTTGCCGACGTGCGCGCGCGAGATCACATGCGCGATGGTCTCGTCGATGCGCGTATGGATGCCGAGCGTCAGTCCGTAACCCGTGGCCCGAATTTGGTCGAGGAGTTTATCAAGGTTGGCGCGGCGATAGCGGATCACATGGAGCACCGGGCCGAAGACCTCGCGCTTGAGTTCGTCGATGCCGTCGAGTTCGATCAGCGTCGGCGGCACGAAGGTGCCTTGCACGCAGGCGTCCGGCGATTCCATCTGCGTGACCTTGCGGCCCTTGTCGCGCATGTCGTCGATGTGCGCGTCGATGCCGCGCTTGGCGTCGGAGTCGATCACCGGACCGACATCGATCGACAGCCGATCCGGATTGCCGAGCGCGCGCTGCTTCATTGCGCCGGTCAGCATTTCGAGCGTGCGGTCCGCGACGTCGTCCTGCAGACACAGCACGCGCAGCGCGGAGCAGCGCTGGCCGGCGGAATCGAACGACGACTGCAATACGTCCGCGACGACCTGTTCCGCGAGCGCCGACGAATCGACGATCATGGCGTTCTGGCCGCCGGTTTCGGCGATCAGCGGGATCGGACGGCCGTCCGGGTCGAGGCGTTCTGACAGCGTCTTGTTGATGAGGCGCGCGACTTCGGTCGAGCCGGTGAACATCACGGCGCGCGTGCGCGGATCGGCGACCAGCGCCGCGCCGACGGTTTCGCCGTTGCCCGGTAGCAGTTGCACCGCGCCCGCCGGCACGTCCGCTTCGCGCAGGATGCGCACGGCTTGCGTGGCGATCAGCGGCGTCTGCTCGGCGGGCTTCGCGAGCACCGGACTGCCGGCGGCGAGCGCGGCCGCGACCTGACCCATGAAGATCGCCAGCGGGAAGTTCCACGGGCTGATGCAGACGACCGGACCGAGCGGGCGATGCTTATCGTTGGAGAACTCGGCGCGAATCTGCGACGCGTAATAACGCAGGAAGTCGATCGCTTCGCGAATCTCGGCGATCGCGTTCGGCAGCGACTTGCCCGCTTCGCGCACGACGAGGCCCATCAGCGTGTGCATCTGCGCTTCGAGCAGATCGGCGGCGCGCGACAGGCAGTCGGCGCGCTCGTTCACCGGCGTCGCCTGCCAGATCGGCGCGGCGGCCACCGCGTGCGAAATCGCTGCGTTCACCTGTTTCGCCGATGCCTCGATCACCGTGCCGACGAGATCGCGCAAATCCGCCGGATTGCGGATGTCGCGCGCGACGCCGTTGCCGGGATCGTCGCCTCCGAGCATCGGCTGTGCGAGCCACGGATGGTTCGCGCTCGCCAGCAGCGCCGACGACAGCGACGCCAGACGATGTTCGTTCGACAGGTCGAGACCCATCGAGTTGGGACGCTCGTCGCCGTACAACTGACGCGGCAGCGAGATTTTCGCGTGTGGCGCGCCGAGCGGCACGATGTCCTGCGCCTCTTCGATCGGATCGCGCACGAGGTCCTTCACCGGAATGGTTTCGTCGGCGATGCGGTTCACGAACGACGTATTCGCGCCGTTTTCGAGCAGGCGGCGCACGAGATACGCGAGCAGCGTCTCATGCGTGCCGACTGGCGCATACACGCGGCACGGGCGGTTCAACTTGTCGCGGCCGGTGACTTCTTCGTACAGCGGCTCGCCCATACCGTGCAGGCACTGGAACTCGTACTGGCCGGGATAGTAGTTCTGGCCCGCGAAATGATAGATCGCCGACACCGTGTAGGCGTTGTGCGTCGCAAATTGCGGATAGACGGCATCGGGCGCGCCGAGCAGCTTCTTCGCGCACGCGAGATATGAAATATCGGTGTAGATTTTGCGCGTGTAGACCGGATAGCCTTCGAGACCGTCGACCTGCGCTCGCTTGATTTCCGAATCCCAGTACGCGCCTTTGACGAGGCGGATCATCAGTCGATGGCGGCTGCGGCGCGCGAGATCGATCAGATAGTCGATGACGAACGGGCAGCGCTTCTGATAAGCCTGCACGACGAAGCCGATGCCGTTCCAGCCCGCGAGTTCGGCATCGAAGCACAGCGCTTCGAGCAGATCGAGCGACAGTTCCAGTCGATCGGCTTCTTCCGCGTCGATATTCAGGCCGATGTCATAGCGGCGCGCCAGCAGCGCGAGCGCGCGCACGCGCGGCAGCAGTTCGCTCATCGTGCGTTCCTGCTGCGCGCGGGAATAGCGCGGATGCAGCGCCGACAGCTTGATCGAAATGCCCCGGCCTTCGTAGATCCCGCGTCCGCCGGCCGCCTTGCCGATCGCGTGGATCGCCTGTTCGTAGGACGCGCAGTAGCGCTGCGCGTCTTCTTCCGTGGTCGCGGCTTCGCCGAGCATGTCGTAGGAGTAGCGGAAACCGCGCGCCTCGAGCTTGCAGCTGTTCGCGAGCGCTTCGGAAATGGTTTCGCCGGTGACGAACTGCTCGCCCATCAGGCGCATCGCCATGTCGACGCCCTTGCGGATCAGCGGCTCGCCGCCCTTGCCGATCATGCGCGTGAGCGCCGAACTGAGGCCCGCTTCGCTATTGGTCGTGACGAGCTTGCCGGTGATCATCAAGCCCCAGGTCGCCGCGTTCACGAACAGCGACGGCGCCTGTCCCATGTGCGAACGCCAGTCGCCCTTGCTGATCTTGTCGCGGATCAGCGCATCGCGCGTCGCGCGGTCGGGAATGCGCAGCAGCGCTTCGGCGAGGCACATCAGCGCGACGCCTTCCTGGCTCGACAGCGAGAGCTCGTGGATCAGACCTTCGACGCCGCCGCCCGAACTCTTCTTGCGCAGCGCCTCGACGAGCCGGGTCGCGAGCTTGCCGGTTTCGATGCCGACATGAGCCGGCAGGCGCGCCTGACCGATCAGAAACGGCACGCACTTGGGCTCCGGCTGGCGATACGCCGCCGTGATCGCCGCGCGCAGCACCGATTGCGGTTGCACGTTCTGCGCGAAATCGAGAAAGGGCGTTGGCGCGCCGGCTTCGTCGTGATCGGCGGTGGCAGCATTGCTCAGTTCGGACGACCCGTTTGCGCCGGACAACTCGGGCGGCAACTGGCCATGCTCGATGCGCTCCAGATACGCGAAGATCGCCTGTTTGATCAGCCAGTTCGGAGTGCGCTCCAGTCGCGTGGTGGCGTCTTTCAGCCGGGTGCGCAGGAGATCGTCGACTTTGACGCCAAGAGTTGTGCTCGCCATATTTCCTTCGTTTGCCGGTCGCATTCCCCGGCGGAAGACTTGAAAAGTGGGTGAATCGTACTCCGCAAAAAAGTGCAACCGACAATTTCGACTTGGTTGCACCACGACTAAACCCTTGTGCGACAAGGCTTTGCGCGACCTGCGCCGGATTGGCGGATGGCGTTTGTCGCCTAGTGCTTCCCTAGTCTGAAAATTTTGGGACAACCCCTAAGGGAAACCCTGGGTTCGGCCGATATAAAGATGGCGCGCGCCGTCGGCGTGCTTCACCGCGGATGGACCACCGCGGCTCTCAGGAGAATAAAAAGCATGAGCACTTGGATGATGATTGCCGCCGTCTGGGCAATTTTGGCGCTTTGCGTCGTGTTGTTCGTGCGTGGTGCCTCGCCGCGTCTCGATCGCAGCGAAGAAGCGCACGAAGAGGCCGCACCGGCCCGCGCAGCGGAATCGCTGCGCGTCGAGGTTTGAACGAAACCGGTCTCGCCGGCTTCCACCGGCTGCGACCGCCTTCATACGTCGAGCGGATCGACTTCCACATTCCACCGCAGCACACCCTTGAGCGAACGCAGCACCGGCTGCCACGCACGCAGGGCAGCCTGCAAAGCCGCGCGCGATCCGCTTTCGAGCAGCAACTGCGCGCGGTGCACATTGAATACCTTGACGATGGTGAGCGGCACGGCGTCGTACACCGNCGGCTTCCAGCGTGCGGCCTTCAGCGCGCAGCATCGCCTGATAGACGAACGGCGGCAGGCGTGCGNAGAGCGCGTGCCGTGGATAGCACGTCTGGATCAGCACTTCGCCCGGCAGGCCGGCACGGCCCGCGCGTCCGCTGACTTGCGTCAGTTGCGCGAAGAGGCGTTCGCTCGCGTGGAAATCGTGTGAAAACAGCGCGGTATCGGCATTCAGCACGCCGACCAGCGTCACGCGCCGGAAGTCGTGGCCCTTCGCAATCATCTGCGTGCCGACCAGGATGTCGATCTCGCCCGCGTGGACATTGGAGAATAGCGCCTGCGCGCTGCCTTTGCGACGCGTGCTGTCGGCATCGATACGCAATATGCGCGCGCCCGGCACGACCGCCGCAAGCGATTCCTCGATGCGCTGCGTGCCGCGCCCCATCGGCGCGATATCGATGTTGCCGCAANCCGGCTTGTGCAGCACGGCGTAGGCGCTGCAGCGCGGGCAGCCGGCGACCCAGCCGCATGCCTCGCACGACAGGATCGGCGCATAGCCGCGCCGGTTCAGGAACACGAGGCTTTGTTCGCCGCGCTCGAGGCGTGTCTTCAGCGCGGCGATCAGCGGACCCGACAAGCCTTCCACCGAAGCCCAGCCGCGCCTGCGTTCTTCTTCCAGATCGACGAGCCGCACGCTCGGCAAGGCCGCATCCGCGACGGCGCGGCGCGTCAGCGTGAGCCGCGTATAACGGCCCTGCTCGGCTTGCCACCAGCTTTCGAGCGACGGCGTCGCCGAGCCGAGCACGACCGGAATGCCGAGTTGTTTCGCGCGATAGATCGCCAGATCGCGTGCGGAATAGCGCAGCCCTTCCTGCTGCTTGTATGCGGGATCGTGCTCTTCGTCGACGACGATTGCGGCAAGCGCCGGCATCGACGCGAGGATCGCCAGACGCGTGCCGAGCACGATCCGCGCGCCGCCCGTATGCGCTGCGAGCCAGTTGCGGGCGCGTTCGCCTTCCGCGAGACCGCTGTGCATCGTGACGATGGAACCGTCGGCAAGCGCCGAAAAACGCGCGCGAAAAGCGGCTTCGAACTGCGGCGTCAGATTGATTTCGGGCACGAGGACGAGCGCTTGCGCGTTCGGCTTCGCGGCAAGCAGCGCGGCCAGCGCGTGCAGATAGACCTCGGTCTTGCCGCTGCCGGTCACGCCGTGCAGCAGAAACGGGGCGAATCCGCGCGCATCCGAGATCGCGTCGATGGCGTCGCGCTGTTCGGCGGTGAGCACCGGCAGCACCGGCAGCGTCGGCGCGGCGTCGGTCTGGACCGCGGCAGGCGTGGCCTCGACGGCGGGCGCGAGTTCCACCCAGCCGCGCGTCAACCACTCGTCGAGCGTCGTGCCGGCTTTCGGGTGAAGCGCGCGGGCATCGGACAGGCCGAGCGAAGGCGCATCCGCGAGCGTTTCGGCAAGCTGGCGCAACGCGCTTGCCCGCGAAGGTAAACTTTCGGGTAAACTCTCGTGCCCGGCGGACAGCATCCGGTAACGCGGCTCGACGGCCAGCAGACGCGACCAGCGGGACGCATCGCGCAGCGCCTGCGGCAGCGCGGGCAACGCGACTTCGCCGAGACCGCGCTGATAGTAATCGGCGGCGAACGCGGCGAGCGCGATCCAGTCGGCGCTCAGCGGCGCGAGGCCGTTGCAGACGGCGGCAACGGCGCGCAGCTTGTCCACAAGCACGTCGGTGGTATCCGTCACCTCGCAGATCAGCCCGACGACTTCCCGGCGTCCGAACGGCACCTGCACCAGCATGCCGGGCACGGGCGGCGCAGCCAGCGCGTACCGGTAATCGAACAGCGCTGGCATGGGCTGATCGATGGCGACCCGCACGAAGACGTTAGCCATCGATTGCCTTGCGCCAGATGCGTGCAGACAAGGGATGCAACGGTAATCCGGCGTCGAGCGCCGCGAAGTTAAAGTGAAACATCAGAATCGACGGTAAACGCAGATTATTTTTTAAGTTTCTGCCGCTTTCCACAGCCCTGTGGATAACTTTGTTGAGAAGTTCTTTCACCGTCGCCGCAAACCGTGTCAGGAATATCTTGTGCGCGCTGGCCCACACTTAGGGTAAGCCTCATAAACATGCCTGAAATCAGGCGTTTAGCACGCACATAGCGAGGTTTTATGGCTGCTGCGCGGCCATATGTCTGATGGCGCGCCGCAGCGAATGAAATGTGTATAAGTGCGCCATTGACATCTTTCGATCCCGCTCGCGGCAGGTGTTTCGGACAGTCGCATCAGTTTGGTGCGGAACCGGTGCAGTGCGGGATTACCGCAGCGCAGCAAGCGTCCGAACGTCCGTTCAGCGTGTCGATTGAGCCGCGCGCATTGCCCGGCTATGGCGATGAACCTCGTCCACCAGCTCCGCGACGTGCTCGGGCGGCGTGAACTGCGAAATGCCGTGGCCCAGGTTGAAGACGTGCCCCGGATGATTGCCGAAACTCTCCAGCACGCTGCGTGCTTCCATGCGAATGACCGACGGCGGCGCGAACAGCACGCTCGGATCGATGTTTCCCTGCAGCGCGACGCGCGCGCCGACCCGCTCCCGCGCGACACCGAGATTCATGGTCCAGTCGAGACCGACGGCATCGACGCCCGTCGACGCAATCGGTTCGAGCCAGAGCCCGCCGCCCTTCGTAAAGGTGATGACCGGCACGCGCGCGCCGTCGTGTTCGCGCTTCAGGCCCGCGACGACCTTCGCGATGTAGTCGAGCGAAAAGCGTTGATAGGCGCCATCGGCTAGCGCGCCGCCCCACGTATCGAAGATCATGACCGCCTGCGCGCCGGCTTCGATCTGCGCGTTCAGATAGGCCGTCACGGCCTGCGCGTTGATGTCGAGAACGCGATGCATCAGGTCCGGCCGCGCATAGGCCATCGACTTCACGGTGCGATGATCGTCCGAGCCGCCGCCTTCGACCATGTAGCACACGAGCGTCCACGGGCTGCCGGAGAAGCCGATCAACGGCACGCGCTGACGGCCCCGCGCGTCGGCGAGCGCACGGCGGATCTGGCTGACGGCATCGGTGACATAGGAAAGCGTCACGCCGATGTCCGGCACCGCGAGCAGCTTCACGTCGTCTTCGGTGCGCACGGTGCGCTCGAAACGCGGACCTTCGCCCTGGACGAAGGTCAGGCCGAGGCCCATCGCGTCGGGGATGGTGAGAATGTCGGAGAACAGGATTGCCGCATCGAGCGGATAGCGGTCGAGCGGCTGAAGCGTCACTTCGGTCGCATAATCGGGGCTTTTGGCGAGGCCGAGGAAACTGCCGGCGCGCGTACGCGTCGCGTTGTATTCCGGCAGATACCGGCCTGCCTGGCGCATCAGCCAGATGGGCGTGTAGTCGGTTGGCTGGCGCAGCAGCGCGCGAAGGAAGGTGTCGTTCTGGAGTGTGTGTGCCACGTCGCTCGATCGATGCTGAAGGCGAAGAATTACCCATTCTACCGGAGCGGGCAGGCGTTTACTTTGAGGCAGGACGGTTATTACGGTCTGCAGATGGGTTCACGCCTATGCCGTTCGGCCGAGTGTTCAGATCGGTGGGCGGTCGTTATGATCGACGGGCCATCACAACCATAAAACGGAAATCTCGATGAAAAGTACGTCGATCAGCCGCGCCGTCGCGCTCGCGGTGTTATGTTCTGCCGCTACCGTGTCCGCCGCGCAGGCGCAGACCGTCGAAACCGGCTCGGTGTCGGCGGCGAAACCGCTGCCGTCGAGCACGCCCTTGCCGCTCGCGCCGCCTTCGCATCTGGATCAGGTATTCGCGAATCGCGTGCTGCGCGTCTGCACGACGGGCGACTACAAGCCGTACACGTTTCTGAAGCCGGACGGACAGTTCGAAGGTGTTGACATAGACCTCGCGGACAGCCTTGCGAAGTCGCTCGGGGCGAAGGCCGAGTTCGTGAAGACCTCGTGGTCGAACCTGATGAACGACACCCTCGCGAAATGCGACATCGCCGTGGTCGGCGTGTCGACGACGCTCGAGCGGCAAAAGCGCGCGTTCTTCACCGCGCCCTATATGGAAGTGGAAGACGTCAAGACGCCGATCGTGCGCTGCGAGGACAAGGACAAGTATCAAACGGTTGAACAGATCGATCAGCCGAACGTACGCACCATCGTCAATCCGGGCGGCACGAACGAGAAGTTCGCGAAACAGTTCTTCTCGCATTCGCAGCTCATCGAATATCCCGACAACGTGACGATCTTCAAGCAGATCCTGGATGGCAAGGCGGACGTGATGGTCACCAATGCCTCAGAGACGCTGCTTCAGCAAAAGCTCAATCCCGGACTGTGTTCGGTGCATCCGGACAAGCCGTTCCAGTTCGGCGAGAAGGCGTATCTGCTGCCGCGCGGGGACGTCGCGTGGCAGCAGTACGTCGATCAGTGGCTGCATCTCGCCCGTTCGACGGGCGAGTTTCAGGCTGTCGTGGACAAATGGCTGAAGAGGCGGTTTGGTCGTCAGGCGCGCAGCAATGCGCCGGCGCGCTTGCCGATGAGGTACAACCAGCCGCGCGTCACCTCCGAACGCGTGTACATGTGCCCGAACCCGTGCGTCATGTCCGGCGCGTCGATCAGTTCGACACTTCCGCCGTTCGCTTCGAGGAAGCGCTTGAGTTCGTGGGCGTCATCATAGAGCGGATCGTAGGCCGCCGCGACGACGATCGCCCGCGCGGGCGTCCGTTCGTAGGGCTCGGCGAGCGGAAAGGCGCGAACGTCGTGGTCGTCGGGCGTGACGCCGGAGAGGAACTGCTCCCAGTACCACTTCATTTCGTCGTTGGTCAGACCAGGACCGTCCGCGTTGGCGATGCAGTTCGGGCTGTCGAACTGGCGGCGCATCACCGGATAAAGCAGCAGTTGCAGTCCGACGAGCCCGGCGACGCACTCGTTCGCGCCGCGCGTCGCGACGACCGACAGATGCGCGCCCGCGCTGTCGCCGCCGACCGCGAGGCGGTCCGAAGCGAAACCGAGCCGCGATCGATGTTCGGCGAGCCAGGGCAGCGCATCCAGCACGTCGTCGCACGGAGCGGGAAACGGATGTTCCGGGGCAAGCCGGTAATCGATGCTCGCGACCGCGCATTGCGACTCGTGCGCGAATTGAGCGGCCAGCGCGTTGTGCGTATCGAGATCGCCGACGACCCAGCCGCCGCCGTGAAAGTAGACGATCAGCGGCAACGGCTGCGGCGCGGCTTCGGGACGATAGATGCGTGCCACGAGCGTACGATCGTCGAGGGCAATGTCGAGGTTTTCGATGGCGACGCCTTCGACGCGATTGCGCCCGAATGCTTTCGCCACGTCGCTGAATCGCTGACGGATCGCTTTCGCGTCTGCGTCGGGGACGAGATCCGGAAAAGCGTCGTAGACAGCGCGGTAATAGGCGAGCTAGGCGAGCAGCGAAGCGTCGATCGTCATACGAAGGCTCCAGAACACGTGTTTTAGATAAAGAAAAATGGCTCGCGACCGATTCTGCAAATCGATTTCATACGTTCGCCCGTGCGATTTTCGCGGAAAATCCCTTTGCGCGCAGTCGCCAGAAAAGCGGCATTTTGGCAGCGAACTCAGTCGATCGAATAAATCAGGCGAATTACGGACAATATATGTTTGCCATAGCGCAGATTTACGCGAGAAAATTGCCTGAGAGACTTATCTGGCTTGTTTTACAATATGAAACACTTTGTTACGGCGGCCTCAGGTCAATTCGCCCACAATTTGTTTAAATGGTTTCA